>JANJVG010000058.1 GCA_024710165.1 Burkholderiaceae bacterium
AGCGGCTAACAAAACTCCCCTGGCGTCGTTGTCTCGCCTTGTCGTACTACTTGTACTGCCTGCGGCGAAACGCCTAGCCAGGGCCGCTTCGCTGAGTTTTGTTAGCCGCTCTTAGTGCTTCGCGCTGCGGGAAGGGGACGACGTCCCCGCTGCGGGGCGGCGCTTGCTCGGCGTCTCTCGTCTGGGCCTGCGCCGGTTTCCAGAGCCCGCTTTCACAGCCAACGACAAGGAATCCTGACATGAACAACGACATCACATCCCCCCTCCCCGCGCCGCTCTTTCCCGGCATGCCTTTTGAGGGCTCGCCACAGGCAGCCGAGCTGATCGGGCGCATCAACGAGTTTCTGTACGGCGAGCTGGCCGCTCTGGCACGCGAGCACGGCATAGACCATGAGTGCGCGCCCGACAAGGCCTTGCTGCAGCAGGTGTGGAAACGCTCACACACGCTGGGCTTTTACGGCATGACGCTGCCGCAGAAGATGGGCGGGCTGGGCCTGTCCACGCTGGACCATGTGCTGGTCAAGGAAGCCATCTACGCCAGCGGCTCGCCGTTTGCCCCGCATGTGTTCGGCGAGCTGAGCGGCCCGCCGCGCGTGGGCGCGCTGGCGCGCATGGCCACGCCGCACCAGATGCAGCACTTCATCCTGCCGGTGGCGCGGGCCGAGATGGCCATCTGTTTCGCGCTGACGGAGGCCGAGGCCGGCTCGGACGCCGGCAACGTGCAGACGCGCGCCGTGCGCGATGGCGACGACTTCATCATCACGGGCACCAAGCGCTTCATCTCGGGCTCGCCGTTTGCCGACTACGCGGTGCTGATGGCGTCCACCGCCACCCACGACGACCCGGACCCGAAGAAGCGCGAGGTCACCGCCTTCTTCGTGGACCTGCACGCGCCCGGCGTGCGTGTGGAATCGAATTACAAGACCATGGCCGGGCAAACGAGCACGGGCAACATCACCCTGGACGGTGCGCGCGTGCCCGCCGCGAACCTGATCGGAGAACCCGGGCGCGGCCTCGCGCTGGCGCTGGGCCGCATCAGCGTGAACCGCCTGCTGCATTGCCCGGCCATGCTGGGTTTGGCACAGGTGGCGCTGCGCGATGCGCGCGACTATGCACAGCAACGCCACCAGTTCGGCCGTGCCATCGGGCAGTTCCAGGCCATCCAGCACCTGCTGGCCGACATGGCGACCGACTGGGCCGCCGCGCGCGGGTTGATGCTGGCCACCGCCCGCGCCATCGACGCAGGCGCCGAGCCCCGTGCCGAATCGTCCATGGCCAAGCTGTTCTGCTCGGAGGCGGCCTTTCGCATTGCCGATCGCGCGGTCCAGATCCATGGCGGCGAAGGCATCGTGCAGGGGCGGCGTGTGGAGTTTCTCTTCCGCATGCTGCGCATGTATCGAGTGCTCACCGGCACCAGCGAGATCCAGCGCAACACCATCGCAAAAGAACTGTTGGCATCCCCCTGAGCGGCTTTGCTGCGGCCCTCGCTCGGGTCGCACCCATGGCACAAGCTGGGTACCCAACGCACACCGACACGACAATCACAAGGAGACAAGACATGACAAACCATGACACCCCCCGCCTGCGCCGCCGCGCCCTGATCGCTGCGGGCCTGCTGCCGCTGCTGGCTGGCGCATCCGCGCTGGCCACCGAGGCGTGGCCAGCGCGCCCCATCAAGTGGGTGGTGCCCTACCTCGCCGGGACGGGCCCCGACACCACCGCCCGCATCGTGGCCGAAGCCGTGTCCAAGGAACTGGGGCAGCCCGTGGTGATCGAGAACAAGGGCGGCGCAGGCGGCAACCTGGGAGCGCGCCAGGCGGCCAAGGCCGCGCCCGACGGCTACACCTGGGTCTACGCCGCGTCGACCATGGCGGCCAGCATGCGCATGTACAAACAGCCGGGCTACGACGCACTCAAGGATTTTCGCCATGTGATCGGGCTTACCAGTTCGGACACGGTGGTCGTGGTCAATGCACACAGCGACATCCGCAGCCTCTCGGACCTGTTGGCGCGCATGCGTGCGCAGCCCGGCAAGCTGGACTACGCCTCAGGCGGCGTCGGCACGCCCTCGCACCTGGGCGTCGAGATGATGCTCAGCGTGGGCCAGGCGCAGGCCACGCACGTGCCGTACAAGGGCGCCTCCGAAATCGTCAACGCCGTAATGGGTCAGCAGGTGAGCTTTGGCGCCCCCATCACCGCCGTGGCGTACGCCAACATCGTGGCCGGCAAGCTGCGTCCGCTGGCCGTGACCGGACCCGCGCGCAACCCCAAGCTTCCCAACGTGCCCACGCTGGCCGAGGCGGGCCTTCCCGGGGTGGAGCTGACCTCGTGGGGCGGCGTCTCCGTGCCCGCCGGCACGCCCGATGCCATCGTCTCCCGCGTCCGAACTGCGTTTGAGGCCGCCCTGCGCAAGCCCACTGTGGTGGCGGCCCTCGAAGAGCAAGGCGGCATGGTCCACCTGCAAGACAGCGAGACCTTCACGCGCGCCTTCGGCAAGGAAATCGGCTTCACCGAAGCCATGATGAAGCGCATCAAGCTCGAACCGATGTGACGGCGCCGGGCATGCCGTGCGCGCCTGCCTGCGCGCGGCCCGGCCCGCTCCAACCCGGGATGCATTATCAATTTTGATAGCTTCCAGCGCTTGCACATCAAGCGCTGGAAGCCATTTTGACTTCTCAAACAGGTAACTTTTCCATGCGAACCCTCTCCCTGTGCGCGGCACTTGCCCTGCCGCTCTGGCTGGGCCTGGCCCCCGCAACCCCAGCCCATGCCACCGACGTCCGCCACGACGCAACCGCGGTCACGCGTGTGCGCCAGGCCGCCACCCTGGGCGCCCTGGACGTGAATGCGCCCGAGAGCTTCGAGGACGCGCGCCGTGGCCTGATCGCTAGCCCCAGCGGCCAGGTTCGCAATGTCCAGGGCCAGGTGGTATGGGACTTCGACGTGCTGCGCTTTGCGCAGGGCGAGGCGCCGGCCACCGTCCACCCCGGCCTCTGGCGCCAGGCGCGCCTGAACCAGACGCCCGGCCTGTACCAGGTGCGTGAAGGAATCTGGCAGCTGCGCGGGTTCGATCTGGCCAACCTCACCCTGATCCAGGGCCGCACGGGCTGGATCGTGGTGGACCCGCTGACCACACAGGAGACGGCGGCCGCTGCCCTCGCGTTCGCGCGCCAGCATCTGGGTGTACAGCCGGTGTCGGGCCTGGTCTTCACGCACAGCCATGTGGACCACTTCGGCGGCGCCCTGGGCGTGCTGACTGCGCAGGAGGCAAAAGCGCGCGGCGTGCCCATCGTGGCGCCGGCGGGCTTCATGGAAGAGGCGACCAGCGAGAACGTGCTGCTGGGCCCCGCCATGTCGCGCCGTGCCGGTTTCATGTACGGCAGCCATTTGCCACGCGATGCGCGCGGCGTGGTCGATAACGGTCTGGGCATGGCGGTGGCAGCCGGGCGCATCGGTATCCTGCCGCCCACCGTGCTCATCGACCAGCCCACGCAGGCGCTCGACATCGACGGGGTGCGCTTCGTGTTCCACAACGTGCCGGGCTCCGAAGCCCCGGCTGAAATGACCTTCGAGCTGCCCGACCTGCGGGCTTTCGGCGCGGCCGAATTGGTGTCGCAGACGATGCACAACCTGTACACCCTGCGCGGCGCCAAGGTGCGCGATGCGCTGGCGTGGTCGCGCTACATCGACCGTGCCATCGAGCATGCCGGCCGGGCGGAGGTCGTGTTTCTGCAGCACGGCTGGCCCGTCTGGGGCCGTGAGCGCATCGACACCTTCATGACCACGCAGCGCGATACCTACCGCTACCTGCACGACCAGACCGTGCGTCTGCTCAATGCCGGGCAGACACCCGGCGAGATTGCCGAGGCCGTGCAGCTGCCCCCTGCGCTGGCGGCGCAATGGGCATCGCGCGGCTATTACGGCACCGTCAAGCACAACGTGCGCGCCGTAGCGCAGTTCTACCTGGGCTGGTTTGACGCGCACCCCGCCACGCTCGACCCGCTCCCTCCCGTGGAGGCCGCGCGCCGCTACGTGAACCTGGCGGGTGGTGCGGACGCCGCCATGGCCGTGGCGCGCCAAGCCTACGACGCTGGCGACTACCGCTGGACGGCCGAGTTGCTGCGCCATGTGCTGCTGGCCGACGGAAAAAACGCAGCCGCCCGTAGCCTCATGGCACAGAGCCTGGAGCAGCTGGGCTATGCCGCTGAATCCGCGCCCTGGCGCAACTTCTACCTGACCGGCGCACAGGAGCTGCGCCAGGGCATTGCCCCACGCAGCACATCCGCGCCGCGCGGCGCCCTGGCCGACATGCTGATGCAGACACCCATTCCGCAGTTCCTTGATGCAATGGCTGCCTCGCTGAACGGCCCGCGTGCCGACGACGTGCGCCTGGGTGTGGCCCTGCGTTTCTCCGATGTGGGCGAAAGCTACGGGCTGTGGATCGAAAACGCCGTGCTACACCACCGCAGCGGCATGCCGCTGCAGCCCCCATCCACCACGCTGACGCTCAGCAAGCCTGCATTCCTGCGCCTTATCAACGGCCAGGCCACGCCGCAGGAACTGGTGGCATCCGGCGCCCTGCGCATTGACGGCGATGCTCAGGCCCTGCGGCAGTTGATGGGGCTGCTGGACAAGCCGATGCGCGACTTCCCGATCATGACGCGTTGACACGGGTTGTTGCCCCTGAAAGCCTTTGCCCGGCAGCTGCTCCAAACCTCCGGGCGCCTCACCAGCCACACCTCACGGGTGAGCGCCGGGCGCAAGCCTCAAGTGGCGCTGTCGTTCTCGGCCATGCCCGGCACCTCGGTGGTGGCCACGCCCGGCAGTTCCTCGACATCGCGCAGCTTGCGCTCGATGGCCCGCGTGCGCACGCCGATGTCCTTGAACTTGTTGGCGGCGGCGTCAATCGACTTGTGGGTGGCATCGACGATGTCGCCGAACTTGCGGAACTCCGTCTTGACGGTGGACAGGATGCCCCAGACCTCGGACGAACGCTTTTCGATGACCAGGGTGCGAAAGCCCAGGCGCAGGCTGTTGAGCATGGCCGACAGGGTGGTCGGCCCGGCTACCACCACGCGGTAGTCGTTCTGCAGGGCCTCGACCATGCCGGGCACGCGGCACACCTCGGCAAACAGGCCTTCGGTGGGCAGGAACAGGATGGCAAAGTCGGTGGTGTGCGGCGGGCTCACGTACTTGGCGGCAATCTTCTTGGCTTCGAGGCGGATGGAGCTCTCGAACGCGGTCGCGGCCTGCTGGGCAAGCACTTTGTCGAGCGACTCGTGCGCTTCGATCAGCCGCTGGTAGTGCTCCACCGGGTACTTGGAGTCAATGGGCAGCCACACGGGCTGGTCGTCGCTTTGGCCGGGCATCCTGATGGCGTATTCCACCAGGTCGTTGCTGCCGGGCACGGTCTTGACGTTGCGGGCAAACTGCTCGGCCGTCAGCAGCCCTTCGATGATGGCGCCCAGCTGCACCTCGCCCCAGGTGCCGCGCGTGCGCACGTTCGACATCACGCGCTTGAGGTCGCCCACGCTGCCCGCGAGAGTCTTCATCTCGCCCAGCCCGGCGTGCACCTGCTCCAGCCGCTCGCTGACCAGCTTGAACGAGTCGCCCAAGCGCTGCTCCAGCGTGGCGTGCAGCTTTTCATCGACGGTGCGGCGCATTTCTTCGAGCTTGGCGGTGTTGTCCGCCTGGATGGCGGCCAGCCGCTCGTTCAGCGCGGCGCGCAACTGCTCGGAGTTTTGCTGCGAGCCCTGCACCATGCCCTGCAACTGCTGGGCCACGGTGTCCTGCAGCGCGGTGAACTGCTTGTGGATCTGGTTGCCGTTGCCCTCCAGCTGGTCCTTCAGGGCGGTGGACATGATGCGCAACTGGCTGCCGGTGTCGTTCTTCAGCGAGTCCAGCGTGAGCTGGGTTATGCCGCCCAGGGCCTCGAAGCGCTCCTGAATCTGCGCCCCCAGGGCCACCGAGCTTTGCGCCAGCGCTTCGCGCGAGGTCTGGGTCTGTGCCGAGAGTTGCTTGAGGGTGTCGGTCAGCTCGGAGCGGAACGCTCCCAGCGTGTCGGTGGTTTCCTTGCGGTTGGCGGCGGCATCGTTCTGCGCCTGCGTGAACTGCGCCATCTGCGCCTTGCCCGCTTCGTCCAGCCGGCCCAGCAGCGCCTGCTGCAGACCGCTGAAGCGGCCGCCCATGGACGCGTCGAAGCCGGTGAGGCGCTGCTCCAGCTTGGCCTCGAAGGCGCCAAAGGCTGTCAGAAGCTCCTGGCGGCCGTTGCGCGACTCGTGCACGGTCTTGTCCAGCTGGTCGTCGAGGGTGCGGCGCGAGGCCTCGAACCCCTGCGCCGTGGTCTCGGTGAACAGCCGCAGCTGCTGCTCGATGCGCGCACTGGCTGCTTCGCTGCGGGCGCTGGCCTGCGTCAGCGCCTGCATGTTCTGCTCCAGCAGCGCCAGCCGGGCCTGGAGGTCGGCGGGGGTGTCGAAACGCGGCCTGCGCAGCAGCGCAATGACCTGCAGCAGCAGCACCAGGGCGATGCCCGCCGCAAGAAGGTAAAACGCCATGTCGTTCATGCAATCGGTCCTCTGAACGCTGTCAAGAATGGGAGGTATGCCCGTGCGGGTTGCGCGTCAGTGGGCCCGCACGACCCGTAGCACGTCTTCGCCGTAGGCCTCTAACTTCTTCGCCCCCATGCCGCTGATGCCCTGCAGGTCCTCCAGCGTGGCCGGGCAGCGTTCCGCAATCGCCGCCAGCGTGGCGTCGTGAAAGATCACGTAGGCGGGCAGGTTGTGCTCGCGCGCCACCTCGGCGCGCCAGGCCTTGAGGTTGATGAAGCGCACCTGCGCGTTCTGCCCCAGGTTGGCGGCGGCTGCGGGTGGCGCGGCGGCGCGGCGCGCCTTCTTGGGCGCGGCGTGGGCCGTGGCCTCGCGCAGCTGCACGGCCTGCTCGCCGCGCAGCACCGCGCGCGAGCCTGCGGTGAGGCACAGGGTATCGAAGCTGTGGCCGTTCTCCAGGCTCACCTTGTGCAGGCCTACAGCGCCGGTGGCCAGCAGCTGGCGCAGCACGCCGCGCAACTGCGTTTCGGAATACTCCTTGCCCAGGCCGAAGGTGGAGAGCTTGTCGTGCCCGAACTGCTGCACCTTCTCGGTGTCCTTGCCGCGCACGATGTCCATGATGTGGCCGGTGCCAAACGTCAGACCGCTGGCCGCGTGCACGCGGTAGATGGTGGAGAGCAGCTTGCGCGCCGCGTCCGTGCCGTCCCACACCGGCGGCGGACTCAAACAGTTATCGCAGTTCCCGCAGGGTTGCGAGTCCTCGCCAAAGTAGGCCAGCAGGCGCACGCGCCGGCAGTCGGTGGCCTCGGCCAGGCCCAGCAGCGCGTCGAGCTTGCCGCGCATCACGGCCTTGAACTCCTCGGCGGCGGGGCTCTCGTCGATCATGCGGCGCTGGTTCACCACATCCTGCAAGCCATAGGCCATCCAGGCGTCGGCAGGGAGGCCGTCGCGGCCCGCGCGGCCGGTTTCCTGGTAGTAGCCCTCAATGTTCTTGGGCATGTCCACATGCGCGACGAAGCGCACGTCGGGCTTGTCGATGCCCATGCCGAACGCGATGGTTGCCACCATCACGATGCCTTCCTCGCGCAGGAAGCGGTCCTGGTGGCGCTGGCGCACCTCGGGCGCCAGGCCCGCGTGGTAGGGCAGGGCGTTGAGGCCGGCCTCGCACAGTGTGTCGGCCAGCTCCTCCACGCGCTTGCGCGACTGGCAATAGACCACGCCCGCGTCCTCGGGGTGTTCGCGCTCGATGAAGCGCAGCAGCTGCGTGGTGGCGTCCTTCTTTTCCTCGATGCGGTAGCGGATGTTGGGCCGGTCGAAGCTGCTGACGAACTGCCGCGCCTCCTGCAGCTGCAGGCGCTCGACGATGTCGGCGCGCGTGAGCGCATCGGCCGTGGCCGTGAGGGCGATGCGCGGCACGCTGGCGTAGCGCTCGTGCAGCACGGTGAGCTGGCGGTACTCGGGCCGGAAGTCGTGCCCCCACTGGCTCACGCAATGCGCCTCGTCGATGGCGAACATCGACAGCTGGCCGCGCTGGTGCAGGCCGTCGAGCAGCTCCAGGAAGCGCGGCGTGGTCAGCCGTTCGGGTGCGGCGTAGAGCAGGGTGATCTCGCCGCGCGCCAGGCGCCGCTCCACATCCAGCGCCTCCTGCCAGTCCAGCGTGGAATTGAGGAAGGCCGCCTCCACGCCCGCCTCGTGCAGCGCGCCCACCTGGTCGTGCATCAGCGCGATCAGCGGCGACACCACGATGGCCACGCCCTGGCCCACCTGCCGCCGCACGATGGCCGGCACCTGGTAGCACAGACTTTTGCCGCCGCCCGTGGGCATGAGCACCAGCGCGTCGCCGCCCGCCACCACATGCGCCACGATGGCCTCCTGCGGGCCACGGAAGCGCTCGTAGCCAAAAACGTTTTGCAGGATGGAATGCGCGGGGGACAAAAGAATGCTCTTGAATATATAGCTGCTGGCGCTTGATGGATAAGCGCTAGAGCCGAATTTTGCCAAAAATTTGAAGTGTGCAACCCAGCGTTGCGGGTGCCTATTGTGCGTGCTGGCAAGCTTGCCGCGGTGGGACTGCCTCGCACCGCTTCCCATAATCGCCTGCAGCTTCCAAGACATTCCGCAAAAAGCGCAGCCAGCGATCAGCTATGGTTTCGCCAGCGATTCACACCCCTTGGTCGGGATACCACCATGCACCTTTGCAGTTACCAGCTTCGTTTTCAGAACCCCGCCTTCCTTGGCAATGCACAGCAGCAGGGGCAGTGGCGCACGCCGCCGTTCAAGGCGCTGCTGCGCCAGTGGTGGCAGGGCCTCGGCAGGAATGTGGTCGAAATCGTGGCGCGCAAAGTGCGGCTCAGCAAAGTAGCGGCATGACCTCCTCCCCTCATGCCTTGTTGCTGGAGCCCGAAGGCAAGCAGCTGGAGTTCAAGCGCGACCTGTCCTCGCCCCTGAACGTGCTCAAGACGCTGGTGGCCTTTGCCAACTCGGCTGGGGGTCGCCTGGTCATCGGTGTGGACGATGCGCGCCAGGTGGTGGGCGTGGCTGACCCACTTGCCGAGGAAGAGCGCATCTGCAACCTGATTGCCGACGCCATTGCCCCGCGCCTGTTGCCCAATGTGGAGCTGATGAGCATGGGCGACGCCACCGTGCTGGTAGTGGAAGTGTTCCCCAGTGGCGCCCGCCCGCATTACCTCAGCAAACAAGGGCCGGAGCAGGGTGTTTACCTGCGCCTGGGGTCGAGCAACCGCCAGGCCGTGCCCGACTGGATTGCCGAAACGCGCCGCGCCGCTGCCGGACTGGTGTTCGACGAGCAACCCATGCCCACCCTCGTCATGCAAGACCTGGATCTGGAGGCTATGACCCGGTGGTTTGGCCCGGAGCGCACGCTGGACACCGCCCAACTGCAAACCCTCAAGCTGTTGCGCGCTGACCAGGGCCGCCTGCTGCCCACACGGGGCGCCGTGCTGCTGTGGGGCCACGAGCGTGAGCTGCACTTCCCCGACGCCTGGGTGCAGTGCGGGCGCTTTCGCGGGCAGGACAAGGTGGATATTTTTGACCAGCAGGACATCCACGCCCACCTGCCCGATGCCGTGAACGCCATTGAGCTGTTTCTGAAAAAGCATGCCTACAAAAGTGCCCGTTTCGGCGCCATGCAGCGCGAGGACGTGTGGAGCATCCCGCTGACCATGCTGCGCGAAGCCATCGTCAACGCGCTGGTGCATGCCGACTACGCTCAGCGCGGCTCGCCGATCCGCGTGGCGTTTTTTGATGACCGCATCGACATCGAAAGCCCCGGTTTTTTGCTGCCGGGCATGACGGTGCAGGACATGCAGAGCGGCGTCTCTCGCATCCGCAACCCGGTCATCGCCCGGGTGTTCCGCGAACTGCATCTCACCGAGCAATGGGGCAGCGGCGTCAAACGCATATTTGCCGATGCCGCCGCCCAAGGCCTGCCCGAGCCGCGCGTGACGGAAATTGCCACAGGTGTGCGGCTGAGCGTCTTTTTGGCCGCCCCGCACGATGCGCGCCCGACTGCCGCACAGAACCCTTCACTTGCGCAAGTCAGTGAGCAAGTCGGTGCGCAAGTCAGTGAGCAAGTGGCCAAGTTGCTGCTGCACTGCGCGGCGCAACCGCGCAGCAAGCAGGAAATGTTGGTCGTGCTGGGCCTGAGCAATGCCTACCTGAACTACAAGCGCCACATCGTCCCCCTGCTGGAGCAAGGCCTGATCGCCATGACCCTGCCCGACAAACCCCAAAGCCGCCTGCAACGCTATCGCATCACCACGCTAGGTCAGATCCTGCTGGCGCAGGCAGCCACTCCAAACGTTCCCAACGAGCAATCCGTTCCATGAGCCCAAACCATTCCACCGCCATCTTGAAGGACATGCGATGACCAACACTACAGCCTGGCACAGCATGGACGTGTCCTGTCGCGTCGCCCTGGCCGCCTACCTGCACGACCTGGGCAAGTTTGCCGAGCGCGCACGGCTGGAAGTCTCGTCAGAGGCGCTGGATGCGCACAAAACCCAGTACTGCCCCTGGCGCAGCACAGCGCCCGGCGGTAAAACCGGCTACCACAGCCATGTGCATGCGGCCTACACCGCAATGGCCTTCGATCACATCGAACGCCACGTTCCCAATCTGATTCACGGCGACATGACACCGTTCATCAACCGTGCGCAGTTGCAGGCCGGTGCTGGCGAAGGTGGTGATGTGCCAGCGACAGACTCTCTGGTCAATGCCGCTGCCGCACACCACAGGCCTGAAACCTTTTTGTAGTGGATCATTGCAACTGCCGACAGATTAGCCAGCGGCTTCGAGCGGGAAGCCTTCGACGCCTACAACGCTGCACCCGAAGGCAACCCCGATGCTTCCACGGGCCGCAACCACTACCAGGCGCGGCTGTTGTCGCTGCTGGAGCAAGTGCAAACCAGCAGCACGACCACAGTGCACAGCCTGCAAAGCCTGAAATGGCGCTACCCGCTCAAGGCACTCTCTCCACAGGCCATCTTTCCCCAGCCGCGCGAACAATGCGAGCCAGGGCAAGATGCGCCCGCACAGCAGGAATACGCCGCCCTGTGGCAGCAGTTCCTGCAGGCGCTGCAGGCCATCCCCGCTGCACACCGCAGCCAGTGGCCGCTGTGGCTGGATCACTTTGATACTGCCTGGCTCAGCTTCACCCACGCCATCCCCTCGGCCACCGCTTTTGGCAGCAAGCCCGAGGTATCGCTTTACGACCACAGTAAAACCACCGCCGCACTGGCTGTGGCCCTGTGGCGCTGGCACGAAGCCCAAGGCCAGACCGATGGAGCTGCGGCCCAGCGCCTGAAAGAGCGCAGCGATTGGGATGAGCAGAAGTTCCTGTTGATTCAGGGCGATTTTTTCGGCATCCAGGACTTCATCTTTGCCGACGGCAGCCAGACCCGGCGCGATGCCGCCCGGCTGCTGCGCGGGCGCTCATTTCAAGTGTCCCGGGGCATTACGTCGGTGGCTTTTCCGCTGCTGGGGGCGCAGAACGGTGGGCTGCCGGCTGATCAATCCTTGGAGGTGATGCTGCATTACCTGCAGCACTGCAGCATTCCGGTCGAAATTTACGAGTACGACCCTGCCGCGCCCGACGATGTGTTTGATGCGTTCAAGGCGGCTTTTTTGAGCCTCCCTGACGCAGCCATTGGCCAGCAGTCGGGCCTGCGCGCCGATGCGGTGCGCCGTGTTCGCGAGGCTTTGGGGTATCCACGGCTGTGCCAACTGGCTCAGCTGGCGCGTGTGCCAGGCATTGGCGACAAGACCTTGGAAAAGTCGTTCGCGTTTGTTAGCGGTCTGGCCGATGCCAAGCTTGGGGATGCGTCTGTAGCGCAGCAGGCCGGCTTCGGGTTTTGAGCGGCTGCGGCTGATAGGGTGGCTCTACGACAAACGCCAGGCCAGGCGCTGGGCTGTTGAGGTTTGCCATGGCCGGTTCAACCGTTTCCGCAAACTGCTGGTGTGCTACGAAAAGCTCGAGCGCAGCTTCCTCGCACTCAACTATCTCGCGGCGGCGATCATCGCGTTTCGAAAGGTGCCGTTGAGCATAAACATGATTTACGGATAATTGAGAAAAATGTGGCTTTTGCCCTTGTGTAGCAAGCGCCAGTAGCTATTATTTTTGATGTTCTTGATGCGGCTCAGGTCGCAGGCTGGTGGGGGCGGGGGCTTGCGGGTCGGGCAAGGCGGGCTGCCATGCGGTGCACGGGGCCGTCAGCATTGCCACGGTTGACAGGCTGCGGTGCCCGGGGGAGCATGTGCCCTTCCAGGCTGGCACGCATGCCGCCAGCCACCACCCTGCCTTTGCCATGACCGCCATCGCCATCCCCCCGTTCACCTTCCACCAGGGCACGCAGCCGCTGCTGGTGTCCATTCCGCATTGCGGCACCCATGTGCCCCCGGCGCTGGCCGCGCGCCTGAGCGACGCTGCCCTGCAGGTGCCCGACACCGACTGGCACCTGGAGCGCCTGTATGCCTTTGCGCGCGAGCTGGGCGCCTCCATACTGGTGGCCACGCACTCGCGCTATGTGATTGACCTGAACCGCCCACCCGACGGCTCCAGCCTCTACCCGGGCCAGAACGTCACCGGCCTGTGCCCCGTGGATACCTTTGCCGAAACCCCGCTCTACCGCCGGGGCGACGTGCCCGGCGAGGCCGAGATTGCCGCGCGCCGTGCTGCCATCTGGCAGCCCTACCACGCGCAGTTGCGCGCCGAGCTCGACCGCCTGCGCGCGCAACACGGCGTGGCGGTGCTGTGGGATGCGCATTCCATCCACTCGGTGCTGCCGCGCTTCTTCGCGGGCCAGTTGCCGGACTTCAACCTCGGCACGGCCGATGGCGCCAGCTGCGCGCCCGCGCTGGCGCAGGCCCTGCTGCCCATTGCCGAGGCCGCGCCGGGCTACACGGCGGTGCTCAACGGCCGCTTCAAGGGCGGCCACATCACGCGCCACTACGGCGAGCCTGCGCGCAACATCCACGCGGTGCAGCTCGAACTGACCTGGCGCTGCTACATGGACGAGGCGCCGCCCTACGCCTACCTGCCCGAGCGCGCCGCGCAGGTGCAGCCGCACCTGCGGCGCATGCTGGGGGCGGCGCTGGGGTTTGCGCGGGGCGCGGCCGCCTGAGGTGCAAAGCCCCTGCGGGCCGTGCGTGGGGGCGCGTTTTCTACAATGGCCCCCATGCAAGCCCTCCACTACACCCGCGCCCAGCAGCTCCCCGCCATCCTGGCCCAACGCATCGCCATCCTCGACGGCGCCATGGGCACCATGATCCAGCGCTTCAAGCTGGGCGAGGCGCAGTACCGGGGCGAGGGCTATACCGGGCCTGATGGCGCGGGGGATCGTTTCAAGGACTTCCCGCGCGACGTGAAGGGCAACAACGAGCTGCTCTCGATCACCCGGCCCGACGTGATCCGCGACATCCACGAGCGCTACCTGGCCGCTGGCGCCGACCTGATCGAGACCAACACCTTTGGCGCGACCACCATCGCGCAGGAGGACTACGGCATGGCCCATCTGGCGCGCGAGATGAACCTGCGCTCGGCGCAGCTCGCCCGCGCCGCCTGCGACAAGTTCTCCACCCCGGACAAGCCGCGCTACGTGGCGGGCGCGCTCGGTCCCACGCCCAAGACGGCCAGCATCAGCCCCGACGTGAACGACCCCGGTGCGCGCAATGTCGATTTCGAGCAGTTGCGTGCGGCCTACTTCGAGCAGACCGAGGCGCTGATCGAGGGCGGTGCGGACGTGCTCCTGGTAGAGACCATTTTCGACACGCTCAACGCCAAGGCCGCGCTGTTCGCCGTCGAGGAGGTGTTCGACCAGACCGGCGAGCGCCTGCCCATCCTCATCAGCGGCACCGTCACCGATGCCTCGGGCCGCATCCTCAGCGGCCAGACCGTGACCGCCTTCTGGCACAGCGTGCGCCACGCCCGCCCGCTGGCCGTGGGCCTGAACTGCGCTTTAGGCGCTGCGCTGATGCGCCCCTACATCCAGGAGCTGGCCAAGGCCGCGCCCGACACCTTCATCAGCTGCTACCCCAACGCCGGCCTGCCCAACCCCATGAGCGACACCGGCTTTGACGAGACGCCCGAGGTCACCAGCCGCCTGGTGCACGAATTCGCCGCCGAGGGCCTGGTGAACATCGTCGGCGGCTGCTGCGGCACCACGCCCGACCACATTGGCGCCATCGCCCGGGCCGTGGGGCCGGTCAAGACGCGGCCCTTGTTCTACCGCGAAGCCGCGTAAGCGGTACAACCCCCTGTGGCGCTGCGCGCCTTCCCCCTTCTCTCGCATTGCTGTGCAATCCGGGAAGGGGGACGCCACCAGCGCTGCGGGGCGGCCCTTGCGCGGTGGCTGCTGGCTGGGCTGCGCCAATAGGGATGACCTGCATAACTCCCTGCGGTCTGTGATAACACGGGCTCGGGCGGTCCACTGCGTTGCTTTTTTTGCCAATAGCCGAGCTATTGGCAAAAAAAGACGCCTTGTGGCCCATCCCGATCCGTACTACCACCGACTCGCGAGGGTTATGCAGGTCATCCCTAGTGTCCTGAGTTAGAAATTCGCAGACAAAATCTTTCGACGCTTGCAAGGATGTCTTGGGCAGTCTTGGCCCAGACGAATGGTTTTGGATCGGCGTTGTTGAGTTTGAGGTATTCGCGGATTGCTTGTTCGAGCTGTCTTGTTGATCTGTGCGTGCCGCGACGGATGTACTTCTCGGTCAGGGTTGCAAACCAGCGCTCGACCTGATTGAGCCAGGACGCGGAGGTTGGCGTGAAGTGCACGTGGAACCTGGGGTGTCTTGCAAACCATGCCTTGACCGCAGGGGTCTTGTGCGTGCCGTAGTTGTCCATCACCAGATGCACATCCAGCTCGGCTGGCACATTTGCTTCAATGGTACGCAGGAACTGCAAAAACTCAGTGCTGCGATGGCGCCTGTGTAACTGTCCAATCACCTCCCCCGTGGCAATGTCCAGTGCCGCAAACAGCGTCGTCGTTCCATGGCGCATGTAGTCGTGCGTTCTGCGCTCAGGAATACCTGGCGCCAGCGGCAAGATCGGCTGTGTGCGGTCCAGCGCCTGTATCTGGCTCTTCTCATCCACGCACAGCACCATCGCCTTGACGGGCGGGTCCATGTATAAGCCGACGATGTCACGGACTTTGTCGACAAACAACGGATCACTGGAGAGCTTGAACGTCTCCTGGCGGTGCGGCTGTAGACCGAAAGCCCGCCAGATTCGGCTCACAGCCGTCTGTGACACATCCATGGCGCGCGCCATGCTGCGCGTGCTCCAGTGCGTGGCGCCGGCCGGCACACACTCCAGCGTCTTGGCAATGACGGCATCGACTCGGGTATCGTCAATCGTACGCGGCGCACCCGGGCGCGGCGCGTCAAGCAGACCGTCCAGGCGCAACTGGACAAACCGACCGCGCCACTTCGATACCGTTTGCTGAGTGACCCGCTGACGCGCTGCCACCACCTTGTTTTCCAGGCCCTCGGCACAGGCCAGCACAATGCGTGCTCGCAAGGCCAGGGCCTGCGCTGTCTTGCGACGCTTGGTCAGCGCGATCAGTTGTTCGCACTCCGTCGCGCTCAGCACCAATGGAGTCTTTGGTCTTCCGCTCATGCTCACCTCGTCGTGCAACACACTACACGACTGACTGCATTGGCAGAAAATAATTCAATGAATTTTTAACTCACGACACTAGCGGGTAGTCGCCCACCCGGCTGAATCCCATGATGCGCTGCATGCCGTCGGAGGAAGGCGACAGGACAGCGCCGGTATTTTGGGCAGCCAGGGTTTGCACCAATGAGGGGGGAAGTTGCATGCCGACAGCGGTTTTCCTGCCATCGATCACACGCACGCGGATCGTACCGTCGAGCCCCGCCAGCACCACGCCGCCATGGCTTCCCAATTGCACACCGGCGTACACCTCGTCGAAATGGCTCTGGTTCAGCGATGCCACCACCACCCCCAGGATTTGGCCGTCGCTTCCCGTCACTTTGCGCGAGAGCTGGATGGTCCAGACCCCAGAGACCTTGCCCAGCAGCGATTGGCTGATGAAAAGTCCGTTCTGCAGCATGCCTGAAAACGGCCTGTTCTTGTCGTGTGGCAGCAGGTGTACGCGGATGTGGTCGCGCTCCATGAGCTTGACGTTATGGCTGCGTGAACCGTCGGGATCGAGGTTGCTGCCCAGGAAGCGGCCATCGGCCCCGACGTAGGACAGTTGCGTCAGTATCTGGGGCACCATGCCGGTTTCGTTGGCGATGCCGATGAAGTCCTGTGCGCTGATCTTTCCTTCCATGGCCGCGTTTTGTAGGCGCAGCATTGCCTGATCGACCGTGGCAAGAATGCGCAGCGTGTGCTCCTTCAGCGCCAGGGCGGTGTTGGTGTTCTGGCGCATCTCTGCCTGCAGGGTTTCCTGCCATTGCCAGCGCAGCATGGCGGCCATGGTGGCCCAGGCGCCCAGCAGCACCAGGGCGCTGAACGCGCAGGCCGCCACGGAGGGAATCAGCGCTGGGCTGCGGTGCCATTGTGTGGCGGGCGGATGGCTGTTCATGTGAGCGTTGCCGGCATGGTGTCCGTGTAGCTTGCGGTGGGCAGCATGATGTGGAAGATGCATCCGCTACCGGGTGCATTGGTGGCATGGATGCGTCCACCATGGGCCGTGAGGATCTTGCGGCAGATGGCCAGGCCCAGGCCGGTGCCGCCTGAACCGTCGCGTGTCTGGCTCGACTGCACGAAGGCATCGAACACGGCGTCAAGCTCCTCGGCCGGTATGCCGGGGCCTTGGTCGCGCACCTCGATGCGGAGGGTGTGTTCGTCGGCAGTTCCGGCCGTGATCTCGATGATGCTGTCCTCGGGTGAGAACTTCACGGCATTGCTCAGCACATTGCGCACGACTTGCTGGAAGCGGGAGGGATCGACCTTGGCGACCAGGGGAGCGCGGCCCAACTGCAGCCGCAGCCCCAGGCGCTTGCGGCCCAGCAGCAGCTCCATTTCCGTGGACACGTCCTCGATCAGATCGCGCACGTCGGTGCGCTCGAAGTGGAAGGCGCCAACGGTGCTCTCGATCTTGGAGATGTCGAGCAGGTCGTTGACCAGCACCAGCATGCGCTGGCCGGCATCATGGATGTCGCTGAACATGGCGGACAGCGTCGTCTGGTGGCGGCCGCGCATCAGGCCCAGTTCCGAGAAGCCCAGGATGGATTGCAGCGGCGTGCGCAGCTCGTGGCTGATGTTGGCCACGAATTCCGATTTGGAGCGCGAAGCCTCCTCGGCCAGGTCGCGCGCGGCCAGGAATTCCGTGATGTCGAGCTTGGTGATGAGGATGCCGATCGGGTGCCCCCGCTGGGACCGGAGCAGCACCTTGGTGATCTGCACGTCACGCACGCTGCCATCGGGGCGGCGCACACGTTCTTCGTAGCGCACGCGGCCGCCTTCGCGCAGCAACTGCTCGGAGTGCGCCTCATAGGCGCGAGCCTCCAGTCCAGACAGGAAGTCACTATTGCACTGGCCCAGCACGTTGGCGCGGGACAATCCCATGAAGCTCTCCCAGGCCTGGTTGACCGTGATGTAGCGGCCCTGGATATCGGTCAGGCACATGGGCAGTGGATTGCATTCGAGGACCAGTTCGGTGAATGCCAAGTGTTCCTGCAGGCGTTGCTGCGCCGCCAGCAAGGCCGTCACATCGACTGCGCTGCCGGCGAAACCGCGCAACTGGCCTGACCGGTCGCGCAGGGGGACCGCCGAAATGTCGAGCACGCGCGTCTCGCCGTCGGGACCCGTGAGGCGTGCCTGCGCCAGACGCACGCCAATGGGCAGCGTGGCATCGAACAGCGCATCCACGCTGTCGCGGCAATCGTGTTGCACCACGTCCCGCAGATGCCTGCCTGGGGCTGACTCCACCGGCAGGTTGGTGATGGCATGCCAGCGGGCATTGACGAACCGAATCCTGCCTTGCGGGTCAGTGCGGAAAATCAGTTCTTGGACGCTCTTGAAAAGGATCGACAATTCCTGCTCGCGCCGTGCCGTTTCCTGCTGGGCTTCGTCGCGCTCGCGCTGGGCTGCTTCACGGGCGCGGGCGTGGCGCCAGGCCGCATGGGTCATGAGGCCGATCAGCGCCATGGCCACTGCCATGAACAGCAATGGGCCGCGCAGCGACCCCAGCCACTGCTGGAGGGTGGCGTCGTAGGGTTGTTCCACGAAAGCCACCAGTGGCTGGCTGTTGGATGCGTGCCAGCCTCCCAGGCTGCGCGATGCGAAGGTCTTGGTGGGGCCATAAGTGCCCTTGTGCGCCGACAGCAGCCCTTGGAATAGCGGATGTGTCTGCAGGCTGCTGTTGGGGCTCTGGAAGCCGTTGCCCGCCTGCGTGAGCAAGGTGCCGTTGTTCAGGGCCAGCAGCACCTGAGTGCCGGGGGGGCCGACCTCGGACAACTGCTGCTGGTAGGTGGCCAGGGCATCGGGGTTGATCTGCGCCACGAGCAGCACCGTGGTGGTGGGAGATAACCGGGCAAGACGCACCATGGGGATGAAGCCCAACTGCGCAGGCGCGGCACCGTGGTGTTTTTCTTCCACCAGGCCGCGGCCGCTCACCCAGGGGCCGATGACCGCCCGCTCGTCTGCCGCCGGCGTGGGCGCAAGGCGTTGCAGATTCACCTTGCCCCCCCGGTCCGATGCAGTGGTGGAGGCCAGCACCAGGCCTTGCGGATTGACGACGGCAAGGCTGCGGATGAACGGGAGGCCTTGCAGGCGGTAGGACTGCTGTGTCTCCAACTGCGCCAGGGTGCTGTTCTCTGCCGCCAGGTTTTTCGCGAGGCCGTCCAGGGCCAGCTTCGTGTTGTCGAAAACCTGGCTGGCATGCGTTTCCATCACGCTC
>JANJVG010000061.1 GCA_024710165.1 Burkholderiaceae bacterium
ATCGAGCTGCCCCTGGCCTGGGAGTTCGCCCCCGAGGACGAATTCGGCTTCGCCGACCTGGCGCGCGACTACTTTTCTGCCAGCGCCACGCTGGCCGAGCAGGCCGGCGCTCTGTTCGCCCTGTACGAAGCGCCGCACTACTTCCGCCGCGCCGGCAAGGGCCGCTTCAAAAAGGCCCCGGCCGAGATCCTGCAGCAGGCGTTGGCCGCCATCGAGAAGAAGAAGGCGGTGATGCAGCAGATCGCCGACTGGGCCGAGCAACTGGGCCGGGGCGAGTGCCCGCAGCCCATCCGCGACCAGCTCTACAAGATCCTGTTCCGCCCCGACAAGAACGCGCCCGAATACAAGGCCGTGGTCGAGGCCAGCCGCGCCACGCACACCGCGCCTTTGGCCCTGCTGCAAAAGGCCGGCGCCATCGATTCGAGCTACCAGTTCCACTGGAAGCGCTTCCTGTTCGACAATTTCCCCAAGGGCACGGGCTTCCCCGCCGTCACCGCGCCGCAACCGCCCGAAGATCTGCCCCTGGCCGCCGTACAGGCCTACTCTATCGACGACTCGCAGACCACCGAAATCGACGACGCGCTCTCCGTGCAGGGCCTGGGCACAGGCACCGTGGTGCTGGGCATCCACATTGCCGCGCCAGGCCTGGCCATCCAGCCCGGCAGCGAGCTGGACAAGCTGGGCCGCAACCGCCTGTCCACCGTCTACATGCCGGGCTACAAGATCACCATGCTGCCCGACGCCGTGGTGCAGATCTACACGCTGGATGAAGGCCGGGCCAACCCGGCGGTTTCGCTGTATGCGACCATCGACGAAGCCACGCTGGAGATCACCGCCACCGAAACGCGCCTGGAGCGCGTGCCCGTGGTGGCAAACCTGCGCCACGACCAGCTCGACCACATCGTGACCGAGGCCTGGCTGCAAGACCCATCAATTCAGCACGAAAACACACCCCAGCCATTGCTGGACAAGCGCGAGCAGCTATCTTTTTTGTACCGCCTGGCGCTCAAACTGAAGGCCGGGCGCGAACTGGTGCGCGGCAAGCCCGAAACCTTCAACCGCCCCGACTACACCTTCCGGCTGCACGGCAACGACGGCGCCGAGCCGCAGGGCACGGAAACCGTCACCATCGGCACGCGCAAGCGCGGTGCGCCGCTGGATCTCATCGTGGCCGAAGCCGCCATCGTGGCCAACAGCACCTGGGGCAGCATGCTGGCCGAGCACGGCGTGCCCGGCCTCTACCGCAGCCAGGCCAGCCTGGCGCCCGGCGTGAAGGTGCGCATGGGCACCAAGGCGCTGCCGCACGCGGGCATCGGCGTGAAAAGCTACGCCTGGGCCACCTCGCCGCTGCGCCGCTACACCGACCTGGTGAACCAGTGGCAGATCATCGCCTGCGCGCGCCATGGCAAAACCGCTGCGCTGGCTGCACCCTTCAAGCCCAAGGACGCCGACCTGTTCTCCATCCTCAGCAGTTTCGACGCCGCTTACAGTGCCTACAACGGCTACCAAGCCGGCATGGAGCGCTTCTGGACGCTCAAGTATGTAGAGCAGAACGGCATCACCGAACTCACGGCGACCGTGTTCAAGGAAGGCCCGGGCGGAAGTTTTCTGGTGCGCGCGGACGATCTGCCACTGGTCTTCCCCGTTCTCGGCGCGCAGAACCTGCCGCGCGGCGCGCGCATCCGCGTGCGGCTGGGCGAGGTCGATGAGATCACCCTCGACGTGCACGGCACACTGATCGAACGCCTGGACGACCCGCAGGACAGCAGCGACGACGGCCCGGTTCAGGAGGACGAAGACGACGAAGCCGTGGCAGGCCCGATCGCCATTGCCGTCGATGTGAACGAGGCCGACAGCGCCGAAAATCCGACCCCGTGACGATGGCCCCCACGCTCCCTCACTTCGTGTGCTCGCTGCCCCCCCGAGGGGGCCGCGTTTCATCTTGGGGCGGCCCTGAAATCAAGTCCCCCCTGTGTCGCTGCGCTCCTTCCCCCCGCTCTCGGAGCGCTACGCGCTGCGGGCAGGGGGACGCCCCCCAGCGCGGCGGGGCGGCCCTTGCGCGGGGGCCGCTGGTCTGGGCCGCGCCCGTTTCAAGCAATGCAAACGGCGCGTAGCACATAGCGCGTTCAATACTTGCAATGAAAAACCTTTTCACCCGCTTCAGCACGCTGCAGCTCACGCTGGGCGTGTCGCTGGTGTTGCATGCGGTGGTGCTGTCGGTGCGGTTTGTCGATCCCGAGGGCTTCAACCGCGTGTTTCAGGACACGCCGCTCGAAGTCGTTCTGGTCAACGCCAAGTCGTCCGAAGCACCCGAGAAGGCACAGGCCATCGCCCAGTTCAATCTGGCCGGTGGTGGTGATACCGACAAGGGCCGCGCCACCAGCCCGCTGCCCTATTCGGCCCTGACCAGCGTGGGCGACGACTTCGAGGAAGCGCAGCGCAAGATGGACGCGCTGCAAGAGCAGCAAACCCAGCTGCTGGCCCAGCTGCGCAAGGAAATCGCCGCCCTGCCCCCCACCGAGGCGCCCAAGCCCAGCCAGTCTGCAGACCAGACCGCGCAGGAAGAGCGCCGCCGCCAGCTGGTCAAGCTGCTGGCCGAGATCGAAAAGCGCATCAACGACGAAAACGCCCGACCTAAAAAACGCTACATCAGCCCGGCCACACGCGAAGAGGCCTACGCCATCTATTACGACCAGCTGCGCCGCAAGGTGGAAGACAAAGGCACCGTCAACTTCCCCGAATACGGCGGACAAAAGCTCTACGGCGAGCTGACCATGATCGTCACCGTGAACCACAACGGCCGCGTGGTCGCCACCGAAATCGTGCAGGGCTCGGGCAACCACCGGCTCGACCGGCAGGCCGAAGCCATTGCCATGGCCTCGGGGCCGTTTGGCCCGTTCAGCGCCGAAATGCGCAAAAAAGCCGACCAGATCGCCGTCGTCTCCCGCTTCAAGTTCACGCGCGACCAGACCCTGGAGACCAGCACCCGGTAAGCCCGCACCCCCACTGCGGCCCCGCCAGCCGGGCGCAAGCCTCCCCGCTGGCCCGCAACGCACGCCCCCATCTGTTCATGACCTCTTGCCCCCCCTCCCCCGACCTGTACTGCGTGATGGGCAACCCCGTGGAGCACAGCCGCTCCCCGTGGATCCACGCCCGCTTTGCCGAACTCACCAGCCAGCGCCTGGTGTACGAGCGCCGTCTGGTGCCGCTGGACGGCTTTGCCCAGGCGCTGCGCGACTTCGCCGCAGGGGGCGGGCGCGGCTGCAACATCACCGTGCCCTTCAAGCTCGAAGCCGCGCAGGCCGCCACGGTGCGCAGCGAGCGCGTGCAGCTGGCCGGCGCGGCCAACACCCTGAGCTTCATCGACGGTGCCATCCACGCCGACAACACCGACGGCCTGGGACTGGTGGCCGACATCGAACAGGGTGCCGGTTTCGCCCTGGCCGGGCGTGACGTGCTGCTGGTGGGTGCGGGCGGCGCCGCCGCCGGGGCCCTGGGCCCGTTGCTGGCCGCCGGGCCGCGCCGCGTGGTGGTGGCCAACCGCACGCTGGAGCGCGCGCAGGCGCTGGTGCAATCGCATGCCGCGCTTGCAGTGCTACGAAAAACAGAGCTACTAGCGCATGCTCCACAAGGACTTGAGCATGATTTCGACCTCATCATCAACGCCACGGCCAGCAGCCTGGCCGGCGCCGGGGTGCCCGTGCCCGCACGTGTGCTGCGCCCCGGCAGCCTGGCCTACGACATGATGTACGGCACCGCCGCCGAAGGCTTCCTCGGCTGGGCGCGCCAGCACGGTGCAACACCGCGCGACGGCCTGGGCATGCTGGTGGAACAGGCGGCAGAGGCCTTCCACCTCTGGCGTGGCGTGCGCCCACCCAGCGCCCAGGTGCTGGCCGAGCTGCGCGCGCTGATGGCCGCGCACTGATTCCGCGCATTTCCCGCCCATGAAAGCCCTGCTGCGCTGGATCGGCCTCGTCGCGTTCGCGGCGTTGGCGCTGGAGCTGTTCTTCGTGCTGCGCATCGCCGCCATGGCGGTGGTCAACCCCGAATCCACCACCTTCCAGCGCTCCGAGGCCTGGGCGCAGCTCGCCAGCGATGATCAGCTGCGCTGGCGCCAGCAGTGGGTGCCCTACGCACACATCAGCAGCCACCTCAAGCGCGCCGTGATCGCCTCGGAGGACGACGGCTTCGTCAACCACGAGGGCGTGGACTGGAACGCCATCGAAAAAGCCTGGGAGCGCAACGCTAAGGCCGAGGAGCAGATCGCCAAGGCCCAGGCCCGCGCCCCCGACAAGCCGGTGCGTGCCCCCAAGATCCGCGGCGGCTCCACCATCACCCAGCAACTGGCCAAGAACCTGCTGCTCTCGGGCGAGCGCACCCTCGTGCGCAAGGGGCAGGAGTTCGTGCTCGCGCTTGCACTGGAGCAGTTCCTGACCAAGGAGCGCATCCTGGAGATTTACCTCAACAACGTGGAATGGGGCCAGGGCGTCTTCGGTGCCGAGGCCGCCGCGCGGCACTACTTCCGCAAAAGCGCCGCCCAACTGGCCCCGCACGAGGCCGCCCGCCTGGCCGTC
This sequence comes from Burkholderiaceae bacterium, assembly GCA_024710165.1. GTDB lineage: Bacteria > Pseudomonadota > Gammaproteobacteria > Burkholderiales > Burkholderiaceae_C > Simplicispira. Next base: position 4,575 of record JANJVG010000061.1, read on the forward strand.
ATGCTGCCCGCGCCCAAGCGCTTCGAGAAAACGCCCCAGTCGGCCTACCTGTCGGGCCGCACGCGCACCATCCTGGCCCGCATGCGGGCCGCAGAGCTGCCGTAAGCTCCCCCTTTTGCAGCCGCCTGCACCGGGCCACTGGTTTACGCATCAAAATGGCACATAGCCGATATACAGCAAGCGCAAGCAGCTATTAAATTTATAGCTTATGAGAATCCTTGGTATCGACCCCGGCCTGCAAACCACCGGCTTTGGCGTGCTCGACGCGCAGGGCCACCAGCTGCGCTACGTGGCCAGCGGCACCATCCGCACGACCCAACTGGCGCTGGGCGATCTGCCAGGGCGCCTGAAGGTGCTGTTTGACGGCATTGGTGAGGTGGCCGCGCGCTACCAGCCCGATGTCGCCACGGTGGAGATTGTTTTCGTCAACGTCAACCCGCAGTCCACGCTGCTGCTGGGCCAGGCACGCGGCGCCTGCATTACGGCCCTGGTGGCGCGCGACCTTCCCGTGGCCGAATACACCGCGCTGCAGATGAAAAAGGCCGTGGTCGGCCACGGCCGGGCCGCCAAAAGCCAGGTGCAGGAGATGGTGCGCCGCCTGCTCGACCTGCCCGGCCTGCCCGGCCCGGACGCGGCGGACGCCCTGGGCCTGGCCATCACGCACGCGCACGCCGGTGCCGCCATGGCCCGCCTGGGCGAAGTCGCCACCCTGCAGCGGCGCCAGCATGCGATGTACAAGGGGGGGAGGAGTTATTGAGGCCCTACTTGCGCTGCGGCATCTCCAGCGTCAGCGCCGCCGGGCCATCCATGGAGGCCCCCAGGCGGGCCTGGCGGGGCCCCAGCGATTGCAGTACCAGGCCACCGTCGAGGGCGGCACCCACGCGGTAGGGGCGCGGGGGCTTGCCGTCTACGGCAATCAGTGCCGCGCCGCCGCCGCTCTCGCGGCCTGCCAGCACCCCCACCAGGGTAAACCGGCTGGACGCCGGCGCAACCACCGGCGCCTGGGTTCGCACCGCGCCCAGCAGGCGGGCCAGGGCCTGTGCATCGGGGACAGGAGGGGTGGGCGCCACGGTGGGCACGGCAGGCCCGGCGCCGGGGCCCGACAGGCGCAACCCCCAATAGGCAACGCTGGCGGCGGCCAGGGCCCAGATCGCCAGGGTGGTGAGGCGCACGCCCCAGATGCTGTGTGAGTTTGTCACCATCGCACGATTATCATTCACGCGAAGCGCGGGATGCCCCCGACGTTGCCAACCGAATGCCTGTCACCATGACCCATCCCCTGTTCCTCGCCCGCGCCACGCGCCGACACCTTGCCAAGGGCTTCACCCTCATCGAACTGATGGTGGTGCTGGTCATCATTGGCGTGCTGGCCGCGCTGATCGTGCCCAATGTGCTGGACCGCGCCGATGATGCACGCACCACCGCAGCGCGCACCGATGTCACCAACCTCATGCAGGCACTCAAGCTCTACCGGCTGGACAACCAGCGCTTCCCCACGTCCGAGCAAGGCCTGCAGGCACTGATTGCCAAGCCCACCTCCGGCCCGCAGCCGCTGAACTGGAAACCCTACCTGGAAAAGTTGCCCAACGACCCCTGGGGCCGCCCCTACCAGTACCTCAGCCCCGGCGTGAAGGGCGAGATCGATGTGATGTCGTTTGGTGCCGATGGCCAGTCGGGCGGCGAAGGCAAGGACGCCGACATCGGCAGTTGGCAGTGAGAAGTGGCCCCCACGTTCGCTCACTGCGTGTGCTCTCTGCCCCCCAAGGGAGCCCTCGCGCCTTGGGGCGGCCCGGCGGCGCTCGTGGGCGCGCCCGCGTGACAGTGCTGTGAAAACCAGCGCCCTGCCCCGGGTTCGTGGCTTCACCCTGCTGGAGTTGTTGGTGGTCGTCGCCATCATGGCGCTGGCCACTGCGGGCGTGGGGCTGGCACTGCGCGACGGCGGGCAGACGCAGCTCGAACGGGAGGCCCAGCGCCTGGCAGCGCTGCTGGAGGCGGGCCGCGCCCAGTCGCGCGCCAGCGGCCTGCCCGTGCGCTGGCAGGCGGTGCCGGGGGGGTTTCGTTTTGACGGGCTGCCAGCGGGCCAGCTCCCGGACCGCTGGCTGGACCCAGGCACCCTGGTGCGCGGCCCCTCCACCCTGCAGCTGGGCCCCGAACCGCTGATAGGACCGCAGCAGGTGCTGCTGGCCCATGCAGACCACCCGGAGCGCGCCCTGCGCGTGACCACCGACGGGCTGCGCCCCTTCGCCGTGGAGGCCTCGCCATGAACTGCCCCCCGCTGCGCGCAGTCCAGGGCGGCTTCACACTGGTGGAAGTGCTGGTGGCGCTGGGCATCGTGGCCATTGCGCTCATGGCCGGGCTGCAGGCCACCAGCGCGCTCACCCAGAACGCACAGCGCCAGTCCGACGTGCTGCTGGCCCACCTGTGCGCCGAAAACGAGCTGGTCAAAACCCGCCTGTCGCGCCAGATGCCTGCCATTGGCGACAGCACCCAGCCGTGCGAACAGGCCGGGCGCCGGTTTGAGGTGAGCATCATCGTGCGCCCCACGCCCAACCCCAGCTTCCGGCGCGTGGACGCGCAGGTGCTCGATGGCACCGCGCCGGTGCTGCGGCTGTCCACCATCGTCGGGCGGCGCTGAAGTGAAACACCCCCCTGCGGCCCTGCGGGCCTTCCCCCCGCTCTCGCAACGCTACGCGCTGCGGGCAAGGGCAAGCTCCCTGCGCGGCGGGGCGGCCCTTGCGCGGGAGCCCTGGCCTGGGCCGCGCCAATTTCATGCGTTGCGAGTGTTCCCTGCGCGGACTGGACAGCCGATATGTTGAAAGCGCGCGGATTCACGCTCATCGAGCTGATGCTGGCCATTGCCGTGATGGGGCTGATGGCTGTGCTGAGCTGGCGCGGGCTGGACGGGATGGTGCGCGCGCAGGAGCAGACGCGCCAACGCGCCGACCAGTTGCTGGTGCTGCAGGCGGCCCTGGGGCAATGGGGTGCCGACCTGGACGCGCTGCTGCCGCTGCCCCACACCACCCCCATCGACTGGGATGGCCTGGTGCTGCGCATGACGCGCCGGGGCCAGGGAAATGGCGACGAGGGCGCGCTGGTCGTGGCCTGGGCGCGCCGCAACGTGGGGGGGCAGGACCAGTGGCTGCGCTGGCAATCCCCGGCGCTGCGCACGCGCGCACAGTGGCAGCAGGCCTGGCAGCAGGCAGCTTTGTGGGCGCGCAACCCCGGCGATGCCGAGCGACGCGCCGAAGTCGCGCTGCTGCCGCTGGCCAGCTGGAACATCTACTTTTACCGCGACAACGCCTGGAGCAACCCCATGTCCAGCAGCGGGCCGCCCCCGGGCGATGCGGCCGCCACCGGCGTGCTGCTTCCCGATGGCGTGCGGCTACAGCTCGAACTGCCCCCGGGCCAGGCCCTGGCGGGACCATTGACGCGCGACTGGGTCAACCCGCTCAAGGGCGGAGGCAAGACATGAAACCGCTTGCACCGGCATGCCAGCGCGGCGCAGCCTTGCTGGCAGCCATGCTCACCGTGACGCTGGTGGCCACCTTCGCCGCCGCCGCCATGTGGCAGCAGTGGCGCGCCATCGAGGTGGAGACCGCCGAGCGCGCGCGCATCCAGTCGGCCTGGATCCTGTCGGGCGCGCTCGACTGGTCGCGCCTGATCCTGATCGAGGATGCGCGCGCCGGGGGCGCCGACCATCTCTCCGAGCCCTGGGCCGTACCGCTCGAAGAAGCCCGCCTGTCCACCTTTCTGGCCGCCGACCGCAACGTGGCCCAGCAGGAAGATGCCAGCACCGACATGCAGGAGGCCTTTCTGTCGGGCCGGATCATCGACCTGCAGTCGCGGCTGAACCTGGCCAACCTGGTCAACGCAAGCACTGTGGTCGAAACCGCGCAGGCGCAGTTTGCGCGGCTGTTTTCGCAACTGGGACTGCCGCCCCGGGAGCTGGAATTGCTGGTGCAGGGGCTGCGCCATGCACAGGAGCCAGCCCACAGCAGCGCTGCCGACAATGCCGCCACACCGCTGCTGCCCCGCACGCCGGAGCAGCTCACCTGGCTGGGGCTGCAGCCCGGCACGGTGGCGGTGCTGGCGCCGCATGTTGCCCTGCTGCCCGAGCGCAAGCCGGTCAATCTCAACACGGCCGGGGTCGAGGTGCTGCTGGCCGCCATCGAGGGGCTGGACATGGCCGGCGCCAACAAGCTCGTGGGCGTGCGGCAGCAGCAGGCCTTGCGCTCGCTCGACGATGCACAAAAGCTGCTCGGCCCCCAGGTGCAGCTGAGCGCCGACCTGCACGATGTGCGCTCCAGCTACTTTGAAGTCCAGGGCCAGCTGCGCCTGGGCACCATGGCGGTGCACGAGCGCTCGATGGTGCGCCGCCAGGGCGTGGAAGCCTTCACCCTCTGGCGCGACCGGGGGGCCGTCCAGCCGGTGGGAATGCCCTGACCCGGACTGCCATAGTCGCCCCCTACAATGGCCCGCGAAAATCGCCCATGAGCACCCTGATCCTTACCCTGCCCCTGGCGCGCTCCGGCCCTGCCACCGAATACCCGTACACGCTGAGCCCTGACGGCCACCAAGCCACGCGCCATGCCAGCGCCAGCGCTGCGCTGCTGCCTGCCATGGGCCGAGCGGCCAGCGAGCGGGTGGCCGTGGTGCCCGCCCGCGCGCTGTCCTGGCAACGCGTGAACCTGCCGCCGGGCATCAGCCTGCAAAGCCCGCGGCTGCGCGCCGTGCTGGAGGGGCTGCTGGAAGAGCGCCTGCTCGACGACCCGGCACAACTGCACTTTGCCCTGCAGCCGGGCGCCCGGCCCGGCACCCCGGCCTGGGTGGCCATTTGCGACCGTGCCTGGCTGCGCGAATCGCTGCAGGCACTGGAGGCCGCCGGCCACCCGCCCGCCCGGGTGGTTCCCGAATTCGCCCCGGAAAGCAGCCCCCGCGAACTGCACGCCCTGGGCACGCCGGAAGAGGCGCACCTGGTCATCACTGGCCCCGGGCAGGGCGTGACCGTGCTACCCCTCCTGTCGGGCGCGGCGCTGGCGCTGGCCGGCCCGCAGGACGGCGCCGAGGGCCCGCCCCCGCTGCTGGCCGAACCCGCAGTGGCAGCGCTGGCCGAAAAGCTGCTGGGCCGTGCAGCACAGCTGCGCACCGACAGCGAACGCGCACTGCAGGCGGCCCGCAGCGACTGGGATCTGGCGCAATTCGACCTGGCCAGCTCCAGCCGCACGCGCACCCTGCGCAAATTTTTCAGCCTGGCCAGCGCCTTGCTGCGCGCACCGCAGTGGCGCGCCGCACGCTGGGGCACCGTGGTGCTGGCCCTGGCGCACCTGGCCGGCTTGAACGCCTGGGCCTGGCAAGAACGACAGGCCCTGGCCGCCAAGCAGGCAGGGGTGCGCCAAGCGCTCCAGCAGAGTTTCCCGCAGGTCAAGGTGGTGGTCGATGCCCCCGTGCAGATGGAGCGCGAGGTAGCCCAGCTGCGCCTGGCGGCAGGCACCATGGCCGCCCGCGACCTCGAACCCCTGCTGGCCGCTGCCGCCCAGGCGCTGCCGCCCGACCGCCAGCCCACGGCCATCGACTTCAGCGCGGGCGAGCTGCGCCTGCGCGGCATCCCTCTCGCCACCGAAGAAGAAGCCGCCAGCCGCAGCACCGCACAAGCCCATGGCTACCGCCTGGACACCGATGGCGACAGCCTGCTGCTGCGCGCCGCCCCCCCACAATGAGCCCCCGCATGCCCCGCACCGATTCCCCACTGTCTGCCCTGGGCGAGCGCTGGCAAGCCCTGGCCCCGCGTGAACAGCACCTGCTGCTGGCCGCTGGCGCACTCGTGCTGCTGGCCCTGCTGTGGTGGCTGGCGCTGGCGCCAGCGCTGCACACGCTGCGCCATGCCGGGCCGCGCCATACCGCTCTGGACGCCCAGCTTCAGCACATGCAGCAGCTGCAGGCCGAGGCCCTGCAACTGCAGGCCCAGCCACGCATCCGCCCCGACGAAGCCCAGCGCGCACTGCAAACCTCGGTGCTTGAAACCCTGGGCGCCAGCGCCCGCCTCGCACTGAACGCAGACCGCGCCACCCTCACCCTGCAGGGCACCCCGGCCGACGCTCTGGCCACCTGGCTGGCCCAGGCGCGAAGCAATGCCCGGGCCATCCCCCAAGAGGCGCACCTCACCCGCAGCACCCGCAGCGAGGCGCGCGGCACCGCAGCGGCGCCCGCCCGTGCCACCGACAGCGCCGCCGTGCGCTGGGACGGCACCATCGTGCTGGCCCTGCCACCGCGCTGATCCACCACGCCCGCGTTTCCCCGTGAAAAGTCGCCGCCCCACCCCGCCCTCGCGTTCGCACAACGCCGCCCGCGTGGCGCGCGCGCCCTGGGGCTGGGCCTTTGCGGGCCTGCTGACAGGCACGCTGGTGGCCCTGACGGCCTTTGCCCCCGCACGCTGGCTGGCGGCCGCTGTGGCCGGCGCCACCGGCGCGCGCCTGGTGCTGGACGACCCGCGTGGCACGGTCTGGACCGGCTCAGCCCGCCTGGTGCTCACGGGCGGCTCGGCCAGCCAGGACCGCAGCGCACTGCCCGGCCGCGTACAGTGGCAGTTGCGTCCGGCCTGGGGCGGGCTGCGGGCCCAGTTGTCCGCCACCTGCTGCACCCCGGCGCCGATGGTGCTGCACGCGCAGCCCCGCTGGAACAGCGCCCGCATTGCCGTGACCGATGGCCAGAGCCAGTGGCCCGCCGCCGTGCTGGCCGGGCTGGGAACGCCCTGGAACACGCTGCAGCCCCAGGGCCAGCTGGCCTTGCAGACCCGGGACCTGCAGGTCGAATGGGCCGCCGGCCGCCTGGTGCTGGCCGGGCAGGTCCAGCTCGATGCCCTGGCCATGTCCTCGCGCTTGTCCACCCTGCGGCCCATGGGCAGCTACCGGCTCACGCTGCAGGGCGGTGCCGCGCCCTCGCTGGCGCTGCAGACCCTGCAGGGCGACCTGCAGCTCTCGGGCAGCGGCCAATGGGTGGGCCAGCGCCTGCGCTTCACGGGCGAGGCCAGCGCCGCGCCCGAGCGCGAGGGCGCGCTGTCGAACCTGCTCAACATCATCGGGCGGCGCAATGGCGCACGCTCGCTCATTTCGCTGGGTTAACCCTGGAAACCGTATGACCTCCCTGACCAAGCACCGCCTGCATTTTGCTATTACAACAATAGCTGCAGGCGCTTTGCTGGCAAGCGCCAGCGGCCTTATTCATGCACAAACCGCCATCGACACCGGCACCGCCAGCGTGCGCCCGGGCGAGCCGGTCACGCTGAACTTTGCCAATGCCGACATCGAGGCCGTCGCGCGCACCATGGCCACCATCACCGGGCGCAACGTGGTGGTGGACCCGCGCGTCAAGGGCCAGCTCAACCTGGTGACCGAACGCGCCGTGACACCCGCCGCCGCCTTCCAGCAGTTTCTGGCAGCGCTGCGGCTGCAAGGCTTCACGGTGGTCGAGGCCGCAGGCCTGTACAAGGTGGTGCCCGAGGCCGATGCCAAACTGCAGGGCGGCAGCGTGAGCGTGGCCCAGGCGGGCAGCAGCGGGCCGGCGGGCGGGCAGATCGTCACGCAGATCTTCAAGCTCAACTACGAAAGCGCCAGCAACCTGGTGCCGGTGCTGCGCCCGCTGATCAGCCCCAACAACACCATCAACGCCAACCCGGGCACGAATGCGCTGGTCATCACTGACTACGCCGACAACCTGCAGCGCCTGGGCAAGATCATTGCCGCCATGGACGTGTCCAACGCCAGCGACGTCGAAATCATCCCGCTGCGCCATGCCCTTGCCACCGATCTGGCCCCGCTGGTGGCGCGGCTGATCGATGCAGGGGGCAACGGCCTGCCCGGTGCCACCGGGGCAGCCACGGCAGGCCCAGCCGACTCCTCGGTCAAGACCACGCTGCTGGCCGAACCGCGCAGCAATGCCCTCGTCCTGCGCGCTGCCAACCCGGCACGCCTGGCCCAGGCACGCGCCCTGGTGGCCAAGCTCGACCAGCCCGCCGCCCCGGGCAGCAGCGCCGCCAGCGGCAATATCCATGTGGTGTACCTGAAAAACGCCGACGCCACCAAGCTGGCCACCACGCTGCGCGCCGCCATGGCCGCCAGCGGTGCGGGCCCGGCGGCGGGCAGCGCCAGTGCCGGTGCCCCCTCCACCAGCACGGCACCGCAGTCCGGCACCGGGCTGGGTGGCACCAGCAGCAGTGGCGGGCTGGGCGCCTCCGGCACTGGCAGCTTGGGCAGCGCCAGCAGCAACCAGCCCTCCACGGGCGGGCAGATCCAGGCCGACCCGACGACCAACTCGCTCATCATCAGCGCGCCCGAGCCGCAGTACCGCCAGTTGCGCGCCGTGATCGACAAGCTCGACGGGCGCCGCGCGCAGGTGCTGGTCGAGAGCCTGATCGTCGAAGTCAACGCCAACAAGCTGGCCGAGTTCGGCATCCAGTGGCAGGGGGTGATGGGCAAGCAGGGCGATGGCGCCATCGGCGTGATCGGCACCAACTCGGGCACCTCGGGGGCCAATATCCTGGGCATCACGGCGGCGCTGGCCTCGGGTAACGCCGGCACCCTCGGCACGGCCGTGGGCACCCTGGGCGGCGGCCTCAACTTCGCGCTGGCGCCCCGCGTGGGCGGGCAGTACTACCTGGGCGCGCTGGCCAACTTTTTGCAGAACAGCGGCGACGCCAACGTACTCTCCACCCCCAACCTGATGACGCTGGACAACGAAGAGGCCAAGATCGTCATCGGCAACAACGTGCCCTTTGTCACCGGATCGTATGCCAACACCGGCGGCAACACCGGCGCGGTGAACCCCTTCACCACCGTCGAGCGCAAGGACGTGGGCCTGATGCTGCGTGTGCGCCCGCAGATCAACGAGAACGGCACCGTCAAGCTCGCGATCTACCAGGAGGTCTCAAAAATCGACGACGCCACCCTCAAGAACGTGAATGGCCCCACCACCAGCAAACGCTCCATCGAGTCCAACGTGCTGGTCGAGGACGGCAGCATCATCGTGCTGGGCGGCCTGCTGGAAGACAGCTACTCGCAGGGCGAGGACAAAGTCCCCTTCATGGGAGACATTCCCGTCGTGGGCAACCTGTTCCGCAGCGAAAGCCGCTCGCGCAAGAAGACCAACCTGATGGTTTTTCTGCGCCCCGTGGTGGTGCGTGACGCCAATGCCAGCGACGCGCTGATGATGGACCGCTACGAAACCATCCGCGCCTTGCAGCAGGCCGTGCAGCCCAGCCCCAGCAGCGTGATGGGTTCGGTCTCGGGCGCGCCGATTCTGCCTTCTCTGCGGGTCACACCCGCCACACCGCAAAAACAACCGGCCCAGTGACGATGCGCCACCCCCTGCCCTACGCCTTCGCCCGCACCGCCCAGCTGCTGCTGGAGGACGACGGCCAGCAGCTTGTGCTCTGGCACGGGCCCACCCCCGACACCGCGCTGCTCAGCGAGGTGCTGCGCAAGCACGCCGTGCGCGAGCTGCAACCACTCGACGCCCACACCCTGGCCGAGCGCATCAGTGCGGCCTATGCGCAGGGCGAATCGAGCGCCGCCACGGTGGTGAGCGAGGTCGAAGAAGGTGCCGACCTCTCGCGCATGATGCAGGAGCTGCCCGCCGTCGAAGATTTGTTGGAGGCCGCGGACGACGCACCCATCATCCGCATGCTCAACGCCCTGCTCACACAGGCCGCGCGCGACGGCGCGAGCGACATCCACATCGAGCCCTACGAGCGCCACAGCAGCGTGCGCTTTCGCGTCGACGGCACGTTGCGCGAGGTGGTGCAGCCCAACCGCGCACTGCACGCCGCGCTGATCTCGCGCCTGAAGATCATGGCCGAGCTGGACATTTCCGAAAAACGCCTGCCGCAGGACGGCCGCATCAGCCTGCGCCTGGGCACCCGCGCGATTGACGTGCGCGTCTCCACCCTGCCCAGCGCCCACGGCGAGCGCGCCGTGCTGCGCCTGCTGGACAAGAGCGAAAGCAAGCTGAGCCTGGAGGCCGTGGGCATGCAGGGCGAGACGCTGCGCCGCTTCACCGGCCTGATCGCCCAGCCGCACGGCATCGTGCTCGTCACCGGCCCCACGGGCTCGGGCAAAACGACCACGCTGTACGCCGCGCTCTCGCGCCTGGACGCCACGCGCAACAACATCATGACGGTGGAAGACCCCATCGAGTACGAGCTGCCGGGCGTGGGCCAGACGCAGGTCAACAGCAAGATCGACCTGACATTTGCCAAGGCCCTGCGCGCCATCCTGCGCCAGGACCCGGACATCATCATGATCGGCGAGATCCGCGACTTCGAGACCGCGCAGATCGCCATCCAGGCCTCGCTCACCGGCCACCTGGTGCTGGCCACGCTGCACACCAACGACGCCGCCAGCGCCGTCACGCGCCTGACGGACATGGGCGTGGAGCCGTTCCTGCTGAGTTCGTCCCTGCTGGGCGTGCTGGCGCAGCGCCTGGTGCGCAAGGTGTGCACGCACTGCGGGGGCAAGGGGTGCGAGGCCTGCGGCCAGACCGGCTACTCCGGGCGCACCGGGGTGTTTGAGCTGCTGGTGACCAACGATGCCATCCGCGCGCAGATCCACAACCAGGCGTCCGAGGCGGACATCCGCGCCGCTGCGCTGGCGGATGGCATGACGCTGATGCGCGACGATGGCGAGCGGTTGATTGCTGCGGGCATCACGAGCCGTGAGGAAGTGTTGCGGGTGACACGGGACTGATATTTTTGGTGTTTTTGCGCTCTTGCGCTTGTGATACAAGCGCAAGTAGCTATGTTTTTGATAGTTAATTCTGCCTTTTTTTTAGGGCGGGTGCCGGAATATGCCCCCGGGGGAGGCAGCCGCTTGTCGTGTCGCGCCAAGAAAAATGTGCCCCTGCCACGGCGAGACCCGGCCCCCGCCCCCCACAAAAAACTTGTCAGAAGCACAAAAGCCCGGCCCACTACACTGCCCGCACACCTCCCACACCTCCTGCGCCTGCCATGTCGCTCTCCACCAGCTTCCGCCCCCGCATCGTCGAAGCCCTGCGCGGCTACCACCGGGGCCGGGCCATGGCCGATGTGGGGGCGGGGCTTACCGTGGGCATCGTCGCACTGCCGCTGGCCATGGCGTTTGCGATTGCCAGCGGGCTCAAGCCCGAGGCGGGCTTGTGGACGGCCATCATCGGCGGCTTTCTGGTGGCGCTCCTGGGCGGCACCAACGTACAGATCGGCGGGCCGGCCGGGGCCTTCATCGTCATCGTCTATGGCATCGTCGAGCGCTACGGGGTGGCCAACCTGCTGATCTCCACGGCCTGCGCGGGCGTGCTGCTGTTCCTGCTCGGGCTGTTCCGGCTGGGCAACCTGGTGCGCTTTGTGCCCGTCAGCATCGTGATTGGCTTCACCAACGGCATTGCGGTGCTGATCGCGCTGTCGCAGGTGAAAGACTGGCTGGGCCTGGATATCGCCAAGATGCCGGGCAACTTCTTCTCGCAGGTGCAGGTGCTGGGCCAGCACATCGGTAACGTCAACCTGCATGCACTGGGGCTGGGCGTGCTGTGCCTGGGTGGCCTGTTCCTGTGGCCGCGCCTGTTCCTGCGCGGCTCGCCCGTGCTGCGCATCGCCGAGGGCCACACCGTGCGTTCATTTGCACGCGTGCCGGCGCCCGTGGTGGCGCTGGTATCGCTCACACTGCTGGCCTCCCTGCTGAACTTCCCGGTGGAGACCATCGGCTCGCGCTTTGGCAGCATTCCGCAGCAGGTGCCACCGTTCGCACTGCCCGAGTTCTCCTGGGAAAGCGTGCGCCTGCTTGTCACGCCCACGCTCACCATCGCGCTGCTGGGGGCCATCGAATCGTTGTTGTGCGCACGCGTGGCCGACCAGCTCGCCACCGACCCCCATGTGCGCAAGCACGACCCCAACCAGGAGCTGATGGCCCAGGGGGTGGCCAACTTCGTGGTGCCTTTCTTCGGCGGCATGCCGGTCACGGGAACCATTGCACGCACCGTGACCAACCTGCGCGCGGGGGCCACCACGCCGGTCGCCGGCATGGTGCATGCGGCGGCGCTGGCGCTCATCGTGCTGGTGGCGGCGCCCCTGGCACTGCACATTCCGCTGTCGGTGCTGGCAGGCATCCTGCTGTATGTGGCCTGGAACATGGGTGAATGGCACGAGTTCCTGCGACTGCGGCACTTCAGCAACCACTACCGGCTGCTGATGCTGGGCACCTTCTTCCTGACCGTGGTGTTTGATTTGACCGTGGCCGTCGAGGTGGGGCTGGTGCTGGCCTGCGTGCTGTTTGTGCGGCGCATGAGCGCGCTGTTTCGCACCGACCCGATTCCCCCCGAAGCGCCGCTGCAAGGCGCCGCAGCCCCGCGCCTGGCCTGGCGCCTGCACGGTGCGCTGTTCTTCGGCGCCGCCGCCAAGCTCGACCCCCTGGTGCAGGCCATCGAGGCCGCGCCCCCCGGGGTCAACGTGACGCTGGACCTGCGCGATCTGTTTGCACTCGACACCACGGGCCTTGAAGGGCTCGAGCAGATCCTCAAGGCCACAAACCAGCGCAGCGGGGTGCTGTGTCTGTCGAACGTGCAGGAGCAGCCGCGCTCGCTGATGGAGCGCTCGGGCTTTAGCGAGCGCCTGGCGGCGCAGGCCGCAGGCGCTGCTGCCAGTCCCCCGGCGCACAACCCGTCCAGCGCCGAAACGCCCGGTTGAAGGCGCTGGCCTCCGAAAACCCCAGCCGCCGCGCGATGCGTGCAAACGGCTCGCCGCCATCGGCCACCGCTGCACAGGCCAGCGTGCGGCGCGCGTCATCCACCAGTTCAGCATAGTGCGTGCCCTCATCGCGCAGGCGGCGGGCAAACGTGCGCTCACCCAGCCCGAAATGCCGTGCGGCCTCGGCCCGCCCGGGCACGCTGCCGTCGAGCGTGCCCACCAGCCATTGCTCCACCTGGCGCCGCAGGGGCAGCGGCTGTGACAGCGCCGACAGCAAAGCCGAGGCGCGGGTGCGGTGCAGGCTGGCGAGCTCGGCGTCGGCCTGCGGCAGCGGTGCGTCGAGCACGGCGTTGTCCAGCAGCAGGCCGTTGAAGGCCTGCTCGAACTGCACCCCGGTGGCCAGCGCCTCGGTATAGGCGGCCAGCGGCCCGATCTGACCGTGGCTGAACTGCGCACGCGCAGGCCGCAGCGCGCGGCCCGTCACCCAGCGGCTGAAGCTCACGGTAGCGGCCAGCACGGCCTCGACCTGGTGCGGGCTGAACGCCAGGCTGCCCTGCTGCGGGTGGTACACCACCCAGCTCTGGCGCTCGCCCGCAAGAATCTGGAAACGCCCGCCGTCGCTGATGAGCCGCTGGTACTGCTGCAGCACCCCCAGCCCGGCGCGCAGCGTGGCCGACGACAGCAGGATGTAGCTCACCACATTGAAACTGCCCGGCCCTACCGTGCGCCCCGCGTTCAGGCCGAAGGACGGGTCTGCCGTGAGCTCGGCCGCCGCACGCCACAGGCGCGTGATGTCGTCGATGGGCCAGCGCGGCCCCTCCAGGCAGCCGGGCGGCAGGCCTGCCCGGGCCAGCAGCAGATCGCGCGCCAGGCCCTGGCGCTCGGCAGCGGCCACCACGGTGTTCACCCAGCTCATGGCCACACTGGGCTCTGAGGTCAGCATGCGTGGGCTCCAAAGTCAAGGTGGTGCGGATCATAAGACGCTATCGTCTGACGCACTCAAAACCCTACAGAGAACCGCACAGGTTCCACCACCAGGAGACAAACCATGGCAGCACAGCACCATGATGTGGTGATCGTTGGCGGCGGCCTGGCCGGCATCGTCGCGGCGCTCGAATGCCTGCGCGCGGGCCACAGTGTCGCGCTGGTGGACCGCGACACGCCCGAGCGCCTGGGCGGCCTGGCCCTGTGGGCCTTTGGCGGCATGGCCCTGGTGGGCACGCCGCTGCAGGCGCGCATGAAAATTCCCGACACGCCCGAACGCGCCCTGCGCGACTGGCTGCGCTTTGGCGAGATAGACCCCGACGACACCTACCCCCAGCAATGGGCGCACTACTACGTCGAACACTCACGCGCCCAGGTGTACGACTGGCTCATTGGGGAAGGTGTGAAGTTCATGCCCGCCGTGAACTGGGTGGAGCGCGGCATGCAGGGCGACGGCAACAGCGTGCCGCGCTACCACATCGTGTGGGGCACCTCGCGCGAACTCACGCGGCGCATGGTGGCGCAGATGCGCGCTGCCGACAGCGGCGGCCGCCTGACGCTGCTGCACGGCCACCGCGTATCCCAGCTCGACCATGCGGGCGGGCGCATTGCGGGTGCCGTGGCCGTCAACGAAGCCACGGGCACCGAAGTGCGCCTGCAAGCCCCGGTGGTGATTCTCGCCATGGGCGGCATCAACGGCAGCCACGCCGAGACCCGGCGCAACTGGCCCAGGCACCGCCCCCTGCCCGCCACGATGCTCAACGGCGCACACCCTTTTGCCGACGGCGCAATGCACCACCACGCCGCCGATCGCTGGGGCGCGCAGATCACCCACGCGGGCGAGATGTGGAACTACGCCGCAGGCTTCCCGCACCCCTTCCCGCACTTCGAGGGGCATGGCCTCTCGACCATTCCGTGCAAGTCGGCGCTGTGGCTCAACCACCGGGGCGAGCGCATCGGCCCCGAGCCGCTGGTCACCGGCTTTGACACCCACTGGCTCTGCCAGCGCGTGGCTGCGCAGGAGAAGCACTGGACCTGGCACCTGCTCAACTGGCGCATCGCGGCCAAGGAATTTGCCATCTCGGGCGCAGAGCACAACCAGCGCATCCGCGACATGCAGTTTCCCCTGTTCCTCAAGGAAACGCTGCTGGGCAACCACCGGCTGGACAAGCAACTGGCCGCCGAGAGCCGCCACTTCCTGGTGGACGACACCTTGGCCGGGCTGGCAGCGAAGATGAACGCGCTGACCTGTTCGCACGACATCCAGCCTGAAGTGCTGCAGGCCACGGCCGATGCCTTTGACGCCAACTTCGCCAACGGCGCGAAGCTGCACAACGACGACCAGATCCGCCGCATCCTGCACGCACGCCAGTGGGGGCCGGACAAGCTGCGCACCTGCCCACCCGCGCCGCTGCAAATGAAGGGCGCGGGCCCGTTCATCGCCATCCAGATGCAGCTCATCACGCGCAAAAGCCTGGGCGGGCTGCGCACCGACCTGCACAGCCGCGTGCTCGATGGCGCAGACCAGCCCATCAGCGGCCTGTACTGCGTGGGCGAGGCAGCGGGCTTTGGCGGCGGTGGCGCCAGTGGAAAACGCTCGCTGGAAGGCACCTTTTTGCCCGGCTGCATCCTCACGGCGCGTGCGGCGGCACGGCATATTGCTGCCGGAAAATAAACATCAAATCAGACTCTAGCGCTTATCCATCAAGCGCAAATAGCTATATAAAAGAGAGCATTATGAACGGCGCACAAGCCCTGATGAAAACCCTGGTCGATGCCGGCATCGAGGTCTGCTTCACCAACCCCGGCACGAGCGAGATGCACTTTGTGGCCGCGCTCGACAGCGAGCCGAAGATGCGCGCCGTGCTGGCCCTGTTCGAGGGTGTGGCCACGGGCGCGGCGGATGGTTATGCCCGCATGGCCGACAAGCCCGCCGCCACGCTGCTGCACCTGGGCTGCGGCCTGGGCAATGGCCTGGCCAACCTGCACAACGCGCGCAAGGGCAAGGTGCCTGTGGTCAACATCGTGGGCGACCATGCCACCACCCACACGCAGTACGACGCGCAACTGCAAAGCGACATCGAAACCGTGGCGCGCAACGTGTCGCCGGGCTTCGTGCGCACCTCGCAGAGCACTGCGGCGCTGTGCCAGGACGCGACGGATGCCATCACCGCCGCACGCGGCCTGCCGGGCCAGGTGGCCACGCTGATCCTGCCCGCCGACGTATCGTGGGGCGAAGGCGGCGTGCCCTGCCCCCCGCCCCCCGCCCCCATGCCCCCAGCGGCTGACGACGCCACGGTGGAGCGCATCGCCCAGGCCGTGCGCTCAGGCAAAAAGACCGCACTGCTGCTGGGCGGGCAAGCCCTGCGCGAGCCCAGCCTGCTGGCCGCTGCACGCATTGCTGCGCACTGCGGCGTGCAGCTGCTGGCCGAAGTCTTCCCCACCCGCATGGAGCGCGGCGCGGGCCTGCCCAGCGTGGAGCGCATTGCCTACCTCGCGGAAATGGCGGGCGTGCAGCTCGCCCCCATAGAGCACCTGATCCTGGTGGACGCCAAGGCGCCCGTGTCCTTCTTTGCCTACCCCGGCAAAAAGAGCTACCTCGTGCCCGACACCTGCACCGTGCACCCGCTCTGCGCCCCCACCCAGGATGCGCGCGCCAGCCTGGACAAGCTGGTGCAGGCCCTGGGCGCGGCGCAGGCCCAGCCCGCGCTGCAGGCCCCGCAGCGCCCCGGCCGCCCGCGCGGTGCGCTCACCGCCCCCAAGGTGTGCAAGGCCGTGGGCCACCTGCTGCCCGAGAACGCCATCCTCATCGACGAGGCCATCACCTCCGGCCTCATGCTCAATGTGATGACCGCTGGCGGCCCGCGCCACGATCTCATCACCCTCACGGGCGGCGCCATCGGCCAGGGCCTACCCAACGCCGTGGGCGCAGCCATTGCCTGCCCGCAGCGCCCGGTGATTGCGCTGATTGGCGACGGCACGGCCATGTACGCCATCCAGGCGCTGTGGACCATGGCGCGCGAGGGGCTCAACGTGACCGCCATCATCTTCAACAACGCGTCGTACTCGGTGCTGAACGTGGAGCTGGAACGTGTGGGCGCCGAAGATGCTGGCCCCAAGGCCAAGTCACAGCTCGACCTGAAGGGCCCGGTGCTGCACTTCGCCCAGCTCGCCCAGGGCATGGGCGTGCATGCCGTGCGCACCGATGCAGCAGAGGGCTTTTGCAAGGCGCTGGAATACGCGCTGGCCCATCCTGGGCCCCACCTCATCGAGGCCGTGGTGCCCGAGTCGCTCTCCGGCGCCAAGCGCAAGGTGCTGCCCTGGCTGCTGCGCTCGCTGCCGAGCTTGCCGCCAGCGGTGGCTCGGGCGCTGAAACGGAAGATTGCGCCTTGATGGCTATTCAGGCTTTGGCGCTTACCCATTAACCGCCAAACCCCGAAAACAAAACCCTCACCGCCCCCCACCCGCATTCTCCGGCGCCGTCATGTCCGGCCCCGACTGGGTGCGCAGCACGCGCAAACTGCTGTCGGTCACCACGGTGAACAGCATCGCCGTGTTCGGGCCGTCGAGGTAGCGCCAGTCGTGGTGGGTCTCCTGCTTCAGGTCAAACGGCGTGACCTTGGCGGGCTTGCCCAGCAAGCGGCGCACCTCGGCCATGTCCATGCCGCTCTGGATGCGCGCAAAATTCGCGGGCGTGAGCACCTGGCGCACCGCCACCAGGCGGCCATCGGCACCGATGTCGATCATGTAGTTGGTCTGGCCGGCGGGCTGGCGGTTGTATTCAAAGGTGCGCAGGCCGTCAGCGTCCCACACGTTGTCGGGCACGCCAAAGCGGTCGCGCACATCCACCTCGGTGGAACGGCCCGGCTCCAGTTCGCTGATGCGCTGGGGGTCGCAGCCGGCCAGCACAGCCAGCGCCACGGCGGCGGCAAAAAGGCTTCTGAGTAGAGTCATGACGGTCCCCGGTAAAATCCAGCGCCACAGCTTAGCCCAAACCACCATGTCCATCTTCGCCCGCCCCCACTACACCTCCGACGCCACACAGTTCATCAACCAGCTCAAAAAAGACCGTCCCGAGCTGGACGCCCAGCAACAGGCCGGCCGCGCGCTGCTGTGGGACAAACAGGTGGACCGGGGCCTGTGGCAACAGTTCAAGGCCGCACGCGTGGCGCAAAAGCCTTATGCCTACCAGACGGAACCGGACAACCGTTAAGAGCCAAAAAGGCCTCCAGCGCTTGTCCAGAAAGCGCTGAAAGCTATTATTTTGAAAGCAGCAATGGGTCACCCCACCGCCGTCGAGGCCACTGACCTGCCTTCGGTCCTGGGCCCGGCGGCGCTGGGCGGTATGCCCGAGGTGGTGGACCAGGTCGCGCTGGCGCGCCTGTACGGCGAGCCGCTGTTTGCGCTGCCCACCGACCTGTACATCCCGCCCGACGCGCTGGAGGTGTTTCTGGAGGCCTTCGAGGGGCCGCTGGATCTGCTGCTCTACCTGATCCGCAAGCAGAACTTCAACATCCTCGACATTCCGATGGCCGGGCTCACGCGCCAGTACCTGGCCTACGTGGACGAAATCCGCAGCCGCAACCTGGAGCTGGCGGCCGAATATCTGCTGATGGCGGCCATGCTCATCGAGATCAAGTCGCGCATGCTGCTGCCGCCCAAGAAGCAGGCCGGCGCCGACGAGGCCGAAGACCCGCGCGCCGAGCTGGTGCGCCGCCTGCTCGAATACGAACAGATGAAGCTTGCAGCCCAGCAGCTGGGCCAACTGCCGCAGTACGGGCGCGACTTTCTCAAGGCGCAGGTCCATATCGAGCAAAGCCTGCAGCCCCGCTTTCCCGACGTGCATGTGCAGGACCTGCAGGAGGCCTGGCGCGACATCCTCAAGCGCGCCAAGCTCGTACAGCACCACAAGATCACGCGCGAGGAACTCTCGGTACGCGAAACCATGGGCCAGGTGCTCAAGGCGCTGAAGGGGCAGCGGTTTGTGGAGTTCGAGGAGCTGTTCAATCCCGAACAAGGCTCGACCGTGCTCGTGCTCACCTTCATCGCGCTGCTGGAGCTGGCCAAAGAAACGCTGATCGAGATCACCCAGGCCGAAGCCTACGCACCGATCTACGTCCGGCTGGCCTACGTACCGACATGATTCCATTTCTAAATCACCCGTGTCGTTGTTGCTTCGCCTTGTCGTGCTACAGCACTGTCTGCGGCTTCGCGCCTAGAAACGAATGATTTGGAAAAGGAATGACACACCCTGAGCGGCTGTGCCGCTTCCCCCTCTCTCGCTGCGCGCTGAGGGAGCGCCTCCGGAGGCCTGGCCAAGCCAGTGCCACGGCGGCGCGGGCTTTCAACAGCGCCCGTTTCCAATGCAACGAATCACCGCCATGGCATCCCACGACTTCGACGTTCTCATCGTAGGCAGCGGCCTCGCCGGCCTGTCCACCGCCCTGCACCTGGCGCCCACGCACCGCGTGGCCGTCATCACCAAGCGCGAGCTGCAGGACGGCTCCAGCGGCTGGGCCCAGGGCGGCATTGCCGCCGTGCTGGCCGACGACGACAGCTTTGCCGCCCACATCCAGGACACCCTGGTGGCCGGTGTCGGCCTGTGCGATCTGGCCGCCACGCGCTTTGTGGTGGAAAACGCGCCCGAATCCATCGGCTGGCTGCGCAGCCTGGGCGTGCCATTCACGCTGGAGGGCGACGACCTGCACCTCACACGCGAAGGCGGCCACAGCGCACGCCGCATCGCCCATGTGACCGACGCCACCGGCGCCGCCGTGCAAAAAACGCTGATGGAGGTGGTGCGCAGCACGCCCGGCATCACCGTGTTCGAGCACCACACCCTGGTGGACCTGATCACCAGCCGCAAGCTGGGCCTGGCGGGCCAGCGCTGCCTGGGCCTGTACGCGCTCGACGCGGCCAGCGACGAGGTGGTGACCTTCCGCGCGCCGCAGACCATCCTGGCCACGGGCGGCGCGGGCAAGGTGTACCTCTACACCACCAACCCCGACACCGCCACGGGCGACGGCATTGCAGCCGCCTGGCGCGCGGGCTGCCGCGTGGGCAACATGGAGTTCGTGCAGTTCCACCCCACGGGGCTGTACCACCCGCATGCCAAGTCGTTCCTCATCAGCGAGGCGGTGCGCGGCGAAGGCGGCAAGCTGCTGCTGCCTGACGGCACGCGCTTCATGCCCCAGCACGACGAGCGCGCCGAACTGGCCCCGCGCGACGTGGTGGCCCGTGCCATCGACTTCGAGATGAAAAAGCACGGCCTGGACTGCGTGCACCTGGACATTTCGCACCAGAGCCCGGAATTCCTGCAGGAGCACTTTCCCAACATCCTGGCGCACTGCGCCGGGCTGGGCATCGACATCACCAAGGAGCCCATCCCCGTGGTGCCCACGGCGCATTTCACCTGCGGTGGCGTGCTCACCGACCTGGCGGGCCGCACCGACCTGCCCGGCCTCTATGCCGTGGGCGAGGTGGCCTGCACCGGCCTGCACGGCGCCAACCGCCTGGCCAGCAACTCGCTGCTTGAATGCATGGTGTTCGCCCGTGCGGCCGCGCAGGCCATCGCGGCGGCGCCGCGCGTGCAGATTCCGGCGCTGCCGCGCTGGGACGACAGCCGCGTGCAGGACGCCGACGAATCCGTGGTCATCTCGCACAACTGGGACGAACTGCGCCGCTTCATGTGGGACTACGTGGGCATTGTGCGCACCAACAAGCGCCTGGAGCGCGCGGCGCACCGCATCGCGCTGCTGCAGGGCGAAATCCACGAGTTCTATTCGCACTTTCACATCACGCGCGACCTGCTGGAGCTGCGCAACCTCGTGCAGGTGGCCGACCTCATCGTGCGCTCGGCGCAAATGCGCCGTGAGAGCCGCGGCCTGCATTTCAGCCGCGACTACCCAGACCTGGCCGCACCTGCCGCGCCCACCATCCTCGTGCCCCCCGTCACCCATTGAAAAGCACCGCCATGTACCGTACCCTGCTCAAGTCCAAGATCCACCGCGTGGCCGCCACGCACTGTGAACTGCACTACGAAGGCTCCTGTGCCATCGACGAAGACCTGCTCGACGCCGCCAACATCTGCGAGAACGAACAGATCCACATCTGGAACATCAACAACGGCGAACGCTTCATCACCTATGCCATCAAGGGCCAGCGTGGCAGCGGCATGATCTCGGTGAACGGCTCGGCCGCACGCCGCGCCAGCGTGGGCGACCTACTCATCATTGCGGCTTTCGCCCAGGTGCCCGAGGCCGATGTCGCCACGCACCGCCCGCAGCTCGTGTTTGTGAACGAGCACAACCGCCAAACCGCGCTGCGCGACCACATCCCCACACAGAAGGACTGACATGCCCCATCTCACCGTCGAATATTCCCGCAATCTGGCCGGCTTCCCCGAAGCCCAGGTGCTGACCGAACTGAACCAGACCATCACCGCCAGCCCTGAAATTGCCGACGAGGCCGACCTCAAGAGCCGTTGCGTGGTGCTGGACAGCTACGCTGTGGGCACCGCCCCGGCACAGCGTGCCTTTGTGCATGCGCAGTTGCGCCTGCTTGCGGGCCGCACGCCCGAGGCCAAGCAGGATTTCTCCGAACGCATTGCCGTTGTACTGCGCCGCCTCACACCCCGCCCCACCGGGATGCTGGTGCAGCTGAGCGTCGAGATCGTGGACATGGACCGTCCGTCCTACATCAAAGAGCGGCTGTAGTCCTGTGCGCCGGCGCTGGCGCATCGGCCACCACCACGCGGTTGCGGCCGCTGGTCTTGGCCTGGTAGAGCGCGGCATCGGCCCGTGCCAGGCTCTCCTCTGAGGTGTCCGCCAGCGCAGCAATCCCGGCGCTGAGCGTGATGGTGATGACGCGGCCTTCGCCCGAGTCGATCCGGCTGTCCTCCAGCGCCAGGCGCAGCCGTTCGGCAATGGCCGCGGCCTCGTCGGCTCGGGTGCGCGGCAGCAGCACCGCGAATTCTTCCCCGCCCAGACGCCCCGCCAGATCGCCCTGGCGCAAGGCCTTGCCGCCCAGCATCTGCGCCAGATGCACCAGCACCTTGTCGCCTGCGGCATGGCCATAGGTGTCGTTGACGCGCTTGAAATGGTCCAGATCGAGCATGATCACCATGCCCGGAGCACCCCCCTGCGCCACCTGCTCCAACTCGCTTTCCAGCCGCGCCATGAAGGCCCGCCGGTTGGCCAGCCCGGTCAGCGCATCGGTGGTGGCCAGGTGCTGCAGGGTCTGCTCGTGCCGCCGCCGCTCGGTGATGTCGCGCACGATCCACAGCCAGCCCATGTCTTCGCCCGCATGGCGCAGGGTGATCCGTTCCAACTTGAAACTGCGGCCATCGTGCAGATCGAGCACGCTGGCGCCCTCCGGCGCCGCCCGCCAGTGGCTCAGCAGCTCCGGCGTCATCTGCTGGTGCAAAAATTCGGCCTCCCGTCCGACCAGAGCCGATGCGGGCATGCGCAGCGCCAGCAGCTCACACAGCTCTTCGTTGGCCACCACCACGGAACCGCCAGGGCTCTGCACCAGCACACCCCCGGGCACGTGCTGGATCACCTCCAGAAGGTGCGTGCGCGCTGCGGCCAGCGCTTCTTCAGAGCGGCGCCGCTCGGTGATGTCCACCAGGGTCCAGATGAGGTCGCCCTCGGGCTGCTCGGGATCGAGCAAGGTCCCGCGGATGGAAAACCAGCGCAGCTCGCCGCCAGCGGTGCGCAGCAGGTACTCCATCGAAGCCTCGCCGGTCGAGCGCACCTGTGCGCTGCACCGGGCGGCTTCGCTCCACACCGCATCGTCCCAGTCGAGCAGCGCCAGACTGCGCCCGGCCAGCGGCACGCCGTCGGGGGCAAAAGTGTCCGCCGCGCGCTGGTTGACCAGCTGGATGGTCCGGTCCGGGCTGGTGACGACCAGAATGGCGCCGGCATTGTCGAGCAGGGCTCGCCGCAATTTCGTATCGGCCACGCGCTGCCCGATATCGGTGAGGGTGCCGATCACCCACACCCCGTCGCTGCGGACCGTGGGCGAAACCTGCCCGCGCATCTCGACCCAGCGCCACTCGCCGCTGGCACACCGCAGGCGCAGCTCCACATCAAAGGGTTCGCCCAGTTCCACCTGGCGCTGCAGCGTGCCCAGCACGCCCTGGCGGTCTGTGGGATGCAGGTGCTCGCACCATGCATCAAAGTCGATCCGCTCAAGGCCCTGCGGACAGCCCAGAATTTCGTGGCAGCGTTCGTCAAATTCCATGCCCCCGGTGGCGGTGTCCCACTCCCACAGGCCATCGCGCACCGCGGCCGTGGTCAGGCGCAAGCGCTCTTCGCTGCGGCGCAGGGCATCGTAGGCAGCATATTGCTCGGTGACATCGTAGATGTAGCCATGCCACAAGGTGCTGCCGTCGGGTTCACGTTCGGGGTTGGCGTGGCCCGCCAGCCAGTGGACCTGACCGTCGGCAGGATGAACCACGCGGTATTCCTCCCTCCACGGGGTGAGTTCGCGGGCCGAGGCCTGGATGCTGTCATTCACACGCTGCAGGTCATCGGGGTGGATGCGCTCGAGCGCTGGCAGGGCATCGCGCATCACCTGCGCGGGGCTCAGGCCGTACACGTCCTTGATACCCGGGCTGGCATACGGAAAGCAGCTCCCCCCGTCGGCCTGCAGTCGGTACTGGTACACCGTGCCGGGCACCTGCGCCACCAGCTTGGCCAGGCGCTCCTGCATTTGCGCCTGCAGTGCCTCGCTCTCGCGCCGGGCCGTGACGTCGGCGAAGGTGCCGAAAATGCGCGTGGCAACACCACCCGGGTCGCGCTGGGTGACCTTGCCGCGCACATCCAGCCAGCACCAGTGCCCTGCCTGGTGGCGCAGACGCAGCACGCGCTCGAAGCTGTCGATGCGGCCATCGCGGATCTGGTCGAGGGTGCTCTGCATGTCGGCCCACTCGTCCGGGTGCAGCAGGCGCTGCAGGCCCCGGGTATCGGGCACCAGGTTGTCCAGGGGCCGGCCCAGGATTTCCGACAGGCGCTGGTCCACCCGGAAGCGGTCGCCCGCCCGGCTCCAGTCCCACACACCCAGCGCACCGCCCTCCAGTGCCAGGGTGTAGCGCTGGCGGTTTTCCTGCAGCAGGCTACGGTCTTGCTGCACGCGCGCAAACAGCCGGGCAATCCAGAGCAGCGACAGCACGATGATCACACTGCCAGCGCCATTGCGCCACAGGCTGTCGCGGATGGCGCTGCGCGTGGCGGCCAGGGCCTGGTCACGGTCCAGGCCAACGGCAACAATCAGCGGATACTGGGCCAGCCGCGTCCAGCCGTGGTAGCGCTCGACGCCATCGATGGGGCTGGTCACCTGGAATTGGCCCTGCCGCTCCTGTGATGCCCGGAGAAACGCCCGATCCGGGGGCACCGACTGCTCCAGCACCCTGTCGAGCAGGTGCGAACGCGCCAGATAGCTGCCATCGTTGCGCACCAGTATCGCAACATCGCTGCCAACGCCAAACATCTCGCGGAAACCGCTGGCAAGGTAGTCCGGGGAAATCGAGAGCAAAACCACGCCAGCGAACTGCCCCTGGCGCATGACGGGATAGGTGAACTGGATGCCCCACTTCCCCGACACCCGGCCCACCACCGGCCGGCTGATGAACAGCTGCGGCGGCCCGCCCTGCGTGTGCACGCGAAAATGCTCCCGATCGGCCAGCGACACCGTGCGTGCATCCGGAGCGGCGCGCCCCGCCCGGCTGGTGTATGCGACGATGCCGTCGGCATCGGCCACTGCCACCTGCAGGATGCTGCCGCTGGCGAAGGTCTGCAGCGCCGTGCGCACCGCCAGCGGGAAAGCCCGCCCAGGGTCTTCTTCGTAGGTGGTGGCCAGGCTGCGCGCCAGGTACTCCAGCCCCGAGACCAGGGTGCCGACATGCGTTGCCATGTGGCCCGATATCTGGACCGCCCGCTGACGGGCCTGTGCTTGGGCATCCTGCAACTGGACCGACTGCTGATGCAGCAGATGTGCCCAGTACAGGCCACAGGCCAGCACCACCAGCAGCACACCGGCCAGGTAGCCGGCCCGGCCCTGGCGGGGAGGGAGTGGCGAGGCAAAAAGGCTTTTCATGGAAGTCGGCGCTGCACTGCCACGCGCGCCGGTTGCAGTGCGGATAACTGCAGCGTGCGCCCACCCACAGGGCGAGCGCCATCGACGCGATCAACAATCGGTTTCATGCGGCCTTTCAAAGCAAAGGGAACGATCCACAGCCGTTTCCGGGCTCAAAAACGTCTGCAGCGCCCGAACACCCGCCACCCATCACGCCTTCCAGGAGCCTGTCGGACTTGGAGCGCCGAAAGCGAACATCGGCCCCAGCGAGGACCGTTTTTGCCGGCTTTGAAGACCCATAGCCCGGCAATGGGGCAAAAAGACGGTGTTCTCGAAGAGCGGCGAAACCAACAATGGACCGCTGCGGTCGATTTGCAGCCGGCGATTTGCAGGTCCGACAGGCTCCTCGGCCGATTGTCCCATTTTGCGGGCCTGGCAGGCCCTGCAGCGCGCAGGGGCTTTGCGGCCCGGCGGCTTCATCCCGCGCGGCCCGCGGCAGGAGCGAGCAGGCCCAGGTACTGGCGCAGCTTTTCGTTCTGGGGGTTGATGTCGCGCACCCGCTCGAGCAGTTCGGTCACCTCGGTCATCAGGGTGTCGCTCTTGCCCTGCGCCCGCATCTGGCCAATCAGCAGGCCACACAGGTTCATCATGACCACCTCGTTGCCCGGCAGGTTGTGCAGGGCGGTGCGCAGCAGGCGTGCGCCTTCGGCAAAGTTGCCCTGCTTGGCCAGCAGGACGCCCTGGTTGTTGATCTGGATGACCTCCTCGCGCGACTCCCGGATGAGGGAGCGACCCTCGGCGCCCATTTGCACCTGGTCAAAGAGCGCCTCCACCCGGTTCGACAGCCCGGTGTCTTCATGGTGGTTTTTCACCAGATCCCGCATCAGGCCGAACGCCTGCTCTTTGCGGCCCTGTGCCAGCATGGCCTGCGCCACTTCAAGCGCGGCATCGGGTGCCAGCTTGCCGGGCTGGCTGGCCATCAATTGTTCGGCCTGTGCCATGGCGGCCTGCGACAGGTCGTTCTGCCCGGTCTTCTGGTACACGGTGCTCTCCAGGGCAGCGGCCTGGATGACCATGTCGATGCGGTCCTTGAACACCCCCTTGGTGCGCGCCAGCACCTTGAGCGCCTCATCGGAGTCGTCGTTTTCCGACAACACCTTGGCCAGTTCCACGTAGGCGCCGGGGTTCTTGTTGGACGAAAACTCGCTGATCCGGATGGTTTTCTCGAAGGCCGCCCGGGCCACACCCAGGTCGCCATTCTTGTGCGCCGTTTCACCCAGCACCTTCTGACGGGAGGCGGAATTGGGCGAGAGCTTCACGGCGTCCTGCAGCACCTGCTGCGCGCGAACCCGCTCACCCAGCGCTTCCAGGGTTTTGGCCAGCCAGTCGGAGGCCTCGACGAACATGCGGTTCTCGTCCAGCACCTGCGCAAAGCAGTCTCGGGCCTTTTCGTGGTGTCCCTGGCTGAAGTACACCTTGCCCAGCCCGGTGCGGGCCCAGGGCACGCTGCGCACGGCCAGCACCGATTCGAACAGGGCACGGGCCGCATCGTGGTTGCCCTGCTTCAGATGCAAATCGGCCTTGATGCGCAAAAGCTCCTGGGGTTTGGAGGCATCGGCCTGAAGCAATTGGTCGCAGCGGGCGATGGCGGTGGCGTAGTCGCGCGCCCGGATGGCCTCCTCGACGCCGCGCAAGGACTGCTTCTTGACAATCAGGCGCTCCAGGCGCCCCTGCAGCATGTTCTGGTTGATGGGCTTGAGCAGGTACTCGTCGGGCTTGACCTCGGCGGCTCCCATCACCATTTCGGCGGTTTTCTCGGCCGTGACCATCACCCAGATGGTCGAGACGCCGATGTAGTCGTGCAGGCGTGCTTCGTCCAGCACCTGCTGGCCGTTGAGCCCGGGGCCCAGGTTGTAGTCGCAGATGACGATGTCATAGCGGCTGCCATGCAGGGTGCGCAGGGCATCCTTGCCATTGGCGGCCGTGTCCACACGCGTCACGCCCATGGCCCGGACGATGTCGCGCAAGATGGTGCGCATGCCCTGAAAATCGTCAACGACCAGTACCCTGGCCTGTGTCAGTGATGCCGACATGAATGGTGCTCCTCGTGGCGTTCAGGGCAGCCGGACCACAAAACAGCCGCCCCCCAGGGTGCCGCCGTTCTCGATAATGAGCAGCCCCCGGCGGTCGCCATTTTTGTGCATGTGTGCCACCTGCGACGAAAAATAAAAGCCCAGGCCGGTGCTGCCGGTCAGAAAACTCACCCCCTTGGACATCGCCGCAGATTCGTCGCGCAGCATGAAAGGCGGGTAGCCCTGGCCGTTGTCCTCGACACGCAGCTCCAGCCAGCCGTCCTTGACCCGGGCCGCCACCCGGATCTGGTCACGGGTGTACTGGTAGGCGTTGTTCAGGGCATTGAGCAGCACCCCGGCCACCAGATCACGGTCGATGTAGCCCCGGCAATCGTCAGGGCAGTCGGTCGTGACGGTGATGTTCTTGAAATCCATGATCGAGCGGTTCTGGAGCAGCACATCTTCGATCAGCTCGGCCACCGAACATTCAGCAATATCGACGGGGTAGATGGCCTTGTCCAGCTTGTACAGGCTGAGCAACTGGATCAGGTTGGAGTTCATCCGGTTGGCCTGGTAGATGACGCCGCCCAGGTCCTCATAGGCCTGCAGGTCGCCGACCTTCTTGCACTGGTCCGAGATTTTTTCCAGCTCGCTGATCTGCACGTTCAACGAGTTTTTCATGTCATGAATGGACGAGGCAATCAAGTCCGTGAAGCTGATGTCTTCCTGCGCCATGCTTTCCCCCAACCTTGATACAAACTGTAAACAACTATCTTGCCATGCCGACGCCCACGCGGGCTTGATCCAGGGCGATTGCATCGATCTCAGCCGCCAGCCAGCCGCGCAGGCTGTTGATGAAGGCCCAGCCCTGCACGCGCGGCACATCGCTCAGGCGCACCACGGCTTCCTGCACGCGCCCCTCGCGCAGCGCCACGGCGCGGCCCACGCCGGGCAGCAGGCCGCAGGCCAGCGGCGGCGTGACCCAGCGGCCGTCCAGCAGCATGGCGATGTTGCCAAAGCTGCCTTCGGTGATCTCGCCCTCCTCATTCCACAGCACGGTATCGAACACCCCCGGCCCGGTCGGCGCGAAGGCCGCATAGTGCGCACGGCGCGTGGTTTTGTGGCGCACGAATTCGCCGTGCGCCTCCCGCAGCGGTCGGTCGGCCAGCCGCAGCCGCACGGGCTCGGGCGTGGGCTGCAGTGCAAAGGCTTCCGCACGCGGCATACCAGCCGGATCGAGCAGCAGGCGCACACGCCAGGCGCCCTGCGGGTGCCGGGCGGCAAGGGCCTGCAGGCACTGGTGAACAGCATCACCGGCCCAGGGGTGGTTGAAATGCGCCGCCGCCTGCTGCATGCGCGCAAGGTGCTCATCCAGATAGCGGAACTGGCCGCTTTGGAGCCGCAGGGTTTCCAGAAGGTCGAACGGCGTGCTGGCTCGCTCCACAAAGGCGCGCTTGTGGCGCCACTCATTCCACTCGGCGTCGGCTGTGGCATCTGCGGTGATGCCGCTGCCGATGCCGCACGAAGCCTGTGCCCCGCGCAGCACCACGGTGCGGATGGGTACGTTGAAGGTGGCGCGGATGCCGCCCGCGCCATCGGGCCGAACCACGCCGACTGCGCCGCAATAAAAACCCCGCGGGCCGCCCTCGAGCGCGCAAATGGCCTGCATGGCGCGCGCCTTGGGCGCGCCGGTGACCGAGCCGCAAGGGAACAGCGCGGCAAACACATCGACGAGCCGGGTGCCGGGCCGGGTGCTCGCCTGCACGTCCGACGTCATCTGCCACACGGCGGGCAGCGGCTCGGTGTGGAACAACCGGGGCACCTGCACGCTGTGCGGCGCGGCAATGCGCGAGAGGTCGTTGCGCAGCAGGTCCACGATCATCACGTTCTCGGCGCGCTCTTTGGGCGACTGGCGCAGCCCCTCGGCCTGCGCGGCATCCTGCGCAGCCGTGGTACCGCGCGGCGCCGTGCCTTTCATGGGCCGGGTGAGGATGTCGCCACTGCCATCGGGTGCGGCGCGCCAGTCGAAGAACAGCTCGGGCGAGACCGACAGCACCTGCTCGCCGCCCATGTCGATGCAGGCCGCATAGCCGCCCGGCTGGGCGCGCTGCAGCGCGCCGAACAGCGCCGGCACCGCCTGCGGGCCGCCGCCCTGCAGCGTGGCTTGCAGCGGTGCGGTGTAGTTGACCTGGTAGTACGCGCCGCTGGCAATGTCCTGGTGGATGGTCTCCAGGGCGGCATCAAAGGCGGCTCGCTCGGGGAGCGTATGCCACTGCAGCGCAGGGGCATCAGCGGGCGGGGGCGACCCTGGCCAGGGCCAGGGCCGGGGCGCGTCGTGCACGGCGAACCAGGCCAGCGGCCCGTCCGCCGGGTACGTCTGCAGGGCCGTATCAAAGGCCGAGGCGGCTTCGTAACGCAGCCCGCCCACGCACCAGGCACCCTGCTGCGCAGCCGCCTGCACGGCCTCCAGCACGGCGCGCACCTCGCCCGGCGCATGGGCCACCAACACCTGACGCGGCGCCCCGAAGGCCCCGCGCAGACGCGGCCCCGCAGCGTCCTGCGGATCGGTGAAATCAATCAGTGATTTATATGCCAAATTGGCCTCCAGCGCTTGAATTATAAGCGCTGTTAGCTATCAAAAACGAAGCAAATCTATGCTGGAACCTGTGGTTTCAGGCGGCGCCGATGTTCGGCACCAGTGCGGCGGTGGGCTGGCCGTTTTTCAGTGCAGCGGTGAAGGCGAGCATGCGGTCAATCGGCAGGCGCGCGCGCGGGATGATCTGCGCGTCCACGTCGATGGCGTTGCTGCCCGTCTCCAGCACCTGCGCCACACCGGCCAGGCCGTTCATCGCCATCCAGGGACAGTGAGCGCAGCTTTTGCAGGTGGCGCTGTTGCCTGCCGTGGGGGCTTCAATGAAGACCTTGCCGGGGTTGAGCGTGCGCAGCTTGTGCATCATGCCGTTGTCGGTGGCGACGATGAACTCCTGGGCGTCCATCGTCTGCGCGGCCTTGAGGATGGCGGACGTCGAGCCCACAGCGTCGGCCAGGGCAATCACGTCGGCCGGGCTTTCGGGGTGCACCAGCACCTTGGCGTTCGGATGGTCCTTCTTCAACGATTCCAGCTCAAAGGCCTTGAATTCGTCGTGCACGATGCAGGCACCGTTCCAGAACACCATGTCGGCACCGGTTTCGCGGCGGATGTAGTCGCCCAAGTGGCGGTCGGGCGCCCACAAGATCTTGTGGCCCTGGTCCTTGAGCGCGCGCACGATGTCGAGCGCGCAGCTCGACGTGACCAGCCAGTCGGCGCGGGCTTTGACGGCGGCGCTGGTGTTGGCGTAGACCACCACGGTGCGGTCGGGGTGCGCATCGCAGAACGCGCTGAATTCGTCGATGGGGCAGCCCAAGTCGAGCGAGCAGGTGGCGTCGAGATCGGGCATGAGGATGGTTTTTTCCGGCGACAGGATCTTGGCCGTCTCGCCCATGAAGCGCACGCCGCTCACCACCAGCGTTTGCGCTGCATGGTCGCGGCCGAAGCGCGCCATCTCCAGCGAATCGCTGACGATGCCGCCGGTTTCCTCGGCCAGGTCCTGCAGGTCCGGGTGCACGTAGTAGTGCGACACCATCACCGCGTTCTTTTCCTTGAGCAGGCGGCGGATCTTGTCTTTCAACGCCGCGCGTTCGTCCTTTGAGAGCTCGGGGGGCACACGCGCCCAGGCGTGCTTGGTCGCGCACACCCCGCCGCCTTCGGGCTGTTCGTAATCGACTTCCTTGAGGGTGATCGTGGTACTCATTTCAGTTATCCATTTCCGCGTGTGTAGCACCCGCGATGTATGAAACAGCAGCGGCCCGGGCCAGGGCTCCCGCGCAAGGGCCGCCAGCATTCCCATGTACGGGCGCTGGGAGCGTCCCCCTTCCCGCGCATCGCGCGAGAGAAGGGGGAAGGCGCGCAGCGCCACAGGGGGTTGGTCACTCTAATTCCTGGAGGCGCATCGAGAAGTCGGTGGCCTTGACGTCCTTGGTCAGCGTGCCAATGGAGATGCGGTCCACGCCGGTTTCTGCAAGGGCGCGCAGGCCCTCCAGCGTCACGCCTCCCGAGATTTCGAGGATGGCGCGACCCGCATTGATCCGCACGGCCTCGCGCAGCATGGGCAGGGGCATGTTGTCCAGCAGCACCATTCTTGCGCCCGCGTCCAGCGCCTCGCGCAATTGCTCCAGCGTTTCCACCTCGATCTCGATGAACTGCGCGCGCGCGGCCACTTGCTGCGCGGCCTGCAGCACGGCACTGACGCCGCCCGCAGCGGCAATGTGGTTTTCCTTGATGAGCACGGCGTCGTGCAGGCCGATGCGGTGGTTGGTGCCGCCGCCCACGCGCACGGCGTATTTCTGCGCCAGACGCAGGCCGGGAATGGTCTTGCGTGTGTCCACGATGTGGGCACGGGTGCCGCGCACGGCCTCCACGTAGGTGGCGGTCTTGGTCGCCACGGCAGACAGCAGTTGCAGGAAGTTGAGCGCAGTGCGCTCGGCGCTCAGCAGCGCGCGGGCGTCGCCCTCCGCCTCCAGCACCACCTGGTCAGGAGCGCTGCGCTGGCCCTCGGCCACATGCCAGGTGATGCGCACGGTGGAGTCCAGCGCGCGCAGCGCGGCTTCGGCCCAGGGGGCGCCGCAGATGACGGCGGCTTCGCGCGCCAGCACGCGGGCGCGGGCGCGGCGCCCGGCGGGCACCAGGGCGGCGGTCAGGTCGCCGCTGCCTACGTCTTCCTGCAGCGCGCGGGCCACATCCAGCAGCACCTGGGTGTGCAGGGAAAGGTCGGGGGTTGGAGCAAATGGGGTCATGGGGCGCAAGCATAGCGGCTCCGGTGTTGTGTACTAGACTCCCGGCTCCCATGGACTTTGAGAAGATGGCCCCATGACAGAAACCGCCCAGCCCTCCTCCGCCACCGCAGGCACTCCCTATGGCACGCTGCCACCCGCATCGCCGCTGCCCCAGCGCCGCCCCGTGAGCCTGCCGCGCCTGCAGCAGATGCGCGAGGCGGGCGAGAAAATCACCATGCTGACTGCCTACGACGCCACCTTTGCCGCCGTGGCCGACGCCGCCGGGGTGGAATGCCTGCTGGTGGGCGACTCGCTCGGCATGGTTTGCCAGGGCTTGCCCAGCACCGTGGGCGTGACGCTGGAGACCATGGTCTACCACACCGAAAGCGTGGCGCGCGGCCTGTACCGCGTGCAGGGCACGGCCTGGCTGATCGCCGACCTGCCGTTTGGCAGCTACCACGAGTCGCGCGAGCAGGCGCTGCGCAGCGCCTCGGCCCTGATGCAGGCCGGCGCGCACATGGTCAAGCTCGAAGGCGGCGGCTGGACCACCGAGACCGTGCGCTTCCTGGTCGAGCGCGGCATCCCCGTCTGCGCCCACCTGGGCCTGACACCACAGACCGTGCACGCCCTGGGCGGCTACCGCGTGCAGGGCAAGACCGACGAGGCCGCGCTGACCCTGCGCCGTCACGCGCACGAGCTGCAGGACGCCGGTGCCTCCATGCTGGTGCTGGAGATGGTGCCCGCACAGCTCTCGGCCGAGCTCACGCAGGCGTTATCGCACTGCCACACCATCGGCATCGGCGCGGGCAACGGCACCGCCGGCCAGGTGCTGGTGCTGCACGACATGCTGGGCATGAACCTGGGCAAGATGGCGCGCTTCGTTCA
Organism: Burkholderiaceae bacterium; assembly: GCA_024710165.1. Lineage (GTDB taxonomy): Bacteria > Pseudomonadota > Gammaproteobacteria > Burkholderiales > Burkholderiaceae_C > Simplicispira. The sequence continues at coordinate 37,107 of JANJVG010000061.1, forward strand.
CAACTTCATGCAGGATGCCGGCAGCGTGCGCGGCGCCATGGAGGCGTATGTGCAGGCGGTCAAACAGGGGCGTTTCCCCGACAATGCCGTGCACGCTTGGTAATCTGCCCGGCCACCCCCGAATTTCTGTCATGCATATCGTCCACACCCTCCCCGATCTGCGCGCCGCCCTGGCCGCCCACGGCAAACCTGCCTTCGTGCCCACCATGGGCAACCTGCACGACGGGCACCTGGCCCTGGTGCGCCAGGCCAGGCCGCTGGGCGATGTGCTGGTGGCCAGCATCTTCGTCAACCGGCTGCAGTTTTTGCCGCATGAGGACTTCGACAGCTACCCGCGCACGCTCGAAGCCGACGCTGCCAAGCTGCGCGCCGCAGGCTGCGATGTGCTGTTTGCCCCGCGCGAGTCCGACCTGTACCCCGAGCCGCAAACCTTCAAGGTGCAGCCCGACCCGCTGCTGGCCGACATCCTCGAAGGGCAGTTCCGCCCCGGCTTCTTCACCGGTGTCTGCACCGTGGTGATGAAGCTGTTTTGCGCCGTGTTCGCGGGCAAGGCCCAGGGCACGGCCGTGTTCGGCCAGAAGGACTACCAGCAGCTCATGGTGCTGCGGCGCATGGCGCAGCAGTTTGCCCTGCCCATCGAGCTGGTGGCCGGCCCCACGCAGCGCGCCGACGACGGCCTGGCCTTGAGCTCGCGCAACGGCTACCTCAGCGAGACCGAGCGTGCCGAGGCGGTGCAGCTCTCGCTGGCGCTGCGCGCCCTGGCCCGCGAGGCCGTGGCCGCCGCCCACGCCCTGCCCGGTCAGGTGGCGGCGCTGGAACAACGCGCCCGGGAGGCCCTGGCCGCACGCGGCTGGCAACCCGACTACCTGACGGTGCGCCGCCGCAGCGACCTGCAGCCGCCCCAGGCGGGCGACGCGCTGGTGGTGCTGGGCGCAGCGCGCCTGGGCACCACACGGCTGATCGACAATTTCGAGGTCTGAAAGACTGGGTCAACGAAGCTGCCGCCATGGACATCCTCCTTCTGGGCATCCTGATTGCCATCGGCATCTTCATGCTGAATGCGAAACAGCAGCGCCAGCGCATCGTGCTGCTGGCCAGCCATCTGGGGCACTACCAGATCGAGAAGCTCATGGAGAACCTCACCGAAGGCTACCTGCGCGCCCTGGGCGAGAACGACCCCGAGCGGCGCGAGCAGGTCTGGAGCCTGCTGCGCACGACCGAGCTGCAGCTGAGCGAGCAGTTCACCCGCTTCGCCGCCGAATTCGCCCGTGTGGACCCGGCCCAGGCCCGCGTCAGCACGCTGGCATTGGCCCTGCCTTTTGCCGACCAGTGGCTGCCCGGCGCCACCTTCGACATGCGCCAGGCCCTGCAGGTCCACGCCCAGGGCATCGAGCGCGCCGTGCGCAACGAGGCAGGCCGCTCGCTGCGCGACAAGGCCTTCACCCTGTCAGCCGAGCTGTTCCTGATGCAGCACACCTGCCACTGGTTCTGCAAGTCCAAGACCATCGCCTCGGCCCGACTGCTGGCGCGGCACCAGACCTCGCACGAGCAGGTGCTGGACGCCGTCGCCCCCGAGACCCGCAGCGCCTACCTCGCCCTGCTGCGCGGGTAGGCGGCCCATGGCGCCACCGCCCCGCCGTCCCGCGGCACGCCGTACGCCCAAGGCGCCGCCGGCTGTGCCGCGCCTGCTGCTGCTGAACAAGCCGTTTGAGGTGCTGACCCAGTTCAGCCCCGACAGCGAAGGCCGCGCCACGCTCAAAGACTTTGTGGATGTGCCCGGCGTCTACCCGGCCGGGCGCCTGGACCGCGACAGCGAGGGCCTGCTGCTGCTGACCAACGACGGCGCCCTGCAGACGCGCATTGCCGACCCGCGCCACAAGCTGGCCAAGACCTACTGGGTGCAGGTGGAAGGCACGCCCACCGAAGAGCAGCTGAGCCAGCTGCGCGAGGGCGTGCAACTCAAGGACGGCCCCACCCTGCCCGCGCAGGCGCGAATGCTGGAAGCGCCCGCGCTGTGGGAGCGTCACCCCCCGGTGCGCTTTCGGCAAAGCATCCCCACGGCCTGGCTGGAGCTGATCATCCGCGAAGGCCGCAACCGCCAGGTGCGCCGCATGACGGCCGCCGTGGGCCTGCCCACGCTGCGCCTGGTGCGCGTGCGGATCGGCCCCTGGAGTCTGGAAGGGCTGGAGCCGGGACAGTGGCGGGAAGTGTCGGCCGCGCTGGCTTGAGTCAGGCGCCTTCGCCCTTGGGTTCACGCTCCATCAGCGCGGCCACGGCCTCGTCGGGCCGCAGACGGCCATCCAGCAGCGCCACCACGCCCTCGCTGATAGGCATTTCCACGCCCAGGTGACGGGCGCGCTGCACTACGGTGCGGGCGCAGTAAACACCCTCGGCCACATGGCCGAGCGAAGCCACGGCCTGCGCCAGCGTCCGACCCTGCGCCAGCAGCAGGCCCACACGTCGGTTGCGCGAGAGGTCGCCGGTGGCGGTGAGCACCAGGTCGCCCAGGCCCGACAGGCCCATGAAGGTGTCCCCACGCGCGCCCAGGGCCAGGCCCAGGCGGGTGATCTCGGCCAGGCCGCGTGTGATGAGGGCGGCGCGGGCGTTCAGGCCCAGTTGCAGGCCGTCGCACAGCCCCGTGGCGATGGCCAGCACGTTCTTGACGGCACCGCCCACCTCCACGCCCACGATGTCGTCGTTGGCATAAACGCGCAGGCTGGGGCCATGGAAGCCGCGCACCAAGGCTTCGCGCACGCTGGCGTGCTCGCTGGCTGCCACCAGCGCCGTGGGTTGAGCACGGGCCACCTCCAGCGCAAAGCTCGGGCCGCTGAGCACGCCCGCTATCAAATCAGGAGCTACCTGCGCACGCACCTCGTGCGCCAGCAGGCCAAAAGATTCAGAATTTTCTGTGGCCGCCTCGAAACCCTTGCACAGCCAGGCCACCGGCGCGCTGCAGCCGCGCAGCTGCACCAGCATGCCGCGCAGGCCTGCCATGGGCGTGGCCACGATGACCAGATCGGCGGCGTCCGCCAGCGCTGCCACATCGCCACCGGCCACGGTCAGGGAGGGCGGCAGGCCGATGCCCGGCAGGTAGCGCAGGTTGCTGCGCAGCGCCTGCATCTCGGCCACCTGTGGGGCATCGCGCGCCCACAGGGTGACGGCATGGCCCGCCGGGTGCGCGGCCGCACTGATGGCCATAGCCGTACCCCAGGCACCGGCGCCAAGTACTACTATTTTCATAGCTGCTCGCGCTTAACCAGCAAGCGCTGGAGGCCAAAAAGGCTAAAAATTACTGCGGCAGTTGCGACGAAGGTGCGTCAGCGGCCTGGGCCTGCTGCTGCTCGTACATGGCCTGGAAGTTGATCTCTGCCAGGTGCACGGGCGGGAAGCCGGCACGGTTGATGACATCGGCCACGTTGCCGCGCAGGTAGGGGTAAATGATCTGGGGGCAGGCGATGCCGACGATGGCGCCCATCTGGTCTTCAGGGACGTTGCGGATCTCGAAAATGCCGGCCTGCTTGGCTTCGACCAGGAACACCGTCTTGTCCTTGATGCGGGTGTGCACCGTGGCAGTGACGCAAATCTCGAAGATGCCTTCAGCGGCCGGCGCGGCTTCCACGCCGATCTGGATGTCCACACTGGGCTGTTCGGCTTCGAGCAGGATGGCAGGCGAGTTGGGCTGTTCGAGCGACAAGTCCTTGAGGTAGACGCGCTGGATCTGGAACACGGGATTTTCTTGGTCGGCCATGAATGACAAGTCTCTCTGCGAATGGATTTTCGGCAAAACAAAACCCGCCAGGGAGCGTTTCCCGCAGCGGGCGCATGGGCTGGATTATGCAGCGCCCAGCAAGGGGGTGAGTCCACCCCGGGCGTCCAGGGCCATCAGATCATCACAGCCGCCCACGTGCGTCGCGCCAATGAAAATCTGCGGCACGGTACGACGGCCGGTGGTTTCCATCATGTGCTGGCGGGCCACGGGGTCGGTGTCGATACGGATTTCCTCGATCTGCTCCACACCACGGGATTTGAGCAGCTGCTTGGCGCGGGTGCAGTAGGGGCAGACTGCGGTGGTGTACATCTTGACGGCTTGCATGGGCTTCCTTGGTTTGCTGTGGGGATGTCGTTCAGGACTTCTCGACCGGCAGGCCGGCTTCCTTCCAGGACCGCAGGCCACCGGCCAGCACCTGGGCCTTTTCGTAGCCCAGCTTGCGCGCGATGACGGCGGCACGAGCCGCGCGCCCGCCACTGGCACACACCATGACCACAGGTACGGCCTTGTTTTTCACTACCGAGGGCAGGCGCGCCTCCAGCTGGTCGAGCGGCACATTCTTGGCGCCCCCGGCATGACCGGCGGCAAACTCATCGGCCCCGCACACGTCGATCAGCACGGCTTTTTCGCGGTTGATCAGCAAGACCGCATTGGCCGCCGTCAGCCCACCAAAACTGGCGCCCCGCAACGCGGGCACCAGCAGCATGGAGCCCGAGGCGAGCGCGAGAACGAACAAATACCAGTTGTCGACGAAGAATTTCACGTTATTCCTTGGGTTGGCAAACACCGCGATTTTAGAATGATGGGTTTTGACCTGCTGCTGGTGTAGTGTTTCATTCTGATTGGTGCTTTCAGAGCCCCGAAAAAGCTGCACAGCTAGACGCAGCGCGCAGGCAATGGCCATAGCCCTTGCCAAGCGCTGCAACGACGCTGTGCAGCTTTTTCGGGGCTCCCTTCGGGCCAGTGGCCAAGGGGCCATCTGCGTTGTTGCAGTGGCTTGACGTAACCGGTTATGTCTGCGCCCCTGCGCCTAGCAGCTGACCCCTTGGCCACTGGCTGAAAGTACCAATCAGAGTGAAACACTACACAAGGAAACCATGCACAAACTCGTTCTGATCCGCCACGGCGAATCCACCTGGAACCTGGAAAACCGCTTTACCGGCTGGACCGATGTGGACCTCACCCCCACCGGCGTCTCCCAGGCCATGTCGGCCGGCAAGCTGCTCAAGGCCGAGGGTTACGAGTTCGACCTGTGCTACACCAGCGTGCTCAAGCGCGCCATCCACACCCTGTGGTATGCCCTGGACGAAATGGACCGCACCTGGTTGCCGGTGCAAAAGAGCTGGCGCCTGAACGAGCGCCACTACGGCGCCCTGCAAGGCCTGAACAAGGGCGAAACGGCCCAGAAGTACGGCGACGAGCAGGTGCTGGTGTGGCGCCGCAGTTACGACACCCCGCCCCCCGCCCTCGAAGCAGGCGACCCGCGCTGCGAGCGCAGCGACCGCCGCTACGCGGGCCTGGACGCCGCCCAGGTGCCGCTGACCGAGTGCCTGAAGGACACCGTGGCGCGCGTGCTGCCCTTCTGGAACGACACCATGGCCCCGGCCATCCGCTCGGGCCAGCGCATCCTGGTGGCGGCGCACGGCAACTCGATCCGGGCGCTGGTGAAGTACCTCGACAACATCTCCGACGGCGACATCGTCGGCCTGAACATTCCCAACGGCATTCCGCTGGTATATGAGCTGGACGCCGACCTCAAGCCCATCCGCCACTACTATCTGGGGGATGCGGAAGCGGCAGCCAAGGCGGCTGCAGCAGTAGCGTCGCAGGGCAAGGCGTAAAGCTGCGGTAAAGAAACCCTCCAGCCGGCCCGGCAAGACCCCGGCGAGCACCTGTGCGGGAACCCGAGCGGCTCAGGCCCTTCTAAGAACGTGAACCCATCTCGGGTGTACATTGAATCGGTTAAAGGTAATCGTATGGGCCAGAAACTGAAAATTGCAGGGTGGGTATCCGTGGGCGCACTTGCCGGGGTCTTGACCACGGTATCGCTGCAGACCGTGGCGCGTGGCGCCATGACGCCCTTGCCGCTGGAGGAAATCCAGCAGCTCTCGGCCGTCTTCGGCCTGGTCAAGACCGACTATGTGGAGCCGGTGGACGACAAGAAGCTGATCACCGACGCCATCTCGGGCATGGTCTCCAGCCTGGACCCGCACTCGCAGTATTTCGACAAGAAGTCGTTCGCCGAATTCCGCGAAGGCACCTCGGGTAAATTCGTCGGCGTGGGTATTGAAATCACGCAGGAAGACGGCCTCATCAAGGTCGTCTCGCCCATCGAGGGTTCGCCCGCGTTCCGCGCCGGGCTCAAGACCAACGACCTCATCACCAAAATCGACGACACCGCCGTCAAGGGCCTGAGCCTGGGCGATGCCGTCAAGCGCATGCGCGGCGACCCCAATACCAAAGTCACGCTCACCATCTTCCGCAAGGACGAGAGCCGCACCTTCCCGGTGACCATCACGCGCGAGGAAATCAAGACCCAGTCGGTCAAGGGCAAGATGATCGAGCCGGGCTACGGCTGGATCCGCCTCTCGCAGTTCCAGGAACGTACGGTCGAAGACTTCGTGCGCAAGGCCGAGGAGCTGTACAAGCAAGACCCCCAGCTCAAGGGCCTGGTGCTAGATTTGCGCAACGACCCGGGTGGCCTGCTCGATGCCGCCGTGGCCATCTCCGCCGCCTTCCTTCCGCCCGACGTGACCGTGGTTTCCACCAACGGCCAGCTGGCCGAAAGCAAGGCCACGTTCAAGGCCTCGCCCGACTTCTACGCCCGCCGGGGCAGTGGCGACCCGCTCAAGCGGCTGCCCGCCGCCCTCAAGAGCGTGCCGCTGGTGGTGTTGGTGAACGAAGGCTCGGCCTCGGCCAGCGAGATCGTGGCCGGCGCACTGCAGGACCACAAGCGCGCCACCATCATGGGCAGCCAGACCTTCGGCAAGGGCTCGGTGCAGACCGTGCGCCCCCTCGGCCCCGACACCGGCATCAAGCTGACTACGGCGCGCTACTACACGCCCAGCGGCAAATCGATCCAGGCGCGGGGCATCGTTCCGGATGTGATGCTGGACGAAACCGCCGAGGGCAGCCCCTTTGCCGCCCTGCGGATGCGCGAAGCCGACCTCGAAAAGCACCTGGGCAATGGCCAGAGCGAGGAAAAGAAAGACCCTGCACGCGAGCAGGCCCGCGAGGAAGCCCGCAAGCGCCTGGAAGAAGAAGCCAAGAAGCCCGTGGCCGACCGCAAGCTGCCCGAGTTCGGCACCGACAAGGACTTCCAGCTCGCCCAGGCGCTGAACCACCTGCGCGGCAAGCCCGTGCTGGTCAGCAAGACCCAGACCGAGCGCAAGGAAGAGAAGAAAGAAACGCCGTAAGCTGCGGCCTTCCTCCCGCCCACAAGGGCCGGTTGCATACCGGCCCTTTTTTCTGCCCACACCATGACCGACGACCAGCTCCTGCGCTATTCCCGCCACATTCTGCTCGATGAAGTGGGCATCGAAGGGCAGGAGCGCATCCTGGCCGCGCACGCGCTCATCATTGGCGCAGGCGGGCTCGGTTCGCCCGCTGCCCTGTACCTGGGATCGGCCGGCGTGGGGCACCTCACGCTGGTGGACCATGACGTGGTCGACCTGACCAACCTGCAGCGCCAGATCGCCCACACCCAGGACCGCGTGGGCCAGCCCAAGGTGGCATCGGCCGCCCAGGCGGTGCGCGCCATCAACCCCGAGGCACAGCTCACCTGTGTCCAGGAACGCGCCGACGCGGCCCTGCTCGACACACTGGTGCCCCGCGCCAGCGTGGTACTCGACTGCAGCGACAACTACACCACACGCCAGGCGGTGAACGCCGCCTGCGTGCGCCACCGCACGCCGCTGGTGGCGGGTGCGGTGATCCGCTTCGATGCGCAGATCACCGTGGTCGACCCGCGCGATGCCACGGCCCCCTGCTATGCCTGCCTGTTCGACCCGCAGGCCCGGTTCGAGGAAGTGGCCTGCTCGACCATGGGCGTTCTCGCGCCGCTGGTGGGTGTGGTGGGGGCGCTGCAGGCCGCCGAGGCACTCAAATTGGTGGCGGGCGTGGGGCAGTCACTGGCCGGGCGCCTGCTCATGCTGGATGGGCGCAGCATGGAATGGAGCAGCCTGCGCACTGCGCGCAACCCGGCCTGCACGGTGTGCGGGCAGGCGCACGGACACTAGGCGGGTAGGAATCGGCCTACGGCCGGTGCCTGCAGCCGCTGGCACAATTCCAGGCGCGACGCTCGTACAGTGGCACCACGGTCTGTGCGGGCCGTGGAACGGACCCGATCGTGAAACTCAAGACCTACATCGTTGAAGACAACGCCACCATCCGCGAAAACCTCATCGGTACGCTGGAGGAGCTTGCCTTCATCGAAGCCGTGGGCGTGGCCGACACAGAAGAACAGGGCAGGCAGTGGCTGACCACCCACCCGGCACAGTGGGACCTGGCCATCATCGATCTGTTTTTGCGCCAGGGCAGCGGGCTGGGAATCCTTGCCGCCTGCCAGAATCGCCTGCCCCACCAGCGCCTGGTGGTGCTCAGCAACTACGCCACCCCTGACGTGCGCATGCGCTGCGCGCAGCTGGGTGTGGATGCCGTATTCGACAAATCCAATGAAATCGATGCGCTGATCGACTACTGCATTGACCAGGCCAGGCTTGTCAGTCGATCAGGCGGTTCTTGAGGGCGTAGTAGGTCAGGTCGCTGTTGGACGACAGCCCCATCTTCTCCATCAGCCGCGTGCGGTAGGTGCTCACGGTCTTGACGCTCAGCGACAGCGCGTTGGCAATGTCGCCCGCCGTCTCGCCCCGCGCGAGTTTCAGGAACACCTGGAACTCACGCTCGGAGAGCTGCTCGTGCACGGGCGCGTCGTCCTTGCGGTGGAGCTGCTGCGCCAGCAGCTCGGCCACGCCCGGCGTCACATAGCGCCGGCCCAGGGCGATGGTGCGAATGGCCTCCACGATTTCGGCCGGTTCGCATTCCTTGTTGAGGTAACCGCTGGCCCCCTGGCGGATCATGCTGATGGCATAGTGCGTTTCCGGGTAGCCGCTGAGGATGAGGATCCCCATCTGGGGCGCCTTGGCGCGCAGCATGGCCAGTGCGTCCAGCCCGCTTTGCCCGGGCATGGCCAGGTCCATCACCAGCACGTGCACCTCTGCATTGCGGATCAGATCGATGGCCTCGCGCCCGTTGGCTGCTTCGCCCACCACGCGCAGGTCCACGTGCTCGGACAAAAACTGGCGCAGGCCTGCACGCACAATGGCGTGGTCATCGACGATACCGATATTGATCATTCAGATACTCTCCCGGCACAAGCCATCGATTGCGCCTGCATGGGTGTTGTTGCGGCAGATCACCCGGGCAGAGCCGGGCGTCTTCATTATCACGATTTGCGCCTTCCGCACTGACTCTGGAGAATTTTCATGCGCTGGACTTCCTTACGCCAAATGGCCATCAGCCTGCCCCTGGCCGTGCTGGCAGCGCTCACGCTGGTTTCCATCAACGAGGCAGGCTACCACCGTTCGCATGCGGCACTGGAGGAACTCAACGATTCGCAAAAGGCGCGTGCCTCGGTCAACCGGCTGCTGCAAAGCATGCTGGACGCAGAAACCGGGCTGCGCGGCTACCTGCTCACAGGTGACGAGCGCTACCTGGAGCCGTACGAAAGCGCCAACGCCACCATCCACGCCCACCTGGAGGAGTTGCGCGGCCAGTTTGCCGGATCGTCCCAAGACCTGCACGACTACCTGCAGCTGTCGCAGCAGGTCACCCGCAAGCTCTCGGAACTGGACCTGAGCCTGAGCCTGCGGCGCAAGGGACAGGAAGATGCCTGGAAATTCGTCCTCAGCACCGATGTAGGCAAGCAGAACATGGATGCCATTCGCCAGCACGCCCGGGCACTGGTCGACCGCAACACCGACCGGGTGACCAGCAGCCAGGTGGCCATCACCCGGTCGCTCTGGCTCTCGCGTCTGGGCATCGCCCTGGTGACGGCGATCGGCCTGCTGGCCTTTCACCTCTACCTTCGCCAGACGCGCGCGCTGCAGCAGGCCACCGAGCGCGAGCAGGCCGTGCTCGAGACAGAACGCGCACGGCTCGAAGACCTGGTGCGCGAGCGCACAGCCACGCTCAACGACCTGGCCAACCACCTGCAGCAGGTGCGCGAAGACGAGCGCGGCCATCTGGCACGCGAGCTGCATGACGAGCTCGGTGCGCTGCTCACGGCAGCCAAGCTCGACGTGGCACGCCTCAAATCCCGGCTGGCCGACCAGGGCCCGGAAGTGCTCGAGCGCCTGCGGCACCTGAGCGAATCCCTCAACGGCGTGATTGCGCTCAAGCGACGCATCATCGAAGACCTGCGCCCCTCCTCGCTGTCGAACCTGGGACTGACAGCATCGCTCGAAATTCTGACGCGCGAGTTCGCACAGGGGGCCGACATCGATGTGCAAACCAGCCTGGAAGCCGTCTCGCTGCCCGAGGCCACCCAGCTGACGGTCTACCGCATGGTGCAGGAATCGCTCACCAACATCGGCAAGTACGCGCAAGCACACCAGGTGCTGGTGACGGTGCACCAATACCCCCGGCATGTGGCGGTGCAGATACGGGATGACGGCCAGGGCTTCGACCCCGCACGCATCGGGCGCAGCCGGCATGGCCTGCTGGGCATGCGCCAGCGCGTCGAAGCCGTGGGCGGCCGGCTGACCATCACCTCGCGCCCCGGGGAGGGCACCCTGGTCGCCGCCATCCTGCCGTGCGAAGCACCGGCCCCCGGTGCTGCCACCGACAGCCCTGCACCGCCGCCGCAGTAGGCAGCTTCCTACGCCGGTACCTGCGCTGCGCTGACAACCCGATGCCCTGTGCACCTGCATCCGCCACGGCCAGACCGCTCTACAGTGCAGGCACGTGCACAGCGATCGTGCCCGTGGACCCCACCATCCAGGAGAACCCCATGTCCTACGTACGCTCCATTGCCTTTGCCCTGCTGGCAGGCGCCACCATCGTTACCACCGGCTGTTCGGTGGTCCGTGAACAGCAAACCGTGGGCGCGTATGTCGACGACGCCACCATCACCACCGCCGTGAAGGCGAAGATGGCCGAGGACAAGACCGTCTCGGCCACCGCCATCAGCGTGGAAACGCTCAACGGCACCGTGCAGTTGTCGGGCTTTGCCAAATCGGCGCAGGAACGCGACCGCGCTGAAACCATTGCCCGCACCACGCGCCATGTGAAATCGGTGCGCAACAGCATCGTGGTGCGCCCGTAGGGCTTGCCTGCGACGCTGCAGCCGCCGGCCTCGCCGTGCCGCCGCGCGGCAGAGCTCGGCAACAGGTAAGCTCCGGGCATGCGGGTTTACAACTGCGACCATTGCGGCCACCTGGTGTTTTTTGACAGCGTGCAGTGCATGCATTGCGGCAGCGCGCTGGCCTTCTTGCCCGACCGGCTCACCCTGGGGGCAATGGCGCCCGCCCCCGAGGCGGGCCTTGGCCTGTGGCGATGGCTGGGCCGCGAGGCTTGCAGCGCACTCTACCGCCCGTGCTACAACCACTGCACCTGGGGAGCCTGCAATTTCGCCGTGCCCGCGGCCAGCCCGCACCTGCTGTGCGTGGCCTGCCGCCAGACGCAGCGGCTGCCCGATCTCTCCGACCCGTCCAACCGCCTGCGCTGGTCGCGCATCGAGGGCGCCAAGCGACAGCTGTTCTACACCCTGGCACGGCTGGGCCTGCAGCCCACGGACGAGCTTGCACCGGCCCCTGCCGGACCAGCCTACGCCTTTCTGGCTGACCTGCCCGGCGCCCCCGCCATCCTCACCGGCCACCACAGCGGCACCATCACGCTCAACGTGGCCGAGGCCGACGACGACGAACGCGCCCGCCGACGCGTGGCCCTGCACGAGCCCTACCGCACCCTGATCGGCCACCTGCGCCACGAATCCGGCCATTTTTACTGGGACCGGCTGGTGCGCGACACCGAACGACTGGAGCCTTTTCGCGCCCTGTTTGGCGACGAGCGGCAGGACTACATCGCTGCGCTGCAGGCGCACTACGCCGCCCCCGCCCGCACCGACTGGAGCGCGCAGCACGTCAGCGCCTACGCCGCTGCGCACCCCTGGGAAGACTGGGCCGAAACCTGGGCGCACTACCTGCACATGGTGGATTTGCTCGAAACCGCCGCCGCCTACGCCACGGGCCTGAGCGTACCCGGCACCGGCACCCCGCCACCCGCGCGCGAGCATGTGGCCGACCCGTTCGGCGACCCCGCACCGGGCTTTGACACCATGGTGCGCCAGTGGGTGCCGCTGACCCTGCTGCTCAACAGCCTGAACCGCAGCCTGGGCCAGCAGGACGCCTACCCGTTCGCCCTGTCACCCGGTGCGCTGCGCAAACTGCGCTTTGTGCATGACACCGTGGCGCAGGCTGCCACCGGCTAGCATTCTTGTGCATCCTTCCATGGCGTGGGCACCACCAACGGCGCATCAAGCCCGCGCGACCCATGCCAGCGCCCCCCGCGCAAGGGCCGCCCCGCCGCGCTGGGGGCGTCCCCCGTCCCGACGCGCGCAGCGAGTCGAGAGAAGGGGGGAAGGCGCGCAGCGCCACAGGGGGATGTTGCCGGTCAGCGCCCCAGCTTGCGAATCAGCCGCTCGTGCACCACGGGCGAGACGAACTGCGCCACATCGCCGCCCAGCGTGGCAATCTCGCGCACCAGCGTGCTGCTGATGGACTGGTAACGGCTGTCCGGCGTGAGGAAGACCGATTCCACCTGCGGCATCAGGGCGCGGTTCATGCCTGCAAGCTGGAATTCGTAATCAAAATCGGTGCCCGAGCGCAGGCCGCGCACCATGGCCGTGCCACCGCGCGCGGCCGTGAAGGCCGTTACCAGGCCCTCAAAAGGTTCCACGCTCACCTGCGGGCAGTCGCGCAGCGCCTCGCGGGCCATGTCCATGCGCTCGTCCAGGGTGAAGAGGGTTTTCTTGTGGTGCGCAATGGCGACGGCCACGATCACCCGCTCGAACAGGTGCGCCGAGCGGCGCACCAGGTCTTCATGGCCCAGGGTGATCGGGTCAAAGGTGCCGGGGTACACGGCGAGCACGTTCTGGGGCATGGGGGTCCTGTGAAGCAGAAAAAAGAAATCAAAATGGGCTCAAGCCCTTATCTGAAAAGCGCTGGTAGCTATTTTAATAAGAGCATTTCAACCGGCGGGCCGCAGCAAATGCGCATGCACCATGCCGGCACGCAGATGGCGGTGCGGCGCCAGGCCCAGTGCGGAAAGGGCCTCGGCGCTCCACTGCTGCGGCGCCTCCAGGTACACAAAGCCCTGGGGCGCCAGCGCACGCGCGGCGGCCTGCAGGGCGGGCACGAACAGGGTGCTGTCAAACGGCGGGTCGATAAAAATCAGGTCAAGGCTGGCCGGCACGCACTGCTGCAGCGCCGCCAGTCCATCGCCCCGCCGAAGCTGCACAGTGCTGGCCTGCAGGCGTTGGCACCACTGGCCCAGCCGGGCCACCAGACCCGCGTCCTGCTCCACCAGCTGCACGCGGGCCGCACCGCGCGATGCGGCCTCCAGGCCCAGCGCGCCAGTGCCGGCAAAGGCGTCCAGGCAGCGCCAGCCGCTCAGGTCCTGGCCCAGCCAGTTGAACAGGGTTTCGCGCACGCGGTCGGGCGTGGGGCGCAGGCCGGGCAGCTGCGGCACGCTCAATCGCGTGCGCTTCCATTGCCCGCCGATGATGCGCACCTCGCCCGCGCCCTGCGGCACCGGCGGCTTGCGGGGTGTTTTGGGGGCCGCCACAGGCGCGGCCGCCGGGGGTTGGCGCAGGGCGGCCTGGGCCTGTGCGGGTGTCAGGCGCCGGCTCATGGCTGCGCCCCCAGCACCACGGTCACCATGCGTTCGGGCTGGAGTTTGCGCGCCATGGCGGCGCGGATGTCGGCGACGCTGAGGGCTTCGACGCGCTGCGTCCAGCCTTCCAGGTAGTCCAGCGGCAAGCCGTTGGTGGCGATATTCACCACATTGCCCAGCCACTTGCGGTTGCTGTCGATGCGCAGGGCAAAGCCGCCCACCAGGTTGTCCTTGGCGGCGCGCAGTTCTTCTTCGGTCGGCCCTTCGGCCACAAAGCGCGCCACCACCTCGCGCGCCACCTGCACGGCCTGCGCGGCCTGGTCGGGCCGGGTCTGCAGGCCGATGGTGAAAGCCCCCGCGTGCAGCCCGGGGGCAAAGCCGCTGTACACGCTGTAGCTCAGGCCGCGCTTTTCGCGCACCTCTTCCGTCAGCCGCGAAACAAAACCGCCCCCGCCCAGGATGTGGTTGCCCACCAGCAGCGCCAGAAAGTCCGGGTCGCTGCGCTGGAAGCCGGGCTGGCCGATGAGCACATGCGACTGGGCCGAGGCAAAAGCGATGTCTTTGTGCACCGGGGCGGCCAGGGGCTGCACCTCAGGCACGGCGGGCAGCGGCTCGCAGCGGCTGGACGCCGGCAGGCGCGAGAGCAAGGCTGCCACCAGCAGGCGGGCCTGCGCGCGTTCGACCGCACCCACAATGTGCACGCGCGCGCGGCAGGCATCCAGGTGCCGGGCGTGGAACTGCTGCAGGTCGGACACCTGGATGCGTGCCAGGGTCGCTTCGGTGGCGCGCTGCCCGTAGGGATGGGTGCCATACACCGCTGCGGCAAAGGCCTTGCCCGCCACCGTGCCCGGGCGCGTGTCGGCCTCGCGAATCGAGGCGCTCCAGCGTGCGCGGTCGCGCTCCCACACGTCCGGCGGCCAGGCGGGCTCGGCCATCTGGCGCGCGGCCAGGTGCACGGCCTTGTCGAGCAGGTCGGGCTCGGTGAGCGAACGCAGCGAGAAGCTCAGGGCGTCGCTGCCGGCGCTGGCCTCGAACTGCGCACCCAGGTCGGCCCAGACTTCACCCAGGGCGTTTTCATCGAGCGCGGGCGAGCCGCGCCCGGCGCGTACCCCTTTGGCGACCATGCTGGCCACCGCACGGGCCAGCCCGGCCTGCGCGGCCGGGTCGCGGCGGCTGCCGGCATCGAAGTCGATCTGGATGTCCACCATCGGAATGGCCGGACTCTCCACCAGCCAGACGCGCGCACCGCTGGGCTCCTGCCAGTGCTGGATGGGCAGCAAGGCCCAGGCATTTTGAACACAAAAAACCACTCCAGCGCTTACCAATAAAGCGTGAGTAGCTATTTTTTTAATAGCATTCATGGGATTGTCCCGGTGGTGTGGCATCAATGACGGGAACCCGTGGCGGCCGAGGCGGCCGGCGCGCGCGCAGCGCCCGCGGCCAGCGGCTGCGGCAGCAAGGTGGCCACGGTGAGCTGGTCGTCGCCAAAATAGCGCTGCGCCACTGCCTGCACCTGCTGGGGTGTCACGGTGCGCAGCTGGGCAAGAATGCGGTCTTCGGCATCCAGCGGAAACCCCTGCACCCAGGAGCTTCCCAGCTCGCTGGCCTGGCTGTGCAGGGCGTCACGCCCATACACCTTGCTGGCCATCCACTGCGTCTTCACGCGCTCGAGCTCTGCAGGCTTGACGCCCTCGCGGGCGATGCGGGCCAGCTCGGCGCGCAGGGCGTCTTCCACCTGTTGTGCGGTCTTGCCCTGCGCCGGCACGCCGGTCAGCA
Source organism: Burkholderiaceae bacterium (assembly GCA_024710165.1). Lineage (GTDB taxonomy): Bacteria > Pseudomonadota > Gammaproteobacteria > Burkholderiales > Burkholderiaceae_C > Simplicispira. Next base: position 52,543 of record JANJVG010000061.1, read on the forward strand.
CAAACTGCGCCGGGCCGCGCCCGATCACCGAGGCGCCACTATCGGCGCTGTCGGCCACGCGCTGCGGCCCCTGGGTGAGCGCACGCTCCAGGCGAGCGCCGTCGTAGCCGCTGAGCACGGCCGACAGCACCACCAGCGCCAAGGCATCGCGGTCGTCGGGCGTGATGGCATCCGCCGATTTCAGGCCCGGCACCCGGAAGGCCAGCGCCACAAAGGCCTGCTCGGCCGGGGCCTTGACGGCGATGCGTCGCAGACCGCGCTGCGGCGGTTCCGTGCGCGGCTTGCGCTCGGGCAGAGCCCGCGCCGGGATGCTGCCGTAGTACTTTTCGGCCAGCGCGCGCACCTGCGGCACATCGACATCGCCCGCCACCACCACGGCGGCATTGGCCGGCACGTACCACTGGCGGTAAAACTGGCGCACGTCCTCGGGCGTCATGGCGTCCAGGTCGCTCATCCAGCCGACGATGGGGCGGCGGTAGGGCGAGGCCGTGAAGGCGGCAGCGCTGAGCTGTTCCCACAGCAGGGCGCGCGGCTGGTCTTCGGTGCGCAGGCGGCGCTCTTCCTTGACCACCTCGATCTCCTTGCGGAACTCGGCGTCGGGCCACTGGTTGTGGGCAAAGCGGTCGGATTCCAGGCGCATCACGTCTTCGAGCCGGTGCGCCGGAATCTGCTGGTAGTAGCCCGTGTAGTCACGGCTGGTGAAGGCGTTTTCCTGCCCTCCGAGCGCAGCGACGCGGCGCGAAAAATCGCCCGGGGGCACGCTTTTGCTGCCTTTGAACATCATGTGCTCCAGCACATGGGCCACGCCCGAGGTGCCGTCGACCTCGTCCATGGCGCCCACGCGCAGCCAGACCATGTGCACCGCCGTGGGGGCACGCCGGTCGGGCCGCACGATCAACTGCATGCCGTTGGACAGCACAAATTGCTGCACCCCGGCTGGTGACACCGGCGCCGGCGAGGCGGCAGCCGGGGCCGCAGAAGACCCCTTTACAGGGGGTTGGGCAGTGCGGGCAGGCTGCGCTGAAGCAGCACCCGCGACAAGGCAGGCCAGCAGGCCCAGGAGGTGAAGTGCGCGTTTCATAGAATGCACTGATTCTACGAACCCGCCAATGTTCAGTTTTTTCAAGAAAAAGCCCCCTCCACCGCCACCGGGCGTGGCGCCTGCCCCCGACGTCGCACCCGCGCCTGCAGCGCCCGTGACTCCACAGGAGCCGCCCGCTCCGCCTGCGTGGACCTCGCCCGCCCAGACGTCCGAGACGCCGGCATCGGCCTCCGCCCCGACGGAAAGCGCCCCGGCCAGCCCGCCGGCTGACGAGCCAACGCCAACGCCAACGCCAACGCCAACGCCAACGCCAACGCCAGCCCCAGCCTCAGCACCGGTGGCCTCGCCGGCCCCGCCGCCGGCTCCGGCTGCCAGCGGCGCCTTTGGCTGGCTGCGCAATCCGTTCGGCCCGAAGGCGCCGAGCGCACCCGCACCCGTACCCGGCGCTGCGCCCCTGCCCACCGCATCGCAGGAACCCGCCCCCACCCCGACGACAGCCCCCGCCGCACCCATCGCCCCGGCCCCACCACCGCCTGCAGCGCCGGCAGCAACGCCTGTGCCCCTCGCACCAGCGGAGGTGGCCGTCCAGGCGCCTGCCCCCGCCATGGCCGACGCACCCGTCCCCGAGCGCAAGGGCTGGCTGGACCGCCTCAAGTCCGGGCTGCGCAAAACCGGCAGCAGCATCGCCACGGTGTTCACCGGCACACGCATCGACGACGCGCTGTACGAAGAGCTGGAAGAAGCCCTGCTCATGGCCGACACCGGCGTCAAGGCCACGCAATGGCTGCTCGACGACCTCAAGCGCCGCGTGAAGGACACCAAGACCACCGACCCCGCCGCCGTCAAGGGCCTGCTGGCCGACGCGCTGGCCGAGCTGCTGCGCCCGCTCGAAAAAGCCCTGGTGATCGGCGAGCACACCCCCACCGTCATCATGGTGGCCGGCGTGAATGGCGCGGGCAAGACCACGTCGATCGGCAAGCTCACCAAGCACCTGGCCATGGAAGGTGCCAGCGTGCTGCTGGCCGCCGCCGACACCTTCCGCGCCGCCGCGCGCGAACAGCTCGGTGTCTGGGCCGACCGCAACACGGTCGAGATCGTCAGCCAGGAAGGCGGCGACCCCGCCGCCGTGAGTTTTGACGCCGTGACCGCCGGCAAGGCGCGCGGCAAGGATGTGGTGCTGGTCGACACGGCCGGGCGCCTGCCCACGCAGCTGCACCTGATGCAGGAGCTGCAAAAGATCCGCCGCGTGGTCACCAAGGCCGACGCCACGGCCCCGCACGAGGTGCTGCTGGTGATCGACGGCAACACCGGCCAGAACGCGCTGGCCCAGGTGCGGGCGTTTGACGACGCGCTGCAGCTCACCGGCCTGGTCGTCACCAAACTGGACGGCACGGCCAAAGGCGGCGTGCTGGCCGCCATCGCGCAGGAGCGGCCGATTCCGGTGTATTTCATCGGCGTGGGCGAAAAGCTCGAAGACCTGGAGACCTTCAACGCGCGCGAGTTCGCCCAGGCGCTGCTGGGCTGATACGCCCTCATTTACGGCGGGCAGCAATTGCAGGATGATGGTGCTCTTTCCTCCCGGGATGCACCGTGTTCATTGAACTGGCCAAAAATGCCTCGCTGTTGCTGGCCCTGTGCTTCGTCCACGGGACCAGCATCCGCCTGTGGCGCAAACGGCCGCTGATCAGCCAGGTGTCATCGGGGCTGGTGTTTGGCGGTATCTGCGTCGTCGGCATGCTCAGCCCGGTGGTGATGGCGCCCGGCGTCATCTTTGACGCCCGCTCGGTGGTGCTGGGCATGGCAGGCCTGTTTGGCGGGCCGGTGGTGGCCGGCATCTCCGCCGCCATCGCCGCGGGCTGGCGCGTGCACATCGGCGGTACAGGCACCGGCGTCGGTGTCATGGTGATCCTGCTGTGCGCCCTGATGGGCCTGGCCTACCGGAAGGCGCGCACTCAGGGCCTGCTCGATGTCCGGCCCTGGACGCTGCTGGTCTTCGGTCTGTTGCTGCACATTGCAGTGTTCGGGCTGTTCCAGCTGCTGCCTTCGGCTCTGACGCAGCGCATCAACGAGGTCCTGACCCTGCCGTTCCTGCTGGTCTTCATGCTGGCCACGGTCGCCTTGGGCCTGTTGCTGCGCGATGTGGAAGAGCGCATGGCCACCGATCAGGCGCTGGCCGACAGTGCCGCCCGCCTGCAGGCCATCACCGACGCCATCCCCGATGTGCTGCTGGTGATGGATGACCAGGGGCGCTATGTGGAGGTGCTGTCGTCCAGCGACAAACCCCTGCTGGCCCCGGCGCACACTTTGCTGGGCAAGACACTGCACGAGGTGATGCCCCGACCGCAGGCCGACCGTTTCCTGGACCTCATCCGCCTGACGCTTCAGCACGGTGACACGCGCAGCTTCGAGTACGAAATGGCAACGCTTTCGGGCGTGCGCCATTTTGAGGGCCGCGCCCGCCCGCTGGGCGTGCGTGTGCAAGGCCATGCCGCCGTGGTCTTTCTTGCCCGGGACATCACCCAGCGCATCCAGGCCGAGGATGCCCTGCGTGAATCCGAGCTGCGCTTTCGCTCGCTGCTGCGCGACATCCCCGCCATCTCGGTGCAGGGCTACGGGGCCGATGGCACCACCACCTACTGGAACAAGGCATCCGAAACGCTCTACGGCTACACCGAGCAGGAGGCCCTGGGCCGGAACCTGCTGGATCTGATCATTCCCACCGAAATGCGTGAACCGGTGCGCAAGGACATCACGGCCATGTTCGCCACGGGCCAGCCCATTCCGGCGGGCGAGCTGCGCCTGCGGCGTAAAGACGGCTCGCTGGTGGATGTGTTTTCCAGCCACACACGCATCGATGTGCCAGGGCAGGCCCCCGAGATGTTCTGTATCGATATCGACATCTCCGCCCGCAAGGCCGCAGAGAAGGAGGCCCGCTATCTGGCCTTCTATGACGCCCTCACCGGCCTGCCCAACCGGCGTCTGCTGGCTGACCGCCTGCAGCAGGTGATGGCCAGCAGCGCCCGCACGGGGCACCACGCAGCCGTGCTGTTTGTGGACATCGACAACTTCAAAACCCTGAACGACACCCGGGGCCACGAAATGGGCGACCGGCTGCTGGTGGAAATCGGCCAGCGCCTGCGCGCCAGCCTGCGCGAGCAGGATACCGTGGCCCGTCTGGGCGGCGACGAGTTCGTGCTGGTGCTGCAAAACCTCAGCGAGGAAGCCACCGAGGCAGCGGCGCAGGTGCGCACGATTGGCGAACTGATTCTGGCGCAGGTGCGCCTGCCCTGCCATCTTTCAGGCCAGGAGCACCATTTCACGGCCAGCATCGGCGCCACCCTGTTGCGCCAGGCGCAGCCTTCGGTGGACGAAGTGCTCAAACAGGCCGACCTGGCCATGTACCGCGCCAAGAACGCCGGGCGCAACACCCTGCGCTTTTTCGACCCCGACATGCAGGAAGCCATCAACCAGCGTGCGCGGCTGGAGGCCGAGCTGCACGACGGCCTGCGCCTGAAGCAATTCCTGCTGTTCTACCAGCCCCAGGTGGACTACACCGGCCACGTGACCGGGGCCGAGGTGCTGCTGCGCTGGCAGCACCCCGACCAGGGACTGGTCTCGCCCGCAGTGTTCATCCCCCCGGCCGAGGAAACCGGGCTCATCCTGCCGCTAGGCCAATGGGCGCTGGAAACAGCCCTGCTCCAGCAGGCGCGCTGGCGCGCCGACCCCCGGCTGTCACACCTGACGCTGGCCATCAACGTCAGCGCGCGCCAGTTCCACCAGAGCGACTTCGTAGCGCAGGTGCTCGAACTGCTGGAACGCACCGGCGCCGACCCCGCCCGCATCAAGCTGGAGCTGACCGAAAGCCTGCTGCTGGAGGATGTGGACAGGGTCATCGCCACCATGCGGGCCCTCAAGGCACACGGCGTGGGCTTCTCGCTCGATGACTTCGGCACCGGCTACTCCAGCCTGAGCTACCTCAAGCGCCTGCCGCTGGACCAGATCAAGATCGACCAGGGTTTCGTGCGCGACGTGATGCTCGACCCCCGGGACGCCGCCATCGCCCACACCATCATCGCGCTGGCCCACATGCTGGGCCTGGCCGTGATTGCCGAAGGGGTGGAGACCACCGCCCACCACCAGTTTCTGCTGGAGCACGGCTGCCGCGCCTTCCAGGGCTATCTGTTTGGCCGACCGGAACCACTGACCGCCTTCGAGCAGCGGGTGCTGCAGGCAGGCAGCCCCCCGCGCACCTGAACGGCTCAAGTTTCCAACCCTTCGGGCCGATATCCCAAGCTGGATGCCTTGGAGGGTTGCCCATGAAGATTGCCTCGTCCACCCTGCACCAGCAGGCCCAGCACAGCGCCAGCCGGGTGCAATTGCGCTCGGAACGGCTGGATCTCTGGGTCGGCACCCGCACCCCGGCGGCCCCACCCACCGCCCCCGGGCCTGCCGCATCGCTGCAGATTTCGGGTGCTGCCCGGCGGGCAGCCGACCTCGCACCGCCCCCCGTGGAAACCGACAGCGCAGCGCCGTCTGCCGCCGGCGACGCGCACCTGACGCCCCACCTCATGATGGTCCGCGATTTGATCGAACGCCTGACCGGCATCGCTGCCCAGGTCGCGCCCCTGCCCGAAACCGCCGGCGCGCCCACCGCTCTGCCCGGGCCCACGCGCGCCCCTTCGGCAGAAGCAACAGCCCCACCTGCACGCGCTGCCGGGTGGGGGCTCGTCTACGAGACCCATGAAGTGCGCGAAGAAGCCGAACACACCCGGTTCAGCGCCAACGGCGTTGTGCACACCCGCGACGGGCAGGAAATCCGCTTTTCGCTGCAACTGGACATGCAGCGCTACCACCGCGAGGAATCGTGGAGCAGCCTGCGCCTGGGCGATGCCGCCGTGCCCGTGGACCCGCTGGTCATCAACTTCGACGGCACGGCCGCACAGTTGCAGGACCTGCGCTTTGCCTTTGACCTCAACGCCGACGGACAGACCGAGGACGTGCCGCTGCTGTCAGGCGCCCGTGGCTACCTGGCGCTGGACCGCAACCAGAACCAGCGCATCGACCACGGGCTCGAACTGTTCGGCCCGGCCAGTGGTAACGGCTTTGCCGAGCTGGCCGCGCACGATGGCGATGGCAACGGCTGGATTGACGAGGACGATGCCGTTTTCGACCAGTTGCGCGTATGGGTTCCTTCCGCTGACGGCGCTGGCAACCTGCGCAGCCTGCAGGACACCGGCGTGAGAGCCATCCACCTGGGCGCGGTGGACACCCCCTTTGCCCTGCGCAGCACCGACAACAGCACACTGGGCGCCATCCGGGCCACCAGCGCCTACCTGCACGATAACGGCACGGCGGGCACCGTGCAGCAGATCGACCTGGCAGTCTGAGTGGCAGCACGCGGCGTGGGGCGCCTCAGAGGCTGAGAGTTTTTCGGCCGTGCCCCAAAGGCGCGCATGGATAAAAGACTCTCGGACTCTCAACCGCGGGCCGGCCCGCCGGCCACCTCCTGCCGCACCCAGTCGGCGTAATCCTGCGTGGCCTGCAGCGGCTGCACCACCAGCTGCGGCAGCTGGTAAGGATGCTGCGCACGCAGCCAGGCCAGCAGCGCCGCGACAGACGCAGGCACCGTCTTGCACAGCACGCGCCATTCGGCCTCTTCGTGCAGAGTGCCCTGCCAGCGGTAATGCGAGGCAATGGCCTCGACCTGCACGCACGCTGCCAGGCGCTGCTGCAGCACGGCCTGCGCCAGGCGCCGGGCGTCGTCGGGTGTGGCCACCGTGGTGGTGACGGCGCACAGGGCACCATCCACAAGGGCATCGGAAAGTAAAGGGCTGGACATGGCTTCGGGCTCCACAGCAGGTCACGCGCCGGTGGCGCATAAGAACACCAGAACGCTATTATTACTATAGCTGCTAGCGCTTATAAATCAAGGGCTTGAGGCACTTTTATCATATTTTCTTGCAGAAACCGCCCGGTACCGCCTTGGGGGCGCAAACCGCCGGCGGCGCAACGGGTTCGGCCACAATGCCCTCCATGCCACCTCACACCCCGCCCACAGGGCACCACCCTGCATGAATACCTGGGCCGCACTGTTGGTTCCCCCAGCTGCCTGGGGCCTGGGCTGGCTGGGCCTGCGCTGGTTGCGGCGCGAACTGGCACCGCCCCGGCTTGAACATCCCGATGCAGCCGCCCCGCTGGCCGACCTGCAATGGGTTTCGGTGCCCACCGCCCACGGCAAACACCTGGCCGCGCAGTGGTTGCCCGGCGCCGCCGGGCGCGGGGTGGTGATCCTGCAGCACGGCTGGGGCGGCAACGGCAGCCAGTTGCGGCCTGCGGCGCTGGCCTTGCACCGCCGAGGCTGGTCGGTGCTGCTGCCCGATGCACGCAACCACGGCCGCAGCGACCCCGACGGGCACAGCTCACTGCCCCGGTTTGCCGAAGACCTGCACGCCTGCCTAAGCTGGCTGCCAGGCCCGCACAGCGCACCCGCGCAACCGGTGGTCCTGATGGGGCATTCGCTGGGCGCTGCCGCCGCGTTGCTGGCCGGCTCGCAGCGCAGCGACGTGGCGGCCATCGTCAGCGTCTCGGCCTTTGCGCACCCCGAGCAGGTGATGCGCCGCTGGCTGGCCGAATACCGCATTCCGTTCTGGCCGCTGGGCTGGCTGGTCAACCGTTACATCGAACGGGTGATTGGCCAGCGGTTTGACGACATCGCCCCTGTATCGCGCATCGGTCACATTCAGGCCCCGGTGCTGCTGGTTCACGGCCAGGACGATACGGTGGTTCCGCTGGAATGCGCTCGGCGCCTGCAGGCCGGCGCCCCGCACGCCAGCCTGCTGGTGCGGGCGGGGCGGCACGATGGTTTTGATCAGGAAGAGGTGCTGTACGCCCAGGTGAGCGACTGGCTGGACCAGCATGTTCCACCGGGCACTTCATCCGCCCGGGCAGCATGAAGGCACCGTGGCAATGGGGCCTGGACGGAAACCCGCCGACCCTTGGGGACGGGGAACTTCGGCCTTAGCAGTCTCTCCAAGAGAGTGCTAACATTGAGTCTCAAGAGGAAAGGACTCCTGGAATGACACTTCAATCTGGATCCGCAACGACCGCTTTGGCTCCGGCCAACCCGTGGGCGCTGGTGCCCCCGCTGGGCAACCTGGACGCCTACATCTCGGCCGTCAACCGCCTGCCTCTGCTCACCCCTGAAGAAGAGCAGGCTGCGGCGCGTGCCTTGCGGAGCCACAACGATCTGGACGCCGCAGGGCGCCTGGTGATGTCGCACCTGCGGCTCGTTGTTTCCATCTCGCGCCAGTACCTGGGCTACGGCCTGCCCCATGGCGACCTGATCCAGGAAGGCAACGTGGGCCTGATGAAAGCCGTCAAGCGCTTCGACCCCGATCAGGGCGTGCGCCTGGTGAGCTATGCCATGCACTGGATCAAGGCCGAGATCCACGAATACATCCTGAAGAACTGGCGCATGGTCAAGGTGGCCACCACCAAGGCCCAGCGCAAGCTGTTTTTCAACCTGCGCTCGATGAAACAGGGTTTCAAGACCGATGCCGAAGCCAATGACACGCACCGCAACACGCTGACCGACCAGGAGATCGACCGTATGGCCGAGCAGCTGAACGTCAAGCGCGAAGAAGTCATGGAAATGGAAACGCGCATGTCGGGCGGCGATGTGCTGCTGGACCCGGCCCCGTCCGATGACGGCGAACAGGCCTTCGGCCCCATCGCCTACCTGTCCGATGCCGCGCACGAACCCACGGCCATGATCGAATCGCGCCAGCGCGATGTGCTGGCCAGCGACGGCATCGCCACGGCCCTGTCCAGCCTGGACGAGCGCAGTCGCCGCATCGTGGAAGAGCGCTGGCTCAAGGTGAACGACGATGGCTCGGGGGGAATGACGCTGCACGAGCTGGCGGCCGTGTACGGCGTGAGCGCCGAGCGCATCCGCCAGATCGAGGTGGCGGCCATGAAAAAGATGAAGAAGTCGCTGGCCGAATACGCCTGAGGCTTTCGACGCGGCGCCGCGCCCACCGCACGGCGCTGGCGATAATGAGCAGCGCGCAGCCTGGGGGTTGCGCGCTTTTTCTTTTGCGGTGCCGCCTTTCCTGCGGCGGCACCGCCCGCTCCAAGGAGACTCCATGCCCACACGCCCGCTTCGCCGCGCCACGCTCGTTCTCGCCCTCGCCACTCTCTGCGGCAGCGTC
>JANJVG010000075.1 GCA_024710165.1 Burkholderiaceae bacterium
CGGGTGCGGTTGCCACCGCCGTGCCCGGCACGGGCAGGGCAGGGGGCATGGCCTGCGGTGCGGAATGCCGTGCGATCAGGTCACCCAGCGGGTCCGTCAATGGGGTGACTGCCATGGCGCGCCCTGTACCCGCGCTGCCGGGCAGCGGCGCGGTGGCGTCACGCAGCCGCTCGGCGATCAGCGCCTCCAGCGGGTCGGGCGGCTGCGCGGGATACAGGTCGAACACCAGCCGGTGCTGGTACGCGGCCACGGGCTGCAGCGTGAAGACCTGCGGCCGCGCCGCCTGCTTCAGGTCCACCACCAGGCGCACCACGCCGGGCGCGTTCTGGCCCACGCGGATGCCGGCGATGTTGGGGTCGTCTGCGCGCACCTTGGCGACCAGTTCGCGCAGCGAGGGGTTGAGGTCGATGCCCTCGATGTCCACCGCCAGGCGCGGCGGCGTGTCCACGAAGGTCTGGCGGGCCGTGAGCGCGCGGTCCGATTCGATGGTCACCCGTGAATAGTCGGGCGCGGGCCAGACACGCACCGCGACGATGGTGGCGCCGCGCGCGATCTGCTGCGTGCCCAGCAGCAGTACCAGGCTACCCGCGCGCAGCAGAGTGCGGCGGCTGTGAAGGGGGGAAGGGCGGCGGGCATCGCTCATGGGGTGTCCAGTCCTTGCAGTATGGCGCTGCCATGGGGCGTGTGGGCTCGCAGCGTCACGTGCCGGGCTGAATCATCCTCCGCTTCAATGTGAATAGCAATATCCGCAGGCGGGATGAGGGTTCCTGCATGGCCAGGCCACTCGGCCAGCTTCAGGCCGGGGCTGGCGAAGATGTCGCGAAAGCCCGCGTCCTCCCACTCGCGCGGGTCGTGGAAGCGGTAGAAGTCGAAATGCCATATGGACAGCCCCGGCGCCTGGTGCGGTTCGACCACGGCATAGGTGGGGCTCTTGATGCGCCCGGCCACGCCCAGGGCGCGCAGCAGGTGGCGCACCAGGGTGGTCTTGCCCGCGCCCAGGTCGCCGTGCAGGGCGATGAAGGCGTTGGCCAGGCCCGGCTGAGCGGCCAGCCGCGCGGCGAAGCGCGCCGTGTCGTCCTCGTCCTGCCAGCGCAGCGACAGGCGGCGGGGCGTTTCTACAATCGGGTGTTGATGGTGTGCAGCAGTCAACTCGTTCCTCGAATCCAGGGCTGGGCGCGCGAGCTGGGATTCTCCCAAATCGGCGTGGCCGGCGTGGACCTGTCCGCCGCCGAGCCTGGATTGATGCAGTGGCTGGCCGAAGGTTTCCATGGCGAGATGCACTACATGGCCGCGCATGGCCTGCGGCGCGCGCGCCCGGCCGAGCTGGTGCCGGGCACGGTGAGTGTGATCACGGCGCGCATGGACTACCTGCCGCGTGATACGCCGGTGGATGCGCCGCCCGGCTGGCAAGCCGTCGAGTTCGACCGCCTGCGGCGCCCGGGCGAGGCCATCGTCTCGGTCTATGCCCGCGGGCGCGATTATCACAAGGTGCTGCGCGCGCGGCTGCAAAAGCTGTGCGACCGCATCGCGCAGGCCGTGGGGCCGCTGGGGCACCGTGTGTTCACCGACTCGGCCCCGGTGCTGGAGGCCGAGCTGGCCCGGCGCAGCGGCCAGGGCTGGCGCGGCAAGCACACGCTGGTGCTCAACCGCGAAGGCGGCTCGATGTTCTTCCTGGGCGAGATCTACGTGGACATGCCCCTGGAGCCGAGCGCACCCGTCACCGCGCACTGCGGCAGTTGCCAGGCCTGCATGGACGTGTGCCCCACGCAGGCCATCATCGCGCCCTACCGGCTCGATGCGCGGCGCTGCATCTCGTACCTCACCATCGAGCATTCGGGCCCGATCCCGCTGGAGCTGCGCCCCTTGCTGGCCAACCGCATTTATGGCTGCGACGACTGCCAGCTCGTCTGCCCCTGGAACAAATACGCCCAGCCCAGCCAGTTGCCCGACTTCGATGCGCGCGCCGGCCTCACGGGCCAGCAACTGGTGCACCTGTTTGCCTGGGACGAGGCCACTTTTTTGCGCCTGACCGAGGGTGGCCCGATCCGCCGCATCGGCCACGAGCGCTGGCTGCGCAACATTGCCGTGGCGCTGGGCAATGCGCTGCGCGCCACGGGCGATGCCGGTGTGCGTGCGGCGCTGCAGTCGCGCGCGCAGCATGAAAGTGCCCTGGTGCGCGAGCATGTGGCGTGGGCGCTGGCCCAGGAAAAATTTGAATAACAATGGCCTCTAGCGCTTTGCTGGCAAGCGCTGACAGCTATTGAAACAAGAGCGATCTTCAGCGTGCCAGAAGGCCGGTGTCGCGAAGCGTGTCCACCAGCCCTTGCGCAAACTGTGCGTACCCTGTCGCATTGGCATGGATCTGATCGGACCGCAGGCGAGCGTCGGCCAATACGGCCGACCAGCCCTTGCGGTGCAGGGGAATTTTGAGTTCGTCGGCAATCTCTTCGTACAGCGCATGGTCGCTCAGCCGCCCTGCGGCGGCCAGCAAGGACAGCTCGGGTACGGCCACCAGCAGCACCTGGGCACCACCGGCGCGGGCCTGCTCGCAGATCTGGCGCACCCGGGTGCGCGTATCGCTGGTGGTCTGACGGCGCAAGAAATCGTTGCCGCCGATGCTGACGATCACCAGCGCGGGCTGGTGTTGCTGCAGCAGGCCCGGCAACCGCGCCAGCGCTTGTGCAGACGTGTCGCCCGACACGCCGCCATTGACCACTTTCCAGCCGGTCAGTTGCTGCAGCACGGCGGGATAGGCCGTGTCCCTCGAAGCGCCCACACCCGAGGTCAGTGAATCGCCCAGTGCCAGCACCGTGGCGCCTGCTGGCACGGCCTGGGCACGCGGCGCCTTGCGTCCGCAGGCGGTCAGCGGCGCGAGCGCCACGGCCAGCAGACTGGCGGCCAGCCAGCGTCGGCGCTGCGGTGACGGTGCTGAAAACGGGGCTGTCTTCATCGGAGTGCTCCCAGCGCGAACGGCAGGCTCACCAGCCCCAGCAAGGTGGACAGCGTGACCAGCCCCGCCACATACGGCCCGTTGTAGCCCATGCGTGCGGCCAGCACGTAGCAGGTGGAGGCTGTGGGCAGGGCCGAGAAGGCCAGCAGCACGGTGGTCTGCACCGGGTCCAGGCGCAGCAGCAGGGCCACGCCCAGGGCGATGAGCGGCTGCACCAGGTGGCGGATGGACAGCACCGACAGCGACAGCAGCTTGCTGCGCTGCAGCAGCCCGAACTGCATGCCCGCGCCGGCCGCCATCAGGCCCAGCGCCAGCGAGGCGGCGCCAATGCGCGTGACCGTGGGCTCCATCCAGCCCGGGATGCGAAAGCCCAGCAGGTTGGCCACCAGGCCCGTGGCCGTGGCCAGGATCAGCGGGTTGCGCAGCAGCTCGCGCGCAAAGCTGTGCTTGCCCTGGCGCGCCATGGGCCAGACGGCGGCCACGTTGAACAGTGGCACGCAAACGCCGATGAGCACGGCGATCATCAGCAGCCCCTGGCTGCCGGCCACGCGCTCGGCCAGCGCCAGGCCGATGAAGGAGTTGAAGCGAAAGGCCACCTGCGCGCTCGCGGCATGGTCGCGCGGGTCGAGGCGCCGGCCCAGCCAGGGCAGGTGGGGCAGGGCGTAGGCCAGGCCGATGCCGCACAGGCCCGAGATCAGGCCGGCCGCCATCAGGCCCGAGGCGGCGTTCAGGTCGATCGGGCTCTTGACGATGGACTGGAACAGCAGCACCGGAAAGAGCAGGTAGTACACCAGGCTTTCCACGGGCTGCCAGACCGTGCGGTTGAGGGCGGTATAGCGGCAGATGAGGTGGCCGCAGAGGATGAGGGAGAAATCCGGGAAGAGCAGTTGCGCGTAATTCACGGCGTGCAGGATACCGTGGCAGGGCTGGCAGCGCTTTTCGCGGCGGTAGTGGTTGACTGGGCTGCATGCAGCCGTTGGGGCAAACACGGGGTGGTGCGGCAGTGGTCTTTGAGATAAAACAAACCCTGATCTGGTTTTTTACGGCGAGGAGCAATTGATGCAACGAAGAATCTGGCTAGGGCTGGCCATGGTGGCCGCAACGGGCACCGCTTGGGCCCAGGGCTACCCCAACAAACCCGTGCGGCTGGTGGTGCCCTTTGCACCGGGCGGCACGACCGACATCATTGCGCGGGTGATTTCCGAACCGCTGGGCCGGGCCCTGGGCCAGACCGTGGTGGTCGAGAACAAGGCTGGAGGCGGTGGCATCATCGGCGCCAACGAAACGGCCAAGTCCGCACCGGACGGCTACGCGCTGGGCATGGCCACGGTCTCCACCACGGCGGCCAATCCGGCCATCAACCCCAAGACGCCGTACAACCCGCTGACCGACTTCACCCCCATCGTCAACATCGCGGCTACGCCCAACATCATTGCGGTGCACCCGAGCTTTCCGGCCAAGGACTACGCGTCGTTCGTGGCCGAGGTGAAGAAGAACCCCGGCAAGTATTCGTACGCATCGTCGGGCACGGGCGGCATTGGTCACCTGCAGACCGAGCTGTACAAGAACCTCAGCGGCACCTTCATGACGCACATTCCCTACCGTGGCGCGGGCCCCGCGCTCAACGACACGGTGGCCGGACAGGTGCCGATCATCTTTGACAACCTGCCTTCGGCGTTTCCCTTCATCCGGGAAAACCGCCTTGTGCCCATCGTGGTGGCTGCGCCCCAGCGCGTGGCCGGTCTGCCCAATGTGCCCACGTTCAAGGAACTGGGCCTGGAGCCCGTCAACCGCATGGCGTACTACGGCATCGTCGGCCCCAAGGGACTGCCCAAAGAGGTGGTGGACAAGATCAACGCCGGTGTGCGCAAGGCCCTGGAAGACCCGGCCGTGAAGAAGCGCATCGAAGACACGGGCTCGCTCATCGTGGCCGATACGCCCGAGCAGTTCGGGGCGCAGATCAAGGCCGAGTTCGAGGTGTACAAGAAGGTGGTCGAGCAGCAGAAGCTCCAGCTGAACTGAGTGGCGCACCTTCCCAGGCCCTGCCGGCGCGAGCTGGCAGGGCTTTTTGGTGCCTGCCATCTGCTAAGGTTTGAGGATGTCCGCCGATCTCCAGACCAGCCTGTCCGCCATTGACGTTTTTGTGGACGCCCTGTGGCTGGAGGACGGCCTCTCGCGCAACACGCTGGCCGCCTACCGGCGTGACCTCACGCTGTACGCACAGTGGCTGGCGCAGCAACAGCCCGCGCAGACCCTGGATGGAACGTCCGAGCACCACCTGCAGGGCTATTTTGCCGAACGCCATGCCGGCACGAAGGCCACCACGGCCAACCGGCGCCTGACCGTGCTGCGGCGCTACTTTCACTGGGCGCTGCGCCAGCGGCGCATTCAGGCGGACCCCACGGTGCGCCTGCAGGCGGCGCGCCAGCCGCTGCGGGTGCCCAAGACGCTGTCCCAGGCCCAGGTCGAAGCCTTGCTGGAGGCCCCCGATGCCCATACGCCGCTGGGCCTGCGCGACCGCGCCATGCTGGAGCTGATGTACGCCAGCGGCCTGCGCGTGACTGAGCTGGTGACGCTCAAGACCTGGAACCTGGGGCTGAACGAAGGCGTGCTGCGCGTGATGGGCAAGGGCAGCAAGGAGCGCCTGGTGCCTTTTGGCGATGTGGCCCGCCAGTGGCTGGAGCGTTATCTGCAAGAGGCGCGCGGCGCCATCCTGGCCGGGCAGCAGACGGATGACCTGTTCGTGACGGCGCGCGGCGCGGGCATGACGCGGGCGATGTTCTGGGTGGTGGTGAAGAAATGGGCACGGGTGGCGGGTATCACCGCGCCGCTGTCTCCGCACACCCTGCGCCATGCGTTTGCCACGCACCTGCTCAACCATGGCGCCGACCTGCGCGTGGTGCAGCTGCTGCTGGGGCATGCCGACATTTCCACCACCACCATCTACACGCACGTGGCGCGCGAGCGGCTGCGCCAGTTGCACGCGCAGCACCACCCGCGCGGCTGAGGTGCTCAGCCGTCCAGATTGTCGGCCCAGGCCAGGGCCTGGAGGTGGGCCATGTTGACTTGGTGACCCGAGAGGTGCAGCAACTCGGTGTTGTAGGCGAAGGCGGCATCATCGCCGCTCTCGCAGGCCTTGGTAAGTGCCAGGAAGGGCGCGAACACGCCGGTGTTGTGCAGCAAGGCTTCCATCACCGGTTCAGGCAAGGCGACCGACTCCAGCGCTTGATCGAGCGGAATGCCCAACATGGTGTCGAGCAGCGAGAAAACGCCGACGACGAAGGCGTTGTCGCAATCCTCGGGCGAAAGCATTTCGGCTGCGAGCAGCTCCATCAGGCGCCCCCGGACCACGGCGGTGGTGCCCACGACCGGAGCGCTCCCGCCGCGCGAGGTAGTCAGCAGCAAAGAGGCCCAGCGGAACAGCTTTTTCAAGCCCAGGATCATCACGGCATGGCGGAACGAGGTGATCTCGCACGAGAGGCCAAAGCCCGAAGAATTGATGAAACGCAGCAGGTTGAACGAAAGCGTGGGGTCTTTCTTGAGCAATTCTTCGATTTCGGCAGAGCTGGCCTGTTTGCGCACCAGGTTGATGAGCTGGATGATGATGGCCTGCGAAGGCCGGATGGTGCGCGCCTGCACGATGGCCGGCTTGGCGAACCAGTAGCCCTGGAACAGCTTGACGCCCAGGTCGGCCATCAGCTGGTATTGCTCGGCCGTTTCGACCTTTTCGGCAACGATCTGAATCTTGCTGTTGGCGTTACGGGCAAAGGTCACCAGAGGACGCGCCATCTCGGGCTTGAACGTCGTCATGTCGAGCTTGATGTACGACGCCAGCGGCAGCCAGGCCGCATAGGCGCGGCGCAACACATTCTGATTGAACGCCAGGCGAAAGCCCCGCTTGACCAGGGCGTCGAACAGGACCACAGCGTGTGCGATGTCTTCGGCGCTGGCATCTTCGGCCAGCGTGGGCACCTTGAGCACCACCTTGTCGGGGTGGATCAGCTCCAGGTGGCCCGAGGCCAGGCTTTCGTGCGTGCAATTGATGAAGACCAGCTTTTTGCCGACCAGCGCCTCTGCATCGCCGTGGGTGAGGGCATTGAACAGCAAAGCCGCATCGCTTGCGGCGGTGTGCCGCTCGGCGGTGGAGCGGTCGTACAGTTCATAACCGAACACTGCGCGGTGCTCATCCACAATGGCCTGACGGGCAATCAGGGCATTGGAGCCCGCATCCGCGGGCTTTGCGGGGGAGGTGGGGGAAGCTGGCTCTGGGGTGCTGGACATGGGAATGCAGAAACGGATGGTCGCTTGATTCTAGAGCGAACCCTGCGCCACGGGGGCAGGGAGGTCAGTCGGTGATGTGATCTGCCCAGGCCAGCGCCTGCAGGTGGGCGCCATTGATCTGCTGGCTGTTCAGGTGAAGGGTGCTGGCGGCAAGGTTGAAGGCGGCGTCGTCACTCGATTCGCAGGCCTCGGCCAGTGTGAGCAGGGCACCCAGATAGCCTTCGCGGCGCAGCAGTGCGGCGCTCACGGCATCCGGTACGCTCAGCAGGCCCAGGGCCGATTCCATGGGCATGCCGAGCATGGTGTCCAGCAGCGAGAAGATGCCCGCAACGAAGGCTTCGTCCGCTTCCTCCTGGGGCAGGGTTTCCAGTGCCAGCAACTCCATGAGCCTGCCGCGCACCACGGCTGTTTGCCCCACCGAGGAGGGCGTGCCACTGGCCCGCGAGGCCGTCAGCAGCAGCGCCGCCCAGCGGAACAGCTTTTTCAGGCCCAGCAGCATCACGGCCTGGCGGAACGAGGTGATCTCGCGGGTGAGGCCAAAGCCCGATGAATTGATGAGGCGCATCAGATTGAAGGCGAGCCCCGCATCTTTTTTGAGCACGTCCTCGATTTCGTCCGTGCTGGCCTGCTTGCGCACCAGGTTGATCAGTTCAAAGATGCTCGCCTGTCCGGGTGCCATCAGCTTGGCGTGCACCAGCGAGGGTCGTGCGAACCAGTAGCCCTGAAACATCTGTATGCCCTGGCTGGAGGCTGCATCGTAGTGTTTGGCGGTCTCGACCTTTTCGGCGATCAGCTCCGCCTGCGAGTGCCGATTGGCGTAGCTGATCAGCACGGCCAGCTGGTCGGGTGCGAGCACCGACAGGTCGAGCTTGATGTAGTCGGCCAGCGGCAGCCAGCTGGCGTAGGTGGACTGCAGCACCGTGTGGTCAAAGGCAAGATGAAAGCCGCGCTCGCGCAGGCCCGCCAGAATGGGCAGGCGGGCTGCCACTTCATCGGCAGCGGCATGCCCCAGCGGCGGAATCTCCAGCACCACCTTGTCCGGGTCGATCAGCTCCAGGTGGCCGCCGGTCAGGCTCTCGTGCGTGCAGTTGACAAAAATGAGCTTTTTGCCGACGAGCTCGTCGGGGCCGGCGTGCGACAGCGCAGTGAACACCAGAGCCACATCCGTAGCCGCGGTGTGCGCGGGGCCGGTGCGGGAGCGGTTGAAGAGTTCATAGCCCACCACGGCATGCTGTGCATTCACGATGGCCTGTCGTGCGATCAGGGCCACCGATGTCAGGCTGGCTTCCGGTGTCGTCGGTGCGGTGGCGTTCCCGGGGGCGGTGGTGCTTGACATGGTGTGGTGGTCTGCAAGGAGTCGGTGTGAACGGTGATGGGCAACGATTGTAGGGAGCTTGGCTGCGACGTCAGGCGTTTTGCAGCCACAGCAACTCGGCATGGCTGAAGCCCGCCGTGCGCCGCGCCTGTTCATTGAGCGGGGGTTTGGGGCGGGGCGCTTCGTAGCGGGTCACCAAGGCCGCGTAGTGGGCTTCTGGCTCCAGGCCTTCGCGCTCGCACAGCCAGCGAAACCAGTGGTTGCCAATGGCCACGTGGCCCACTTCTTCTTCCAGGATCACATCCAGGATGCCGGCTGCGGCCAGCGCGTCGGGCGTGCCCACCTGGCGCAGTTTGCGCTGGATGAGGGGTGTGGCGTCCAGCCCGCGCGCTTCCATGGTGCGGGGAACCAGGGCCATGCGCGCTGTGGCGTCGTGCTGCGTCTTCTCGCACATCGTCCACAGGCCCTGGTGGGCGGGAAAGTCGCCATAGTCGTAGCCGTGGCTGCGCAGGTGCTCGCGCAGCATCCGGAAGTGGCTTGCCTCTTCGGCCGCCACGCGCAGCCAGTCGAGGTAGTAGGCGTGCGGCATACCGTCAAAGCGCCAGATGGCATCAAGAGCCAGGTTGATGGCGTTGAATTCAATGTGCGCAATGGCGTGCAGCAGCACCGCCCGGCCTTCGGGTGTGGCGGGCGAGCGCCGCGCCACCTCGGTATGGCTGCCCAACACGGGGCGCTCGGGGTGGCCAGGCAAGACCAGACCTTCTGCAGGCGGTGCGTGATACGCTATCGATAAAAGAGCTGCCTGCGCTTGTAAATCAAGGGCTTGAGCCACTTTTTGCTCAATATTCGGGAGGCACAAGACCTGCAGTGCACGGTGGCGAAGCTCCATCCCTACAATTCTAGGCCTTGCCACCAAGTGCCTTGGTGCTTTGTGTGACCAATCGTGGTTTCTTTTGATGGGAGTGGGTGCATGGCGATATATGAACTCGACGGCGTGGCGCCGCAGGTGGCGGCTTCCAGCTGGGTGGCTGACAGCGCGCAGGTGATCGGCAATGTGGCGCTGGGGGAAGACGCCAGCGTGTGGTTTGGCACCGTGGTGCGTGGCGACACCGAGAGCATCCGCATTGGTGCGGGTTCCAACATCCAGGACGCGAGCGTGCTGCACGCCGACTTCGGCAAGCCCCTGGTGGTGGGCGAACGTGTGACGGTGGGCCACCAGGTGATGCTGCACGGCTGCACCATTGGCGACGAATCGCTGATCGGCATCGGCGCCGTCATCCTCAACGGCGCGAAGATCGGCAAGAACTGCCTCGTCGGCGCCGGCGCATTGGTGACCGAGGGCAAGGAGTTTCCCGACGGCTCCATGATCATCGGCAGCCCCGCCAAAGTGGTGCGCCAGCTCACGCCCGAGCAGATGGAGGGGCTGCGGATGAGCGCACAGCACTACATCGAGAACGCCCGCCGCTTCAAGAACGGCTTGCGCAAGATCGGCTGATTTTTTCTGGAACCCTGCGTGTCTGAACTTCACAAGTTTCTCTTCGATGGCCTGCCCGTGCGCGGCATGCTGGTGCGCCTGACCGACGCCTGGACCGACATCCTGGCGCGCCGAGCCGGCAATACGGCCACCGGCCCCTATCCGGCGCCAGTGCGCGAACTGCTGGGCGAGATGGCCGCTGCGGCGGTGCTCATGCAGTCCAACATCAAATTCAACGGTGCGCTGGTGTTGCAGGTGTTTGGCGACGGCCCGGTCAAGCTGGCGGTGGCCGAGGTGCAGTCGGATCTGTCGTTGCGTGCCACGGCCACGATCATTGGCGAAGTGCAGGACGGTGCGCGTCTGAGCCAGATGGTCAACGTGGGCGGCGGCGGCCGTTGCGCCATCACGCTCGACCCCAAAGACCGCCTGCCCGGCCAGCAGCCCTACCAGGGCGTGGTGCCGCTGCATGGCGACCAGCATGAAAAGCTCGAACGCCTGTCCGACGTGTTGCAGCACTACATGCTGCAGTCCGAGCAACTCGACACCGTGCTGGTGCTGGCGGCGGACGACAAGGTGGCGGCGGGCCTGCTGATTCAGCGCATGCCCCTCAAGGGCGAGGGCAACCTGGCCGGTACGCTCTCCCACAGCGAGAACGAAGACCAGATCGGCCGCAATGAGGACTACAACCGCATCGCGCACCTGGCTTCGAGCCTGACGCGCGAAGAACTGCTCACGCTGGATGTGGACACCCTCCTGCGCCGCCTGTTCTGGGAGGAGTCGTTGCTGCGCTTCGAGCCCCGCCAGGGCGCGGACGGCCCACGCTTTGCCTGCACCTGCTCGCGCGAGCGTGTGGGCCGCATGCTGCAAAGCCTGGGCACGGACGAAGCCGAAAGCATCCTGGCCGAGCAAGGCCACATCGAAGTGGGGTGTGAATTTTGTGGTCAGCAATACCGCTTCGACGCGGTGGACGCGGCCGGTCTGTTCACCGCTGCGCCCGTGGTGCAGCCGCCGGCCCCTTTTTCGCTGCACTGATTGACGTGGGCACGGCCAAGCCCGTGACCAACGCGCAAGGGCCGTCCCGCCGCTCAGCGGGCGGCCTTATTTCTGGGTGTAGTGCACGTAAATTTCGCCCTGCTTGACCATGCCGAGCTCGTTGCGTGCCCGTTCCTCGACCATGTCCAGGCCCTCTTTGAGGTCGTGCAACTCCAAGGCCAGGCGTTCATTGGTCTGGCTGGCCTGCGCGTTGGCGGCTTTCTGGTCGCTGAGCTGCTGGCGCATTTCAATCACCCTTGGCAGGCTGCCCCGGCCCAGCCAAAGCTGGGCGTGCAGGGCTGCCACCAAGGCCAGCAGTACGACAGGGACGAGGCGGGAGCCCACGGCAGGGTCAGTGCCTGATCAGCGCAGGTTGTAGAACGCGCGGCGGCCGGGGTAGTGGGCGATGTCGCCCAGGTCTTCCTCGATGCGCAGCAGCTGGTTGTACTTGGCGATGCGGTCCGAGCGCGAGAGCGAGCCGGTCTTGATCTGGCCGGCGTTGGTGCCCACGGCGATGTCGGCGATGGTGCTGTCTTCGGTTTCGCCCGAGCGGTGCGAGATCACGGCGGTGTAGCCGGCGCGCTTGGCCATCTCGATGGCGGAGAAGGTTTCGGTCAGCGTGCCGATCTGGTTGATCTTGATGAGGATCGAGTTGGCGATGTTCTTCTCGATGCCTTCCTGCAGGATCTTGGTGTTGGTGACGAACAGGTCGTCGCCCACCAGCTGCACGTTCTTGCCCAGGCGTTCGGTGAGGATCTTCCAGCCTTCCCAGTCGCCCTCGTGCATGCCGTCCTCGATGGAGATGATGGGGTACTTGTCGCACCAGGTGGCGAGCATGTCGGTCCACTGCTGGGCCGTCAGGCGCAGGCCGCCTTCGCCTTCGAGCACGTACATGCCGTCCTTGTAGAACTCGCTGGCGGCGCAGTCCAGGCCCAGGGCGATCTGTTCGCCGGCGGTGTAGCC
>JANJVG010000128.1 GCA_024710165.1 Burkholderiaceae bacterium
CCTGTACAACGAGCAGGTGCAGACGGCCGGCATCGAGCCTCTGCTGTCGTTCACGCGGGCCTGGCGCCTGGTGAAGTTTGTCGACGCCGGCATGCTCACGCGCACGCAGTGCACCCAGTGCAAGGGGCAGTTTGTCACCGAACTGTATGAAAACCGGGGCTACACCTGCGGCCTGTGCAACCCGCCGGCGCGTGCAGGCAAGAGCAAGGCGGCGGGGTCCTTGATGCTGCACTGAAGAAAGAGGTTCAACCCCCTGTGGCGCTGCGCGCCTTCCCCCTTCTCTCGCCTCGCTGCGCGATGCGGGGAGGGGAACACCAGCAG
The DNA here is from genome assembly GCA_024710165.1 of Burkholderiaceae bacterium. Lineage (GTDB taxonomy): Bacteria > Pseudomonadota > Gammaproteobacteria > Burkholderiales > Burkholderiaceae_C > Simplicispira. The sequence continues at coordinate 322 of JANJVG010000128.1, forward strand.
CGCACGCAAGCGAAGCGCCGCATACGCAGCTTAGCGGCCCTTGCGCGGTGGCCGCTGGCCTGGGCCGCGCCAGTTGCATGCGCCGCGCACGATGGAAAGTTCTCGCAAAATCGGGGCTCTAGCGCCTGCTGATAAAGCGCTAGCAGCTATTGAATCAATAGCAATTTACACCAACGGCAGCAGGCTGCGCGCACTCTCGAAGCGGCGCAGCTCGCCCGTGAGCGGGTCGGTGAACTCCAGGCTTTGCGCCAGCAGCTGCAGCGGGCGCGAGAAATCTCCTTCCGGCGGGTCGTTCACCTCGGGATAGAAGGCATCGTTACGCAGCGGCAGGCCCAGCGCCGCCATGTGCACGCGCAGCTGGTGGCGCTTGCCGGTGATGGGCGAGAGACGGTAGCGCGCCCAGGCACCGGCCACCTCCAACAGCTCCATGCGCGTCCAGCTGTTGGGCTCGCCCGGCACCTCGTGCATGCGGAAGAACTGCGGGCTTTCTTCCAGGCGGCTGCGGTGCTCGCGCGGGAACGGCACATCGTCGCGCCACGGCGCCACGGCCTCGTAGTGCTTGGTCATCTGGCGGTCACGGAACAGCCCCTGGTACAACCCGCGCGTGGCACGCTGCACCGAGAACAGCACCAGTCCGGCGGTGTCACGGTCGATGCGGTGCAGGGGCGAGAGTTCATCCAGCACCAGGCGGCGCTTGAGGCGCACCAGCAGCGTGTGGTGCAGGTAGCGGCCAGTGGGGATCACGGGCATGAAATGGGGTTTGTCGGCCACCAGCAGGTGCTCGTCGCGGTAGAGCACGGTTTCCTCGAACGGGAGGCGCGGCTCGCTGGGCAGGCTGCGGTAGTAGTACAGGCGCAGGCCGGGCTCAAACGGGCGCAGCGCGCTCACCGCCCTGCCGTGGCCATCCACCACCTCGCCCGCCTGCATGCGTTTCAGCCACTCGGCACGCGATACCACCGGCAGGCGCTGCACCAGAAAATCGAGCAGGGTGCCCCCGCCGGCTGACGGCAGCACCACACAGCTGGCACTGACGCCATCGCGCATGGGCACCGGAGGAGACAGCGGTGAGCAGCGCATCACCAGCACCATGCCCCGGCCGTGCCTTCAGGCGGCACTCAGGATTGCGCCACCACCACCGGCATCAGGGCCCGGACGGCATCACACCAGTCGCCCACCAGTCGGTCGGCGGGCTCCTGGCGCTCGAGCACGCCCGGCCAGCGGCGGTGGCAGCCGTTGACGATGTTCTCCAGCTGCCACAGGGCCTCGCGAATCACGAACGCCACCTCGGCCAGTCCGGCTGCATCGTCCTGCAACTGCGCAATCAGATCAGACTGCTGGTCGGGGTGGGCTCCGGCTTCGGCCAGGGCTTTTTGCAGCGCACGCAGGCGCGTCTCCACAAAGCCCAAGGCCCCCTCGGTCAGCAGGGCCTCAGCCGGCACCTGGGCACGGACTTGCTCCCAGCGCTTGAAGGATTCGACCAGCGCACCGGCCATGGTGCCCACCTGCTCGCCCACCGGCAACTCTGCCGAGGCATCGTGTGCCGGTCCGTCCTGCAGCAAGGGCAGGATGTGGGCCACCAGCGCAGCCGGAAACTTGCGATGGTTCAGGCGCAGCGCCAGTGACAACTGCTGGGCCGGCAGATCGGTGGATTTTTCGTAAAAGGCCGTCACCACCTCTGCCAGCATCAGAATGCGGCCCAGCGGTGAAATCTGATCACCCACCAGCCCCCGCGGATAGCCCGTGCCATCGAGGCGCTCATGGTGCTCCAGCACCGCGGCCTCGACCGCCGGGGTGTACACCTTGGCTTCGCGCACCATCAGCATGGCGGTGATGGGGTGCGCTGCCAGGTGCTTGCGCTCGGCGCCGGTCACCTTGTTCTTGCGGTCACGCCACTGCGGCGCCATGTGCAGCACGCCCAGGTCGTGCAGCATGGCCGCTGCCGCCAGCGGAACACATTCGCGCTCGCCCATGCCGCTCTTGATACCCAGAAACAGCGACACCAGCGTCATCTGCAGGCTGTGATGAAACAGATCCGGGCGCTCTTCGCGCATCACCGTGAGCTTGAAGGCAATCGGCTCGATCAGGGGCATGGAGCGCAAGGGCGCCACCAGGCGCTCTGGCGCGCTGAGCGCCTGCGTCAGCAGACGGACCAACGGCGAGCTTTGCATCAATTGCCGCGCTGCGGACGCAAGAAAAGTGGCATCCACCGCGTTCTCGACCGAAAGATGGGCATCGATCGGTTCGCGCAGCTTGTGCTGCACCAGCCGGTCATACAGCCGGCTGTCGATGCGCGCGCCTTTTTCCACCAGCTTGATGCCATTGTCGGAATAAATGGCATCCTGACTCACCACGGCACAGCGCTGCGCCATGTCGGTCACCGCACGCAGGTAATGCGCTTCTTCGGGCGGGGTCGGTTGGGTTTGCAGCAGGGGATCGGTCATGGAGTGCAGTCAAATAGCAGTGCCGCAACTATACGACCCGTGCGCCCGCACAGGCCCTGGCACAAACACAGGGGCCCGCCGAAGCGGGCCTCTGGTTGCCAGGGCGCCAGGCCGCCTTTACTGGATCAGCGGCACACCGGTCTTGGATTGCAGCATCTCGAAGGTCACGCCGGGCGCCAGTTCCAGCACCTTCAGGCCATGGGGGGTGACGTCCATCACGGCCAGGTCGGTGATGATGCGGTCGACCACGCCCACGCCCGTGAGCGGCAGGGTGCACTGGGGCAGGATCTTCATGTCCTCGGTGCCGTCCTTCTTGCGCGCCACATGCTCCATGAGCACGATCACGCGCTTGACGCCGGCCACCAGGTCCATGGCGCCGCCCATACCCTTGACCATCTTGCCGGGAATCATCCAGTTGGCCAGGTCGCCCTGCTCGCTGACCTGCATGGCGCCCAGGATCGACAGGTTGATCTTGCCGCCACGGATCATGGCAAACGACTGGTCGGAGCCAAAAATGGACGAGCCCTTGATCGTTGTCACCGTCTGCTTGCCGGCGTTGATCAGGTCGGCATCCACCTTGTCTGCGGTGGGGAACGCGCCAATCCCCAGCATGCCGTTTTCAGACTGCAGCCACACTTCCTTGTCGCCGGTAAAGTTGGCCACCAGCGTCGGGATGCCGATGCCCAGGTTCACGTAGAAGCCGTCTTCGAGTTCTTGTGCCGCGCGCGCGGCCATCTGGTCTTGGGTCCAAGGCATGGTTCAGGCTCCGGTTTCAGTGATGGTGCGCTTTTCGATGCGCTTTTCGGGATTCGGGTTGTGCACGATGCGGTGCACGTAAATGCCGGGCAGGTGCACGTCGTCGGGCGCAATCTCGCCCGTCTCGACAATCTCCTCCACCTCCACGATGCAGACCTTGCCCGCCGTGGCGGCCGCCGGGTTGAAATTGCGCGCTGTCAGGCGGAACTGCAGGTTGCCCGACTTGTCCGCGCGATGCGCCTTGATCAGCGAGACCTCGGGCACCAGCGAGCGCTCCATCACGTAGGTTTCGCCGTCGAACTCGCGCAGCTCCTTGCCCTCGGCCACGATGGTGCCCACACCCGTCTTGGTGAAGAAGGCAGGGATGCCCGCACCACCGGCACGCAGCTTCTCGGCCAGCGTGCCCTGGGGCGTGAATTCGAGTTCGAGTTCACCGGCCAGGTATTGGCGCTCGAATTCCTTGTTCTCGCCCACATAGGACGAAATCATCTTCTTGATCTGGCGCGTTTCGAGCAGCTTGCCCAGGCCGAAACCGTCCACGCCCGCGTTGTTGGAGATCACCGTGAGGTTCTTCACGCCGGAATCACGCAAGGCATCGATCAGCGCCTCGGGGATGCCGCACAGGCCGAAGCCGCCCACAGCCATCAGCTGGCCGTCAGCAACCACACCCGAAAGGGCTTGCGTGGCGGAGGAAAATACTTTGTTCACGAAGCGCTCCTGTACAAGTTGGATGCGCTACGATACTACGTACTTTAATAAGTAGTTTTCCCTAAAGAATTGCACTATGGACGTTGATTACCGACTCGCATTTGAAATGGCTCCGGTGGGCCTGATCCTGTCGCGCAACCGCGCGATGGTCGATTGCAATCAGCGCGTCTGCGAGATGTTCGGTTACTCACGCGAACTGCTGCTGGAGCAGTCGTTCCAGATGCTCTACCCCAGTGCCGACGAATACGAGCGCCTGGGCGCAGTCATGGCGCCCATCCTCAACGTCAAGGGCTTGTACTCCGACAGCCGCATCATGAAGCGCGCCAACGGCGAGCTGTTCTGGTGCCATGTGTCGGGCCGCGCCCTCAACCGCGAGGAACCCCACGAGTCGGGCATCTGGAGCTTTGAAGACCTCAGCTCGCAACGCGCCGTGAAGGCCGAACTCACGGGGCGCGAGCGCGAGGTGGCAGCGCGACTGCTCGAAGGCCTCACCTCCAAGGAAATCGGCAAGGCACTGGAGATCAGCCACCGCACCGTCGAAATCTACCGCGCCCGCCTGATGCGCAAATACGACGCCTCCACCGCAGCCGATCTGGTGCACAAGCTCCTGGCGGGCTGAACACCCCCAGCCTCTCAGGCGTCCACCACCTCGGCAGCTGCCCGGAACGCGTCCACGGCGGTCGGCACACCGCAGTAAATGGCCGTGTGCAGCAGCACCTCCTGAATCTCTTGCACGCTGGCGCCGTTGTTCAGGGCGCCGCGCACATGGCCCTTGAGCTCGTGCGGACGGCCCAGTGCCGCCAGCATGGCCACCGTCACCAGGCTGCGCGTCTTGCGGTCGATACCCTCGCGCTGCCATGTTTCGCCCCAGGCAGCGCGCGTGATGTGCTCCTGAATGGGGCGGGTGAACTCCGTCATGCCCGCAAAGGCGCGCTCGACAAAATCCTCTCCCATCACCTCCTTGCGCGTGGCCAGGCCTTTGTCAAACTGTGCCTGCTGTGCAGCATCCATGCTTATCTCTCCTTGTAAGGGTGGTACCGTGCCCGCATCAGGGCCGGCCCGGAAAAAATGACAGCGGGCCTGCAAACGGGGCCCGCCGTGGCCTATTTTGGCGGCATCCGAACGGCACGTATGATTCCAGTCTACTTTCCCTACCTTCCGAGACAGGACCTTCCATGAGCGCACGTTACCCCTTCCCCGATATCAACGAACTGCCCGAAGACATCAAGGCCAAGGTGCTCGAGGTGCAGGAAAAGGCCGGATTCATTCCGAACGTGTTTCTGGGCTTTGCACGCCGTCCGGCCGAATGGCGCGCCTTCTTTGCCTACCACGACGCACTCATGCTCAAGGAAGAAGGCAACCTGACCAAGGGAGACCGCGAGATGATCGTCACCGCCACCAGCGCTGCCAACCAGTGCCTGTACTGCGTGGTGGCACACGGCGCCATTTTGCGCATTTACGAGAAAAAGCCGTTTGTGGCCGACCAGGTAGCCATCAACCACCGCAAGGCCGACATCACGCCGCGCCAGCGTGCCATGCTCGATTTTGCGATGAAGGTCTGCCAGCAGTCGCACACCATCGACGACGCTGACTTCACCGCCCTGCACGCACACGGTTTTGACGACGAAGACATCTGGGATATCGCGGCCATCACGGCCTTTTTTGGCCTGTCCAACCGCATGGCCAGCTTTGCCGGCATGCAGCCCAACCCCGAGTTCTATCTGATGGGTCGGGTGCCACGGCAAAAGTAACGCTATCTATACGATAGCTTACAACGCTTACCCGGTATAGGCTAGAGTCCGAAAAGGCTTCAAATGCGGCCTCTTTAGACGGCAACCAGCGCCCGCATCCAGTCGGGCAGCGTTTGCGCCTTCTGTTGCGGGAAATCCACCCAGATGGTGGTGGCCCCGCCGGCAGCGCACACCACACCGGGCTGATCGGTACGCTCCAGGGTGCACCAGGTCTCGAAGGTGGTGCGCCCGGGGTCGCTGACGTACATTTTCACCAGCACCTCGCCCGGGTATTCGAGTTGCCGGTAGAAGTTGCAGAAGGCGTTGACGATCACCGGCCCCTGCCCCTGCGGGTCAGGGTTGCAGCCCACCGAGCGCATCCACTCGATGCGTGTGGTTTCCATGTAACGGAAATACACGGTGTTGTTCACATGCCCCATGGCATCCATGTCGCCCCAGCGAATGGGGAGCAACATCTCGAACACCCGCTTTTTGGTATCGGGAATCTCGATCTTCATGGGCGCTTCCAGCCCGCTTTCAGACCGCAAAACCGTCGTCGGCCGCGATCACCGCGCCATTGACGAAATGGCTCTGGTCGCTGGCCAGCATGACGATGAGCGCGTCAAGATCCTGCGGCTGGCCCACGCGCTTGCGCGGTAGCATGGCCACCAGCTTCTGGCCCTGTTCGGTATTCCAGTGGTGGTGGTTGATTTCGGTGTCGATGTAGCCGGGGCACAAGGCATTGACGTTGATGCCAAAACGCCCCCATTCGAGCGCCATGGCCTTGGTCATCTGCACCACCGCCGCCTTGCTCATGCAGTAGGCGCCAATCTGCGGCAGCACCTTCAGGCCCGCCATCGAGGCGATGTTGATGATGCGCCCGCCCGTGAAGCTGCCTGGCGCCGCACCGCGCGAACGCGCCAGCATGCGCTTACCCACTTCTTGGGCCACAAAAAACGCGCCCTTGACGTTGGTATCGAAAATGAAGTCGTAGTCGTCGGGCGTCACGTCCTGCAGGCGCTGCGTGGTGCTCACGCCCGAGTTGTTGACCAGGATGTCGATGGAACCCATCTCGGTCTCGGCGTGCGCCACGGCAGACTTGATGGAGTCATGGTCGGTCACGTCGAGTTCGACCACATGCGCATCTCCCCCCTCGCCCTCGATGCGCGCGCGCAGCTCCTTGAGTTTTTCGATGCGACGACTCGCCAGCACCACACCTGCGCCGGCGCGCGCCAGCGTTCTGGCAAACTGCGCACCCAGACCGCTCGAAGCCCCCGTGACAAATGCGATGCGGCCGGATAAATCGATGCTGTAAGCCATTGAGAAAATCTCCCGAGATCAAGAAATAGAACGACCGTTCGATTATCTGCAAGCAGATGCATACAATCGGTCACGTGCAAGACAGGGGTTCGACCCCTTGTGTTCCCAAAATCACCCCATTATCAAACGCCCGACGAGACGCACATGACAAACGAAGAAATCCTCGCCCAATTCGGTCCCCGAGAGTCCATGGAATACGACGTGGTGGTGGTCGGTGGGGGCCCCGGCGGCCTGGCCACGGCGATCCGCATCAAACAGATGGCGGCAGAAAAAGGCCAGGATGTCTCGGTCGTGGTGCTGGAAAAAGGCTCCGAGCCCGGCGCGCACATCCTCTCGGGCGCCATCATGGACCCCAAGGCGCTGACCGAACTCATCCCCGACTGGAAGGAGCGCGGCGCGCCGCTGAACCAGCCCGTGACGGATGACGCCTACATCTTCCTTGGCGAAACATCGGCCTTCCGCGTGCCCAACATGGTGCTGCCGCCCTTTGCACACAACCACGGCAACTACATCGTCAGTCTGGGCGCCGTCACCAAGTGGATGGGCGAACAGGCTGAGGCGCTGGGCGTGGAGATCTTCCCCGGCTTCACCGCTGCCGAAGTGCTCTACGACGACCAGGGCGCCGTCAAGGGCGTGGCCACCGGCAATATGGGCATCGGCAAGGACGGTGAACCCACCGACAACTTCCAGCTCGGCATGGAGTTGCTGGGCAAATACACCGTGTTTGCCGAAGGCGCCCGCGGCCACCTGGGCAAACAGGTGATCGCCCGCTACAAGCTCGACGACAACCGCGATCCGCAGAGCTTTGGCATCGGCATCAAGGAGCTGTGGGAGATCGACCCGGCCCGCCACCAGCCCGGCTTTGTCATGCACACCGCCGGCTGGCCCATGGAGAACGACACCTACGGCGGCGCCTTTCTGTACCACATGGAAGGCAACAAAGTGGCGGTGGGTTTTGTCACCGGCCTGGGCTACACCAACCCCTACCTGAGCCCGTTCGAGGAATTCCAGCGCTGGAAGACCCACCCCAACATCCGCTACTACTTCGAGAACGAGCAGGGCGAAGTCACGGCCAAGCGCCTGTCCTATGGCGCGCGCGCCATCAACGCCAGCGGCCTGAACTCTCTGCCCAAGACCGTGTTCCCCGGCGGCGCGCTCATCGGCTGCGACGCGGGCTACCTCAATGTCAGCCGCATCAAGGGCAGCCACGCTGCCATCAAGACCGGCATGCTCGCAGGCGAAGCCGCCTACGAGGCCGTGGCCGCAGGGCGCCAGCACGACGAACTCAGCGCCTACCCCAAGGCCTTCGAGGAAAGCTGGCTCTACACCGAGCTGAACAAGGACCGCAACTTCAAGAACTGGTTCAAGTACGGCCTGACCACCGCCACGCTGATGAACGGCTTCGAGCAGTTCGTGCTGCGCGGCCACATGCCCTGGACGCTGCACCGCGACAAGGCCGACCACCAGTACCTCAAGCCCGCCAGCCAGTGCAAGCCCATCGA
>JANJVG010000009.1 GCA_024710165.1 Burkholderiaceae bacterium
GCCGATCAGTTGCTCGGCCATTTCCATGGCGATCTTGTTGTGGCTGATGAACAGGAACTGGGTGCCCTGCTTGCTCATGCTGGTGACCAGCTTGGCATAGCGCTCGGTGTTGGCGTCGTCCAGCGGCGCGTCCACCTCGTCCAGCAGACAGAACGGCGCGGGGTTGAGCTGGAAGATGGCAAACACCAGCGCGATGGCGGTGAGCGCCTTCTCGCCGCCCGAGAGCAGGTGGATGGTCTGGTTCTTCTTGCCCGGCGGCTGGGCCATGACCTGCACACCGGAGTCGAGGATTTCGTCGCCGGTGATGATGAGCCGCGCCTGCCCGCCGCCAAACAGCTCGGGAAACATGCGCCCGAAGTGGTGGTTGACTGAATCAAACGTGCCCGAGAGCAGGTCGCGCGTTTCGGCGTCGATCTTGCGGATGGCGTCTTCCAGCGTGTTCATGGCTTCAAGCAGGTCGGCGGTCTGCGCGTCGAGGAAGGTCTTGCGTTCGCGCGCGATGGCCAGTTCTTCCAGGGCGGCGAGGTTCACTGCGCCCAGGGCGGCAATTTCGCGGTGCAGGCGGTCGATTTCGCCCTGCAGGCTGGAGAGGCGCACGCTGCCGTCGGCCACCGATTGCGCCACGGCATCCAGGTCGGCCTGGGCGTCCTGCAGGAGCGTGGTGTACTGCTCCAGGCCCAGGCGCGCCGCCTGTTCCTTGAGCTGCAGTTCGGTGATGCGGGCGCGCAGCGGGTCCATGGCGCGCTCCAGTTGCATGCGCCGCTCGTCGCTGCCGCGCAGCCGGGTGGTGAGGTCGTCGTACTGGCTGCGCTGCGCGGCCAGTTCCTTCTCGCGCTCCATCTTCTGCGCCAGCACGTCCTGCAGGCCGCCCTGCGCGGCGGCGTCGGAGAGGCGCTCCAGTTCACCCTGCGCGCGCTGGCGTTCGTCCTGCAGGGCCTGCGCCTGCTGGTCGGCGGTGGCCAGGGTGCGCGCGAGTTCGGCGCGGCGCGCCTCCAGGCTGCGCTGCGAGAACGTGGCCTCTTGCGCCTGGCGCTCCAGGCTGCGCTGCTGTTCGCGGCTCTCGGCCAGCTTGCGTTCGGCCTCGATCACACGGTCGCCGAGCTGGGCGTGGCGCTCCTGGCTGTCGGCGAGCTGCATGTCCAGCTCTTCAAAGCGCGCCTCGGCCGTCACGCGGCGCTCCTGCAGGTCGGCCAGTTGGGCCTCGACCTCGGCCAGGTCGGCGCCGATCTGCTCGCTGCGCGCACGTGTCTGCTCCACCAGCTGCGCCAGGCGCAGGTGCTCCACCTGCAGCTCGTGCGCGCGGCCCTGGGCTTCGCTGGCCTCGCGGCGCACGCCGGTCAGGCGCTGGGCGGCGTCGGCATACGCGCTTTCCGCGCGAACCAGGGCCGTGCGCGACTCCTCGGCGATCAGCGCCTGGGCGCGCAACTCCTTGTCGAGGTGCTCGATCTCCTGCGCGCGGGCCAGCAGGCCCGACTGCTCGGAGTCTTGCGCATAAAAGCCCACGCTGTGCGCGGTGACGGCATGGCCGCCCGGAATGTAGATGGCTTCGCCGGCCTGGAGCTGGTCGCGCTTGGCCAAGGCTTCGTCGAGCGTGGGCGCGGTGTAGCAGCCGTGCAGCCAGTCGCTGAGCACCGCGTGCAGACCGGCGTCGTTGATGCGCAGCAGGTTGGCCAGGCGCGGCAGGCGGGCCGCAGTGGGGGGCTGCGCGGCGGCGGGCGGGCTGAAGAAAGCCAGCTTGGCGGGCGGCGCATCGGTGCCGCCCGAGCCGAGGAAGCCGCGCACCATGTCCAGGCGCCCCACTTCGAGCGCGCCCAGGCGCTCGCGCAGCGCGGCTTCCAGGGCGTTTTCCCAGCCGGTTTCGATGTGGATGCGGCTCCAGAGGCCGGCCAGGCCGTCGAGCCCGTGCTTGGCCAGCCAGGGGCGCAGCTTGCCGTCGGTCTTGACCTTTTCCTGCAGGGCCTTGAGGGCCTCCATGCGCGCCGACAGGTCGGCCTGGCGCGCACTCTCGTCGTTCACGGCCTGCTGGCGCGCGCGCCGCTCGTTGTCGAGGCGGGGCACGGCCTCCTGCAGTTCTTCGAGGCGGGCGGCGGCCAGTTCCTGGGCTTCCTGCGCCTCGTCGAGCTGGCTGCGCAGGTTCGCCAGGCGCGCTTCGTCGGGCGCGGCCAGGGCATTGAGGTCGGCGCGCAGGCGCTCGTGGCGGGCATCAAGCTGGCGGCTTTGTTCGTCAATGTTGCGCTGCTCTGCGGCCAGCACCTGGATCTGCTGCTGCACCTGGGCCACGGCGGTGCGCTGTTCGTTCGCCTGGTTCTGGCTTTGGCGCAGGGCGTCTTCGAGGTCGGGCAGGCGCATGGCCTGCTCTTCCACCTGGGCGGCCAGCAGTTCGGCCTTTTCTTCGGCATCGACACCCGCACCGGCGAGGTTTTCCAGCTCGACCTCGGCTTCTTCGCGCCGGGCCTGCCACTGGGTGATCTGCTCGGCCAGCGTGACAAGGCGCTGCTCCACGCGCTGGCGGCCTTCAATCACGTAGCGGATCTCGGCCTCCAGGCGCCCCACCTCGGCCGTGGCCTCGTAAAGACGGCCCTGGGCCTGGTTGACCTGATCACCGGCGGCGTAATGCGCCTGGCGGATGGTCTCCAGCTCCGATTCCACATGGCGCAGGTCGGCCATGCGGGCTTCGAGGTCGTTGACGGCCTGCAGGCCCTCCATGCGCACCTTGGTCTGCTGCTCCTCGGCATCGGCGCGCTTCAAGAACCACTGCTGGTGTTGCTTGAGCGTCGCGTCTGCCTGCAGAAGGTTGTAGCGCGCGGCCACCTCGGCCTGTTTTTCGAGCTTTTCGAGGTTGGCGTTCAGTTCACGCAGGATGTCTTCGACCCGCGTGAGGTTCTCGCGCGTGTCGTGCAGCCGGTTTTCGGTTTCGCGCCGACGCTCCTTGTATTTGGAGACGCCCGCCGCTTCTTCCAGGAACAGGCGCAGCTCTTCGGGGCGCGACTCGATGATGCGGCTGATGGTGCCCTGGCCAATGATGGCGTAGGCGCGCGGCCCCAGGCCGGTGCCCAGAAAAACGTCCTGCACGTCGCGGCGTCGCACGGGCTGGTTGTTGATGTAGTAGCTGCTGTTGCCGTCGCGCGTCAGCACGCGCTTGACGGCGATCTCGCCGTACTGGTTCCACTGGCCGCCGGCGCGGTGATCCTGGTTGTCGAACACCAGCTCCACGCTGGAGCGGCTGGCGGGTTTGCGCGAGGTGGTGCCATTGAAGATCACGTCCTGCATCGACTCGCCGCGCAATTCACTGGCCTTGGACTCGCCCAGCACCCAGCGCACTGCATCCATGATGTTGGACTTGCCGCAGCCGTTGGGCCCCACCACGCCCACCAGTTGCCCTGGCAGCATGAAGTTGGTGGGCTCGGCAAACGACTTGAAGCCTGAGAGTTTGATGGAGTTGAGACGCACGGATCACCCTGTAGCGCCGCTGGCGCAAAGGCCAGGGCCGGTCAACACAGCTGCAGGCCGCGCTGCACTGCAACATGCCGCCCGCAAGCAAGGGGCCGATGTTACCCGAGCGCCGCCGGCACGCAGCCTTTGCCGAAGGCCTGCCACTGGTACGCCAGAGTGATGGAGATGCCCCGGAGCACAAATTTTAGTCAAAAACACTTCTAGCGCTTTACCTGCATGCGTTAGCAGCTATCAACCAGATAGCAAAAGTCGTCAATCGCCGGGCATGCTTGCCCAGGCAGACTCCACCGTCCCCGCGTGCACAGCTATCGGTTCTGTAGCGTAATGGTCCCATCTGGCGGGCGGAAATAGGGTTCATGTCAGACCCCTACCGCACCGGCGCGGCACAATGGGCCTTCGATGGCTCTCCAAGCATCTGCACGCCACGCCTTATGCACAGCATTTCTTCTCTCAACGTGGTGGATCTTCTGCTCGACGCGGTGTGCATCGTCGAGCCCGACAGCACCATCGTTTTCGTGAGCCCGGCGTTCGAGCGGATCTTTGGCTACGCGCCCCAGGAAGTGGTGGGTCGGCGCATGCTGGATCTGGTGCACCCGGACGACAGGCCCTCCACCGCACAGCAGGCCCGGAACATCATGGATGGCGAACTGCAGCTGCAGTTTGAAAACCGCTATCTCCGCAAGGACGGCACGATGGCCCATATCCGCTGGACGGCGCGGTATGTGCCTGAGCGCAACGTGCGGCTGGCGGTGGCCCACGACATCACGGAGCGCAAGTTCACCGAATCCAAGCAGGAGGCCATCTATGCCATCTCCGAGGCGGCCCACACTGCGCAGTCGCTGGAGACGCTGTTCGAGCGCATCCACCAGATCATCGGCAGGCTGCTACCCGCCACCAACTTTGCGGTGGCACTGTACGACCTGCAGCACGACCGGTTGAGCTTCCCGTACCACGTCAACGAGCGCCACCCCGCCCCGGCCCCCCTGGCGCTGAGCGATGACGCACTCTTCGCCGAGGTCATCCGCCACGGCAACACCCTGCTGCTGACGCCCGAAACCCGCGCCACTCTGCCCAGCCGCGTCACCTTGCCAGCCGACCACGCCCCGCTGTACTGGCTGGGTGTGCCCCTGCACTCCCAGGCGGGGCCCATCGGCGCACTGGTGCTGCAGGGCTACACCGAGCAGGCCCGCTACACCGACAAGGACAAGGAGCTGCTGCAATTTGTCTCCACCCAGGTCGCGGCGGCCATTTACCGGCAGCAGATGCACGAGCGGCTGCAGCACATGGCGCAGTACGACCAGCTCACCCATCTGCCCAACCGACAGCTCTTTCTGGACAGGCTCAAGACCGCCCTGGCCCGCGCACGGCGGGACGACAAACGGCTGTCGCTGCTGTTCATCGACCTGGACCGATTCAAGGAAGTGAACGATACCCTGGGCCACGCCATGGGCGACCTGCTGCTGCAGCGGGTGGCACAACGGCTGTTGGAGTCCGTACGCGGCACTGACACCGTCGCGCGGCTGGGTGGCGATGAGTTTGTGGTGCTGCTCGAAGGCGGCCAGGCGAGCGGACACGCCAGCGCCGCAGCCGAAAAAATCCTGGGGGCCTTCAGCCACCCGTTTGACCTGGAAGGCCACCGGCTGCGCATCCAGCCCAGCATCGGCGTAGCCACCTATCCCGAACACGGCGGCGAAATCCACCACCTGCTGGGCCACGCAGACGAGGCGATGTATCTCTCCAAACGAAGCGGGGGCAACCAGGTGCGCACGGCGCACGCCAGCGCATGGACCAAGGCGTCAGTCGGTGCACCGGTCCAGGGGAGGCACAACACCAACGCCCCCTGATCCGAAAGGGCCAAGGCACACGGGCCTGCCGCCTTGTGAGGGCCTGGCGGCACAATCAGCACACGTTCGCAGTTGCCCAGCAGTGTTTATTTCAGGCCCCCTCCCCATGCTCTACAACGCCCTCCTGCTCGTCCATGTCCTGTCCATCATTGTGTGGATCGGCGGCATGGTGTTTGCCCATTTTTTCCTGCGGCCTGCCGCAATGTCGCTGGAGCCTGCGCAGCGCGTGCACCTCATGCACGGCGTGCTGCAGCGCTTCTTTGGCGCGGTGAGCGTGGCGGTGGTGGTAGTGCTGGGCAGCGGCCTGTGGATGATCGGCCGGGTGGCAAAGCAAACCGTGCAGGCCGGTGGCAGTTTTGCCATGCCGCTGGACTGGACGATCATGGCCACGCTGGGCCTGGTGATGATGGCCCTGTTTGGCCATATCCGTTTTGCGCTGTTCAAGCGCCTGCAGCGTGCGGTGGCGGTATCGGACTGGGCTGCGGGCGGCAAGGCGCTGGGCAGCATCCGCACCCTGGTGGGCGTGAACCTGGCACTGGGTGTGCTCATCGTGGCGGTCACGCTGCTGATCTAGCCTTGGGCAGCCCGATATTTTCAATCAAGACAGCCTCCAGCCCATATCCAACCATCGCTAACAGCTATTGAATAAATAGCATTTTTTGCCATCAGCAACCTGCCCAGCACGCCGGCCATGAACCCCGAAACCTCTGCGCCACCCACGCCCCTGCACATGCCCGTTCCCACCGGAGACCAGCTCAAGGCCGCGCGCATGGCCGCGGGCCTGAGCCAGGCGCAGGCCGCCGAGCTGATGGGTTACCCGCTGCAGACCGGCAGCCGGGGCGGCGTGCAGTCGCGCACCTGGCAAGCGCTGGAGAGCTCGACGGATGAGCGCACCATGCAGGGGCCGGTGTTCGCGATGTTTCTGCTGCTGACGGGGCAGCACCCGGGGTTCACGCTGGAGCCCAGGCCGATGGAAACGCAAGGCACACCGCAGCCGTAACCTGCGCTGCGTTGTGCACGGGGATGTTCCCAGGCCAGCAGACGCCGCGCAAGGGCCGCCATGCTGCGTAGGCGCCGCTCTACTTGCGTGCGCTGGCGTTGTCCCCCTTGCGCAGCGCACCGCGCTGCAACAGAAGGGGGAAGCGGCGCAGCCGCTCAGGGGGTTTTAACCGCCGGCACGATCGCGCACCAGTTGAACCAGGGCTTCGACCGGAATCGGGCGGCTGAGAAGATAACCCTGCCATGCGTGGCAGTGGTGGCGTTCCAGAAAATCCCGTTGCGCCTCGGTCTCCACGCCTTCGGCAATCACCTGCAGGCCCAGCCCGGCGCCCAGTGCCAGGATCGTGCGCACAATGGATGCGTCGTTGGGGTCGGTCAGCACATCGCGCACAAAGCTCTGGTCGATCTTGAGCTGATCAAGTGGCAGGCTCTTGAGGTAGGCCAGCGATGAATAACCGGTACCAAAGTCGTCGAGGGAGAAGCCCACCCCATACGACTGCAGCTCGTTCATGCGCGCCACCGATTCGTCGATATCCTGCAGCAGCAGGCTTTCGGTCAGCTCGAGCTTGAGGCGCCGGGCCGATGCGCCGGTGCTGGCCAGCGCGCCCAGTACCTGCTGCACAAAACCGGGCTGAAGGAACTGGCGTGCACTCACATTGACTGCCAGGGTCAGCTCCGAAAGCACCGGGTCCAGGGCCCACTGCGCCAGGGTGGCGCAGGCCCGCTCCAGCACCCACTGGCCCAGGGGCAGGATCAGGCCGCTGTCTTCGGCCACCGGAACGAAGCGGGCCGGCGACACGTAACCATCGCGCGGATGGCGCCAGCGCAGCAGGGCCTCGGCCCCGGTGATGCGGCCGTGGTCCATCTGGGGCTGAAAAAACATCTCGAACTGGTGCTGCTCCAGCCCGGTCCGAAGGTCTTCCTCGAGCGCGGCACGCGCCGTGGCGACAGCCTGCATGTGCGGGTCGAAAAACTGCAGGGTGTTGCGTCCGGCCGCCTTGGCCTGGTACATGGCCAGTTCACTGCGCCGGAACAATTCATCCACGCTGACCGGTGCGCTGCCAAACACCGTCATGCCGATGCTCATGGTGCTGTGGTGCACCTCGCCCTCGATCAGGTAAGGGGCGCGCAGCGCAGCCAGAATCTTCTGGCCCATTTCCTCGCTTTGCGTTGCGGCCTCTTCAGGGGTATCGCCCAGGTCTTCCAGCAGCACCGCGAACTCGTCGCCCCCCGGGCGTGCCACGGTGTCATCCGCATGCACGCACTCGTGCAGGCGGCAGGCCACCTGCATCAGGAGGGCGTCGCCCTTGTCGTGGCCCCGGGTGTCGTTGAGCGACTTGAAGTTGTCCAGGTCCAGAATGAGCAGCGCTCCATGGCGCCGGTGCCGCCCGGCTGTGGCCAGCGCCTGCTCCATGCGGTCGACCAGCAGGCGGCGGTTGGGCAGCTTCGTGAGGGTGTCGTAGAACGCCAGGGCCTTGATTTCTTCCTCGGCCGCCTTGCGCTGCGTGAGGTCGATCAGCGTCACCAGCAAGTCATTGCCCACCATGGCACCGGCAATGTCCACGCTGCGGTCCTGTCCATCCCTGCAGCGGATGCGGTACTCGACCGGGGCGATGGGCGTCCGGTCAGCCTCGGCCTTGCGGCGTGCCGCTGTCCAGCGCGCATGCGCGCGACGCCGGTATTCGGGGTCGGGGTAGGCCATCTGCCACCACTCGGTCGACGTGGGCATGATGTCCTGGGTATAACCTGTGAACTGCTCGAAGTACTCATTGCGGTTGGATATGCGCCCGTCGCGCCGCACCAGAAACAAGCCCACCGGCAGGCGATGCAGCATTTCACGCATGCGCATCTCGCTGCCGCGCACTTCGTCCTGCATGCGTTTGCGCTCGGTGATGTCCTGCACCACGGCAATGTGGTGCCGATGGCGCATCCCGGCCATGTGCATGGCCGATACGGTGCGCTCCAGCCACACCACCTGCCCGTCCGGACGGGTGCAGCGCATCTCCAGCGTGAATTCGCCCTGTTCACTTTCGGCAAGGCAGACCATTTGCGCATCGTCCGCAGCCGCGTCACGCGGGTCGCGCCAGTCGGCCAGCCGGGCGCCGCGCAGCTCGTGTGCCGCACGGCCCATCACATCGCAAAACTTCTGGTTGACTGCCACCAGCCGGCCACTGCCGGTTTCCGCCAGCGCCACGCCCACGGCGGCCTGGTTGAACAAGGTGTGAAAGCGCTTGTCGCTTTCGGCGCGTGCGGCATCGGAGGCATGCACGCGCAGCAGGGCCTGGGCGCGCTGGCGCGACAGCAGCGTGACCACTGCACCCAGCAGCAGCGCCGCCAGGCCCGACACCAGGAAAGACACCCGCTGCAGGGTTGTCTCGGCGGGTGAAACAAAATTGACCGCCGGTTTGAAGCCCAGTTGCCATCGCCGGTCGTGAATTTCCAGCACGCGCTGCACGGCCATGCCAGGGCCCAGCGTGTCGAACAAGGGGCTCTGGAACACCATCCGCTCAGGCTCGGGCTCAGCGCCCGCGCGCACCGTACCCATGTCCGTGATCGACACAGCCAGCCCATCCATGCGACCGTCCCGGGCGATGTCCGTGACCATGTCGTGGACGCGCGCCGTGGCAGCCACCGCACCGACAAAACGGCGCGTGCCGTCTGCCGCGCTGTGCGCAAACACCGGCACCCGGATGACAAAACCCATCCGGTTTTCACGCTCCTGCAGCAGCTCGAACGGCGCCGACGCCACCACCTTGCCGCTTTCGCGGCTGTAGTGCATCGATGCCAGGTTCACCGGCTGGGAACTGATATCCAGCCCCATCAGCCGGAGGTTGTCGTCATGGGGCCAGAGGAAATCGGCCACAAAGTACTCGGGGCGCTCACCGGCGGGGTGAATGGCAAAGTCGGGATAGCCTTCGGGGCGCAACGAGGTGTCGGCACGCACACGGGCTTCAAACGTCTCCCGATCGGCGGCCGGCACCCAACGGGTGAAGGACAGGTTTTTGACCCCCGGATGGCGCGAGGCCAGATCCAGCTCGCGCACGGCCCGGTCGAACTCGGCACGGCCCATGTCAGGCTGCAAGACGAACAAGCCCCGCAAACCGAAGATGATTTCGGTGTGCGCTGCCACATGCTGCGCCAGGGCATCGGCAAACTCGACCGCCTTTTGCTCGAAACGCGCCTGCCCGGTGGCTGCCAGCGTGGCGTGCTGAAGTTGGTGCAGCCATCCGCTGATGAGCAGCCCGGCAACGGCAACGGCCAGCCCCGTGAGCCAGGGCCACAGAGGAAGCTTGCCCGAAGGCTCGGAGAGGGTTGGACGAATTCGGGAAAGCACTGCGGATCGGCGGCGCGGTGCGCGCCAGGAAAAACCGCGACAGCATAACGCGTCGCCTGTCCACCAATGCGCAAACGCAGTGCGTACGGCAGTTTTTTTATCTTTGGTCACCCTTCTGACTTATGCGACAGCAGCAGGTCTTTTTGCCGATCGACTGCCTCCCGCACCAGCGTCCAGGTGGCCTGCATGCGCGCCAAGTGCCGCGATTCTTCGGGCATCGACATCCAGAAGGTGCGCGTGAAGCGCGCCACGCCCGGCAGAACGCGCACCAGATCGGGGTCGCGTTCGGCGATGAAGGCGGGCAGCACCGCCAGGCCGGCGCCGCAGCGCGTGGCCTCGTACTGCGCCAGGATGCTGGTGCTGCGCAGGGCATAGTGCTCGGGCCGGTGCAGCTCGCCCAGCAATTGCAGCTCCTTGCTGAACAGCAGGTCGTCGATGTAACTGATGAAGGTGTGGCCACGCAAGTCCTCGCGTGCGGTGATGGGCGCGTGCGCCTGCAGGTAGCTGCGCGCGGCGTAAAGCTGCAGCACGTAGTCGGTCAGCCGGATGGCCACCACGGGACCCCGCTCCGGGCGCTCCAGTGAAACCACAATGTCGGCCTCGCGCCGCGAGAGGTGCACCAGCCGCGGCAAGGCCAGCAGGTCGATCACCAGCCCGGGATGCGCCAGGGCAAACTGTGCCAGATGGGGCGCCAGCACCACGGTGCCAAAGCCTTCGGGCGTGCCGATGCGCACCACGCCCGACAATGCGCCCGGCGTGCCCGGTGCGGCGCTCTGCACCGACTGGAAGGCGCTCTCCATGGCCTCGACCTGCGGCAGCAGCTGCCGCCCTGCCTCGGTCAGGCGGTGGCCCCCGGCCTCGCGTGCGAACAGGGCCACATCCATCTGCTTCTCCAGCGCCTGAATGCGCCGTGCCACGGTGGTGTGGTCCACCGCCAGGCGCCGCGCCGCGCCCACCAGCGTGCCGGCGCGGGCCAGTTCCAGAAAATAGCGCAGGTTGTCCCAGTCCATGGCGGTCTCCGTGCGGTGGCCCAGCGGCCACCAATGTGCAAATTTGCAAATCTCAGGTGCGTTATTGTCTCTTGTGCCGATAATTTCGCACAACCGCTTTGGATCTGTTGATTTTCTTGCCAAATTTTGCCAAGACGCCTATTCTCGCGGCATGAGCACCATGAATATCTCCCTGCCCGAGGCCCTCAAATCTTTTGTGGACACCCAGGTGGCAGAACGGGGCTACAGCACCAGCAGCGAATACGTGCGCGAGCTGATCCGCGCCGACCAGGATCGCAGCCACCTGCGTGACGTGCTGCTTCAAGGAGCCGCGTCGGCCCCTGGCCCGGTGGCAGACCCGTCGTACTTCGACGCACTGCGGCAACGTGTGCGAACAGGCCCGGCATCGGGTACCAAGGCGTGAAGGCCAAACCCGTCGTTGCGCGTTCCCAGGCCAACGCGGACGTCGAAGCAGCGGTCGACCACTATCTGAGCGAGAACGCCACCGACGCAGCCCTGGGCTTCATCGACACCCTGGAGCAGGCATATCGGCACATTGGCCAGCACGCTGCCACAGGCTCCCCACGCTACGGTCACGCCCTGGGCATCCCCAACCTGCGCACGTGGCCCCTCACTCGCTACCCTTATCTGGTTTTCTACCGGGAGGCGGCCGACCACATCGATGTCTGGCGTGTTTTGCACACCCGCCGTGACATCCCCGAGCGGATGCGGGAGCTGGGAGACCAGCCTTTGTGATGGGGGGACCGGTCGGGGTTCGTGGGCCGTCAATGTGCAAATTTGCAAATCTCAGGTGCGTTATTGTCTCTTGTGCAGATAATTTCGCACAGCTACCATGCGTGCAGTCGGCAGTGTTGCCGCCCCGTTTTATTCAGGAGACAACCCCATGGATGCATCCACCGCCGTCAAGGCCCCCACCGTCAAGCTGCTGATCGGCGGCCAGTTCGTTGAATCCAAGACCACCGAATGGCGCGACGTGGTCAACCCCGCCACGCAGCAGGTGCTGGCCCGCGTGCCGTTTGCCACCGCTGAAGAAATTGACGCTGCCGTGGCCTCTGCCAAGGAAGCCTTCAAGACCTGGAAGAAGACCCCCATCGGCGCACGCGCCCGCGTCTTCCTCAAGCTCCAGCAGCTCATCCGCGAAAACATGGGCGAACTGGCCGCCATGCTGACCGCCGAACAGGGCAAGACCCTGCCCGACGCCGAAGGCGATGTGTTCCGTGGCCTCGAAGTGGTGGAGCATGCCGCCAGCATCGGCAACCTGCAACTGGGCGAGCTGGCCAACAACGTGGCCGGTGGCGTGGACACCTACACCCTGCTGCAGCCCCTGGGCGTGTGCGCCGGCATCACCCCGTTCAACTTCCCGGCGATGATTCCGCTGTGGATGTTCCCGATGGCCATTGCCACGGGCAACACCTTCGTGCTCAAGCCTTCCGAACAAGACCCGATGGTCACCATGCGCCTGTGCGAACTGGCGATGGAAGCCGGCATTCCGCCTGGCGTGCTGAACGTGATCCACGGCGGCGAAATGGCCGTGAACGCCATCTGCGACCACCCGGACATCAAGGCCGTGTCGTTCGTGGGTTCCACCAAGGTGGGCACGCATGTGTACAACCGCGCCACCCTGGCCGGCAAGCGTGCGCAGTGCATGATGGGCGCGAAGAACCACGCCATCATCCTGCCCGACGCCAACAAGGAACAAACCCTCAACGCCATCGCCGGTGCCTCGTTTGGCGCCGCAGGCCAGCGCTGCATGGCCCTGCCCGTGGTGGTGCTGGTGGGCGAGGCCCAGAAGTGGATTCCCGACCTGGTGGCCAAGGCCAAGACGCTCAAGATCAGTGGTGGCACCGAAAAGGGCACGGACGTGGGCCCGGTCATCTCGTGTGCTGCGCTGTCGCGCATCGAGGGCCTGATCGAGCGCGGCATTCAGGATGGCGCCACGCTGGAACTCGACGGCCGCAAGCCCCAGGTGCCCGGCTACGAAAAGGGCAACTTCGTCGGCCCGACCATCTTCAGCGGCGTCAAGCCCGGCATGGCCATCTATGACCAGGAAATTTTTGGCCCCGTGCTGAGCCTGGTGGGCGCCGCCAACCTGGACGAAGCCATCGAGTTCATCAACGCCAACCCCAACGGCAACGGCACGGCCGTGTTCACGCAAAGTGGCGCCGCCGCGCGCAAGTTCCAGGAAGAAATCGACGTGGGCCAGGTCGGCATCAACGTGCCGGTGCCCGTGCCGGTGCCGCTGTTCTCGTTCTCCGGTTCGCGCGCCTCCAAGCTCGGCGACCTGGGCCCCTACGGCAAGCAGGTCATCCTGTTCTACACCCAGACCAAGACCGTGACGGCACGCTGGTTTGACGACAGCACGGCGGGCCAGGGTGTGAACACGACGATTAGTCTGAAGTAACTCCCCCCTGAGGCGCTGCGCGCCTTCCCCCCTCTCTCGCATCGCTGCGCGCTGCGGGAGGGGGGACGACGCCAGCGCGGCAGGGCGGCCCTTGCGCGGCGTCTGCTGGCCTGGGCCGCGTCGGTTTCATGCGACGCGCCCGCAGACAAGAATTTCGCGAAAAATCGGCTCCAGCGCTTGCCAGTCAAGCGCCATCAGCTATAAAAACAAAAGCACACCCGATCCGGAGACCAGCCCATGGACTTTGAACTGACCGAAGACCAGCGCGCCTTTGCCGACACCGCGCGCCAATTCGCCCTGGCCGAGCTGGCCCCCCACGCGGCGCACTGGGATGCCGAGGGCATCTTCCCCAAAGAGGCGATTGCCAAAGCGGGTGAACTGGGTTTTTGCGGCCTGTACGCGCCCGAAGCCGCAGGCGGCCTGGCATTGCCACGGCTTGACGCCACGCTGGTCTTTGAAGAAATGGCGGCCGTGGACCCCTCCACCACCGCCTTCATCACCATCCACAACATGGCCACCTGGATGCTCGGCACCTGGGCCCAGCCCGAGGTGCGCGACCACTGGGGCCCGCTGCTGACCACCGGCGAAAAGCTCGCCAGCTACTGCCTGACCGAGCCCGGCGCGGGCTCGGACGCCGCCTCGCTCAAGACGCGCGCCGAGCTGGTGGGCCACGAATACGTCATCAACGGCTCCAAGGCCTTCATCTCCGGCGCGGGTGCTACCGACGTGCTGGTGCTCATGGCGCGCACAGGCGATGCGCAATCGGGCGCCGCCGGCATCAGCGCCTTTGCCGTTCCGGCTGACACGCCGGGTATCAGCTATGGCAAGAAGGAAGAAAAAATGGGCTGGAACAGCCAGCCCACGCGCCAGATCAGCTTTGACAATGTGCGCATCCCCGCCAACCACCTGCTGGGCCGCGAGGGCGAAGGCTTCAAGATCGCCATGAAGGGCCTGGACGGCGGGCGCATCAACATCGCCACCTGCTCGGTGGGCGCAGCCCAAGGCGCGCTGGGGCACGCCCAGCAGTACATGCACGACCGCAAGCAGTTCGGCAAGCCCATCGCCAGCTTCCAGGCGCTGCAGTTCAAGCTGGCCGACATGGCCACCGAGCTCGTGGCCGCGCGCCAGATGGTGCGCCTGGCCGCCAGCAAGCTGGACGCGGGCGACGCCAACGCCAGCACCTACTGCGCCATGGCCAAGCGCTTCGCCACCGATGCAGGCTTCAACGTCTGCAACGAAGCACTGCAACTGCACGGCGGCTACGGCTACATCCGCGAATACCCGCTGGAGCGCCTGATGCGCGACGCGCGCGTGCACCAGATCCTGGAAGGCACGAACGAAATCATGCGCGTCATCATCGCCCGGCGCATGCTCGACGGCGACGCGCCGGACGCGATTCGCTAGGTTTTTGATAGCTGCTAGCGCTTGCTGATAGAGCGCTACAGCACATTTTGATTACTAACCCCAGGAGACAGACATGCAAATCGCCTTTATCGGCCTCGGCAACATGGGCGCCCCCATGGCCATCAACCTCATCAAGGCGGGCCACAGCGTCAAAGCCTTCGACCTGAGCCAGGACGCCGTGGCCAAAGTGGTCGCCGGGGGCGGCCAGGCCGCCGCCAGCGCACAAGATGCCGTGCAGGGTGCCGAAGCCGTCATCACCATGCTGCCCGCCAGCCAGCACGTCGAAGGCCTGTTCCTGGGCGACGGCAAGCTGCTGGCCAGCATCGCCAAGGGCACGCTGGTGATCGACAGCTCGACCATCGCCGCCGCCACCAGCCAGAAGGTCGCCAAGGCGGCTGAAGCCGCCGGCATCGACTTCATCGACGCGCCCGTTTCCGGCGGCACCGGCGGCGCCATCGCCGGCACGCTCACCTTCATGGTCGGCGGCCGCGAAGCCCAACTGGAACGCGCCCGCCCCCTGCTGGAAAAAATGGGCGCCAACATCTTCCACGCCGGCAGCGTGGGCGCCGGCCAGACCGCCAAAATCTGCAACAACATGCTGCTGGGCATCCTGATGGTGGGCACCAGCGAGGCCATCGCCCTAGGCGTGGCCAACGGCCTGGACCCGAAAGTGCTGAGCGAAATCATGCGCCGCAGCTCCGGCGGCAACTGGGCGCTGGAAAAGTACAATCCCTTCCCCGGCGTGCACGAGAACGCCCCCGCCAGCAAGGGCTACGCAGGCGGCTTCGGCACCGACCTGATGCTCAAGGACCTGGGCCTCTCGCAGGAAAACGCCATCGCCACCAAGGCCAGCACCCCGCTGGGCGGCATGGCCCGCGCCATCTACGCGGCGCACAGCGTGGGCGGGCACGGTGGCGAAGACTTCTCCAGCGTCATCAAGATGCTGCTGAAAAAGGGCTGACCGGCACGGCTGGGGCCTTGACCGGCTGAAACGGGCGCTGCGGCATCAGGCTGCAGCGCCCGTTGTTTCTTTGGGGCCCGACGCCCTGGCCTGCCGGGCCGGGGCCAGCAAGGATTGCAACAGCAGGGAGGGGCTGGTCTGAACGCAGGCCACGCCCAGCGGTGCCAGAGAGGCAGACAGGTCGACATCGAGTCGACACACCCGGCCGTTGCCCTGCAGCCCCGCCAGAATGCTCAGTGGCAACAGTGAAACCGCCTGTGGCTGCTGCAGCAGGCCTTCAATGACCGGCAACGATACGGTGGACACCGGAAACCACCGGGCTTGTGGCAGGCGGCAAAGCACCTGGTTTTCGAAGATTGCACGCAACTGGATGTTCATGACTGGAAGAATCCAGCGCATGCCTGCCAGCGCGTCGAGCGACAGCCGTTTCTGACCAGCCAGCGGGTGGTGGCTTGCAGCCACCACCACCACGTCATCGTCCAGCAGTGGCTCGAACACAAAGCCCGCCGGCAGGCCTTGCGGGGCACGGCAGAACACCGCATCCAGCCCGCCCGCCGTGAGCATGGGCAGCAGGCGGGCGCCGGTGTCTTCGTGCAGTTCCAGGTGCACGTCCGGATGGGCGGCGTAGAACCCCGCCAGCAGTCCGGGCACCAGCGCACAGGCCGCCGCCGGAATGGCACCCAGCCGCAGGGAGCCGGCCGCCCCCTGCCGAATGGCCGCCAGTGACTCGGCTGCCTCCGCAAGCCCGGCCAAGGCTTTTCGTGCCGCTGCCGTCATGGCGCGCCCCGCCGAGGTGGGACGAATACCCCGTGCATGCCGCTCAAACAGCAGCACCTCGACCACCCGCTCGAGCTCGGCCAGCGCCTGCGTCGCGGCGGACTGGCTCATGTGCAATTGCGTTGCTGCACGTGCAATGCTGCCGCAATCTTCCAGCACGACCAGCAGGTGCAGCTGCCGCAGCCGCCCGTGGGTGGCCATACGGTTGAACAGCACCCTGCCCAGACTGGAGATGTCCGCATTCCAGGCGGGAGTGTCGAAGGGGGGATGGGGTGCGAGGGTCATGGGGGTTCTGGTGGCGTACGGGGTATCGACAAGGCCGATAGCTGCAAGGCAAAAACGGCTGGTCAGGCCAAGACCTGGTTTTTACATTAACCGCACGCCACGGCGAACCTCGAGCCTGGCGCCCTCTGTCCATTTTTTGATCGGATGTTGCCATGACCTGCTGTTTCTCCCGCGCGCTGTCCCGCCGCGCCTCCCTGTTGGCCCTGAGCATGCTGCCCCTGAGCGTGCTTGCCCAGACCGACTTTCCCTCCAAGCCCGTCAAGCTGGTTGTGCCGTTCGCAGCCGGCGGCTCGACGGATCTGGTGGCCCGTGTCATTGCCGATGGCATGCGCAGCACGCTGGGCCAGGCCGTGGTGGTGGACAACCGTGGCGGAGCCGGAGGCATGCTGGGAACCGAAGCGGTCAGCCTGGCGGCACCCGATGGCTACACCATCGGCATGGCCACCGCAAGCACCATGACCGTGAACCCGGCGTTGTATCCGAAGGCCGAGGGCATCAACGCCAAGCTGCAACCGCTGGTCAACCTGGTGAGCATGCCTTCGGTCTACATGGTGCACCCCGGCATGGGTGTAAAGGATTTCGCCGGCTTCATCACAGCACTCAAGGCCCAGCCCGGCCACTACAGCGCGGCGGTTCCGGGTATCGGCAGCCTGGGGCAGATCATGGTCGAGTCGTTCAACGACACCCTGGGCGTAAAAATGGCCAATGTGCCTTACCGCGGCAACGGACCGGCTCTCAACGACGCCCTGGCCGGTGTAGTGCAGATCATGCCCGACCAGATTCCATCGGCACTGCCCCACCTGAAGGCAGGCAAGCTGCTGCCCATGGCCGTGGCCAGCGCCCAGCGGGTTCCCGAGCTACCCAACGTACCCACCTTCAAGGAACTGGGCTATTCCGAGCTCAATGACCTGGGTATCAGCTGGTTTGGCCTGGTGATTCCCGCCAAGACGCCGCCCGCCGTGGCCGAAAAGCTGCGCAATGCCGCCATCAAGGCCGTGCATGCCCCCGACACACTGGCACGATTGCAGAAAATGGGGGTGTCACTGGCAGAGGGCGCTCCTGAGGAATTCCCCACCTTGATTGCATCGCAGGTCAAGCGCAACCGGGCCATCATCCAGAAGGCCGGCATCAAGGCGGAATGAGAGCACTCCATGCACCCTCTTGACACCTTGCGCCCCTTTTTCGAGCAGCAGGCGCCCCGGATCATTGCGCTGAGCGATCGGATCTGGTCGCTGGCCGAAATCCGGTATGCCGAGGAAACATCGGCCCGACTGCATACCCAAGGGCTGGCCGAGGCCGGCTTTCGGATTCAGCACGGCGTGGCAGATATTCCCACGGCCTTCGTTGCCGAATATGGCAACGAAGGCCCGGTGATCGGACTGCTGGGCGAATACGATGCGCTTTCCGGACTGAACCAGCAAAGCGGTGCGCTGCAATGCATGCCTTCGGCCGACAGCCCCGGCCCCAATGGCCATGGTTGCGGCCACCACCTGCTGGGCGCTGCGGCACACCTGGCCGCGCTGGCGGTTCAGCAACACCTGCGCAGCAACGGTCTGCCTGGCCGCATCCGCTTCTATGGCTGCCCGGCCGAGGAAGGGGGTTCGGGCAAGACCTTCATGGCCCGTGCCGGTGTCTTTGACGACCTCGACGCAGCCCTCACCTGGCACCCTGCCAGCCTCACCGGCGTGTTTGACCAGAGCACGCTGGCGAACATTCAGGCCAGCTTTGTCTTCAAGGGCCGGGCCGCCCATGCCGCCAATGCTCCGCACCTGGGGCGCAGCGCACTCGATGCGGTGGAGCTCATGAATGTCGGCGTGAATTACCTGCGTGAGCACATGCCGCACAGCGCACGCGTGCACTATGCCGTCACCGACAGCGGCGGCCTGTCGCCCAACGTGGTGCAGGCACGGGCAGAGGTTCTGTACCTGATCCGCGCGGCGCGCAACCACGACGCCGCGGAGCTTTATGAACGCGTGCAGAACGTGGCCCGTGGCGCCGCCCTGATGACGGGCTGCGAGCTCGAGATCCGGTTCGACAAGGCGTGTTCCAACCTCTTGCAGAACACTGCGCTGAACCAGGTGCTGTACGCACAAATGCAGCACCTCGGCCGCCTGCCCGTGGGCGAGACCGAACGCGCGCAGGCGCGACAGCACCACGCCACGCTGGGCGCAAGCGATGTCGAGGAAGCCGGTCGGTCACTGGGCCGTGTGCTGCGGGGCCAGGTCACGGAATTGTTCGATGGCATCAAGGATTACCACCCCGACCGCGAAGAGCTGCTGTATGGCTCCACCGACGTGGCCGATGTGAGCTGGGTCACGCCCACGGCACAGGCCTGGGTGGCCTGCTACGCATTCGGCACACCGTTCCATTCGTGGCAAATGGTGTCACAGGGTAAGACCTCGCTGGCGCACATCGGCATGCTGCAGGCCGCGAAGATTCTGGCTGCCACCACCATTGACCTGCTGCGCAAGCCCGAGGTGCTTTCGGCAGCACGGCACGAACTGCACGCACGCCGCGAAGGTAAGCCTTATGTGTGCCCGATCCCGCCCGAGGTGCCGCTGCCTCTGCGGCGAACATGAGCGTTACCCGGGCCGGGGCTCTGAAAGGTTCCGGCCCGGGTGATTGCAGCCCCTGCCTGGGCGAACCCCAGGGCGCCCGTAGCGGTTGAGGCTACTTGTCTTCGCGTGCCAGCAACGCCTGCTGGCTTTTGGCAGCCCGTTCATACTGGCGGGCGATGCTGTCGCAGACCAGGTCGCACAGGGCATAGACCGAGTCATCGGCAATCTTGTAATACACGCTGGTGCCCCTGCTTTCGCGGGCCACAAAACCTTGCTGCGTCATGAGCGACAGATGGCGCGAAATGTTGGCGGCCGTGTAGCCGCACAGCTGGGCCAGCTCGCCTACGTTGTGTTCACCCTGGCGCAGCAGGTTCAGAATACGCAGACGCGTGGGTTCGGCCAGGGTCTGGAAGTACGACGCCACCTGCTGCAGCGCCTCGGGCGGGAGATTTTTCATGGGCGGACGGTGCTTTGGGGAGTGCGATGCGCTCATAATACAGCATTTGACTAATTAACTGTTTGGCTAAATAATGCAAACAAGATCAATTGTTTCCCTGACGGGAAGGAGTCGCACATGAAATCGTGGCAGTTTGTTCGTCTGATGGCCGGATTGTTCATTCTTCTTTCGCTGGCTCTGGGCGTGGAGGGCAGCCCGCTGTTCGTCAGCCCGTGGTGGCTGGCGTTCACGGCTTTTGTGGGTGTAAACCTGCTGCAAAGCGGCCTGACCCAGTGGTGCCTGATGGAAAGCATCCTGCGCAAGCTGGGCCTGCAACCGGGCTGCTGAAGCATGGCAATGGACAACACAGCCGTGGTGCTGGTGGATGTACGTTCTCCCATCGAGTTCGCGTCCGGCCATGTGCAGGGCGCCATCAATCTGCCGCTGGACCGCTTCACCACCGACGCCCCGGCCCTGCTGCCCGAAAAGGCGGCGCCCCTGGTGCTGTATTGCGTTTCAGGCGCACGATCGGAGATGGCGGCGCAGTGGCTGCGGCAACTGGGGTACACCCAGGTGACCAACGGACTCTCGGTGGGGGCAGTCGCCTTGCAAACAGGGCGTAGCATTCAGCGGGCGTCACAGCGACTTTGAAAGGTCTTCCATGAGCGAGAGCAATGTTCGGATCACACTGCGGCAGCAGCACGATTACTGTTTTGACGTGGATTTTGGCGAAGGCATTGCCGTGCTGCAGGCCGACGAGCCCGCGCCGCTGGGCAGTGGTCAGGGGCCCTCGCCCGTGCAGTTGCTTGCGGCGGCCGTGGGCAATTGCCTTTCGGACTCGCTGCTGTTTGCCCTGCGCAAGTTCAAGCAGGCACCCGAGCCGCTGCGCTGCACCGTCGACGCCGAGGTAGGCCGCAACGACCAGAAACGCCTTCGGGTGCTGAAAATGACCGCCGCACTGCACCTCGGCGTTCCGGCCAGTTCGCTGGAGCACCTGGACCGGGTGCTGGACCAGTTTGAAACCTACTGCACCGTCACCCAAAGCGTGGGACAGGGCATCCCCATTGAACTGCAGGTGTACGACAGTACCGGCCAGCGCCTCAAGTAACCAGGTGCGGTCACAATCCGTTATCAACTCGAAAGGAAACCTATGAAAACCAACGCTGGATCCCTGGACCGCATTCTGCGTGTCGCTGTCGGCCTGGTGCTGATTGCCTTGGCAGCCACTGGCACGGTGGGTCTGTGGGGCTGGATTGGCGTGGTGCCCCTGGCCACGGGCCTGTTCGGCTTCTGCCCGGCCTACACACTGCTGGGTATCAACACCTGCCCCCTGAAGAAGTAATTGAATGAAAAATTAGCCTCCAGCCCTTGCATGACAAGCGCTGACAGCTATTGATTCGGTAGCATTTTCAAAAGGAGCGCCCTGCCCGGCGCTCCTTTTTTTTGGGTCACCAGTGCTGCAGTACACGGGCTGCGGCATCGACAGACGCTGTTTGCGGCAGGCGCCCGCCAGGGGTTGGCGCTTTGCGCATCAAGCGCTGGTCAAACAGGCGGTTCGGGCAGTCTGTCGCGCACCAACAGGGTGTCGCACGGCAGCCATTGCAGCAGTTCGGCGGCGGTATTGCCCAGCAGCAGGTCACGCAGGGCACTCCCGCCCTTGGCGCCGACGACCACCAGGTCGATCTGCTGCGCGCGCACGTAGCGCGGCAGGGTGGAGGCCACGGCGCCCCGCTCCACCACCGTCTGAAGGGTTACGGAAGGCGCAAGCTGGCTCTGCACCACAAAGGCGGCGCAGGCCTGGTGTACGGCCTGGGGTGCTTGCGCCTGCAAGTCTGCATCGCCCAGGCCAGACAACGGGGCCGCATGGGCGTGGTACACCCGCAGATCGGCCGCCGGGAACAGCCGCGCCGCCGTCTGCAGCGCCTGGCGTGCAGCCACCGAGAAATCGGTGGCCACCAGCACCCGCCGGTACGGGGCATGCGCCCGGTCGCGCACCACCAGCAAGGGTGGCTGCAGCACCCGTGCCAGGCGTTCGACCGTGGAGCCCAGCAAAAACCGGCCCAGAGGCTCGTTGCGGGCCACGCCCGTCACCACCAGCCCGGCGCGGGTGGCAAGGGCCGCCTGTGCAATGGCCTCGGCGGGATCGTTGCTGCGCACGATGCGGGGATGCGCCTGCACCTTCAGCCCGGCCAGATCGCGGGTTAGCTCCTGGCGGGCCATCTGCATCAGTTCGTCATTGCTGGCGCCACCGGCCCAGGCCAGGGCCTGGTCAGGCAAGGCCACCGGGTCGAGCACGTTCAGGGCGACCAGCTTCGCGTGCCATTGCATCGCCAGCTGCGCGCTGCGGTCCAAAGCGCGGTCGCAGCGCGCGCTGAGGTCTGTGGCCAGCACGATGCATCCGGGCGCGGCGGTGGGGCTGGCTTGGCAGGTCATGGGGACTCCTTGTGGGCACGCATCAGGCGTGCACCAGACGCGCGGCCAGGGGGCTACGCCGGATGATGGATTTCTCCAGCTCGGCCACGCAGAACACCAGCAGCCCGGCACCGAGCACCTTGGCCCATTCCAGCATCGTCAGCGCGGTGGAGTCGAAGATGGACTGCAGGATCGGGGCGTGGGTGAAAGCAATTTGCAGCGGAATGCAGGCCAGCAAGGCCAGCAGGATGACGCGGTTACCCGTGAGCCCCTGGCGGCTGAGCACCGGCGCCAGAATGAAGCGGCTGTTGAGCAGGTAGAACATTTCCGCCACCACCACGGCGTTGACGGCCATGGTGCGCGCCGTTTCAAGGCTCGTGCCCGCCTGCAGTTCCCACAGGAACAGGCCCAGGGCGCCGGTCATCATCAAGAGCGACACCATCAGCACCCGCCAGACAAAAAAGCCCGACAGCAGCGCCTCGCCCGGCGGACGGGGCTGGCGCGACATGATGCCGCGCTCGGCCGGCTCGAACGCCAGCGCCAGGCCCAGCGTGCTGGAGGTGACCATGTTGATCCACAGTACCTGCGCTGCGGTCAACGGCAGAGCCAGTTCAAACAGAATGGCGGCGATGACCACCATCGCCTCGCCCCCGTTGGTGGGCAGCATGAAGAGGACGAACTTCTGGATGTTGTCGTACACGGCGCGGCCTTCGCGCACCGCGCTGGCGATGGTGGCAAAGTTGTCATCGGCCAGCACCATGTCGGACGCTTCCTTGGCCGCCTCGGTGCCCTTCATGCCCATGGCCACCCCCACATCGGCGCGCTTGAGGGCGGGTGCGTCGTTCACGCCGTCACCCGTCATGGCCACCACCTGGCCGTCGTCCTGCAGGGCCTTGACCAGGCGTAGCTTGTGCTCGGGGCTGGCACGGGCGAACACGTCCACCTCCATGGCCACACGGCGCAGGGCGGCGTCGTCCATCATGGCCACCTCGGCCCCGGTGATGGCGGGTTTGCCTACACCAATGCCCAGTTGGGCACCAATGGCGCGTGCGGTTTCGACATGGTCTCCGGTGATCATCTTGACGCGGATGCCGGCATGGTGGCATTCGCCCACGGCGCGCATGGCCTCCTCGCGCGGCGGGTCGATGATGCCCACCAGCGCCAGCAGCGTGAAGCCCGACTCCATGTCGGCAAACGCCAGGCTGCCGCTGGCCGGCGCGGCGCGCTTGCACGCCAGTGCCAGCAGGCGCAGCCCCTGCGCTGCGGTGTCGGTGGCCATGCGGCGCCAGGTGTCCACATCCAGCGGCTGCTCGGCGTGGTGCCCCAACTGGGCGCTGCACATGTCCAGAATGCGCTCGGGCGCGCCCTTGGTGAAGATCCACGCGTCGCCGTCGCTGTCGCGGTGCCAGGTGGCCATGAAACGGTGCTCCGACTCGAACGGGATCGAATCGAGCCGGGGCCAGGCCTGCTCGCCCAGCGCCTGCGTGAACCCCGTCTTGCCGCCCAGCACCAGCAGGGCGCCCTCGGTGGGGTCGCCCACCACATGCCACAGGCCGTCTTCCTCGTTCAGGCGGGCATCGTTGCACAGCACACCGGCACGCACGGCCATGGCCAGCGCCGGGTAGTGCGCCATGTCGATGATGCGGCCATCAATGCTGCAATCGCCCACCGGGGCGTAGCCCACCCCGCCCACATCGAACACATGGCCCGCGCACACCACGCGCTGTACGGTCATCTCGTTGCGTGTCAGCGTGCCGGTCTTGTCGGAGCAGATCACCGTGACCGAGCCCAGCGCCTCGACGGCGGGCAGGCGACGGATGATGGCGTGGCGCCGGGCCATGCGCTGCACGCCCAGCGCCAGCGTCACGGTCATGATGGCGGGCAGCCCCTCGGGGATGGCCGCTGCCGCCAGCGCCACGACCATCATGAACATTTCGGACGGCGCATGGCCGCGCCACCACGTGCCCAGGACAAAAGTGGCGGCGGATATGACCACAATGGCCAGGGCCAGCACCCGGCCAAAACGGTCCACCTGGCGCAGAAGCGGCGTGGTCAGGCTCTGGATGCCCGAAAGCATCTGGTTGATCTTGCCCAGCTCGGTGGCGCTGCCCGTGGCCACCACGATGCCGGTGGCCTGGCCAGACACCACCAGGGTGCCCGAATAGGCCATGCCCTCGCGGTCGCCCAGCGGGGCATCCAGGGAAACGGTGTCGGTGGATTTTTCAGAAGCCAGCGACTCACCGGTGAGCGCCGCCTCGTCCACACGCAGCTCTTTGACCGCCACCAGCCGCAGGTCGGCGGGCACCCGGTCGCCCGAGGCCAGCAGCACCCTGTCGCCCGGCACCAGATCGGCCGCATCGATCTCGCGGCGCTGGCCGCCGCGCAGCACCATGGCGTGGGGCGATAGCATGGCGCGAATGGCGTCCAGCGCCGACTCGGCCTTGCCCTCCTGAATGAAACCGATGACGGCGTTGATGAGCACCGCCATCAGCAGCACGCCGGTGTCCACCCAGTGCCCCAGCAGCGCCGTGATGCAGGCAGCGCCCAGCATCACATACAGCAGGATGTTGTGGAACTGCATGAAAAACCGCAGCAGCGGCCCGCGCCGCCGTGGCGGGGCCAGGCGGTTGGGGCCATAAGCGGCCAGCCGCTCGCGCACTTGCGCCTCGCTCAAGCCCTGGTCACCCGTCTGCAATGCCTGCGCTGTGTCGGCCGGGGTCATGGTGTGCCAGGGCATGGGCGATGCAGCGGAGCGTTTGCCAGAGGGCGCAGGTGGATGCATGGATGCGGTGCCTTGTGTGCAGGGTGATTTGCGGCCGGCTGCGCAAGGATGGGCGAGAATGGTCTGAAAAAAGTTTAACCAGCTTCGCCGGTCGCGCCCACCCATTGCCCCTTCACCGGGCTGCGGATCACGCGGCGAACAACCCACCCGGAGGATCGCCATGCCCCCCCTTCAGCGCGTTCTGGCCGCCACCGACCTCTCGGCCCCCGCGCGCCGCGCGGCCGAGCGGGCTGCCCTGCTGTGCAAGGAGACATCGGCCGCACTGGACCTGCTGCATGTGGCCAACCTGGCGCCGCTGGAGCGCCTGCGCCAGTTCATGGCCGCCACGCCCGAGGCGCTGCGCCAGCGCGTGCTCGACGCCGCGCAGCACAAGCTGCGGGAACTGGTGGATCTGCTGCAGACCCGCTTTGGCGTGGCAGCCCACACGCACCTGGTCACGGGCGTGCTGACTACCGAACTGGCCCACCAGGTGCGCAGCCTGCAGGCCGACCTGCTGGTGTGCGGCGCCCGGGGCGAAAGCGTGGTGCGCCACCTGCTGATGGGCACCACGGCCCTGCGCGTGCTCAGCAGCACGCCCTGCCCGGTGCTGGTGGTCAAACAGGCGCCGCACGAGCCGTATCGCCGCGTGCTGGTGCCGGTGGATTTTTCAGCCGCGTCCCTGCCCGCGATGGCCCTTGCGCGGCGCATCGCCCCGGGGGCCGAGCTGGTGCTGCTGCATGCGTTCGAGGTGCCTTTTGAAGGCCACCTGCGCTATGCCAGCGTGGACGAGGACACCATCAGCCACTACCGCGTGGTGGCGCGGCAGGAGGCCACCGAAAAACTGCAGGCGCTGTGCCAGGCGGCCGCCCTGGCGCCCGAGGACTGCCACACCATCGTGCAGTACGGCGACGCGGCCGTGCGCATCATCGACCAAGAGCAGGAATTGGATTGCGACCTGATCGTGATGGGCAAGCACGGCGAAAGCGCGCTGGAGAACCTGCTGCTGGGCAGCGTGACCAAGCATGTGCTGGCCGAATCGCAGAGCGACATCCTGGTGTCGGTCTGAGGGCCTCCCCTCCCCGGCGGTCAGCCGAGCGCGGCGATCACATCCGGCGGCGCCTGCACCAGTTCGATGAGCACGCCCTCCCCCGCAATCGGGAACTCGTCGTTGCTCTTGGGGTGCAGAAAGCAGATGTCAAACCCCGCCGCGCCCTTGCGGATGCCGCCGGGCGCAAAGCGCACGCCCTGCGTGGTGAGCCACTCGACGGCGGCGGCCAGGTCGTCGATCCACAGGCCGATGTGGTTGAGCGGCGTGGTGTGCACGGCGGGCTTTTTGTCGATGTCGAGCGGCTGCATGATGTCCACCTCGACCTTGAAGGCGCCCTGCCCCATGGCCAGGATGTCCTCATCGACGTTCTCGCGTTCACTCTGGAACGTACCGGTCTGTTCCAGGCCCAGCATGTCCACCCAGAGCTTTTTCATGCGGCCCTTGTCGGTGCCGCCAATGGCCACTTGCTGGATGCCCAGTACCTTGAAGGGACGTTGCGCGGTGTTGGCTGTCATCGGATTCTCCTGTTGCAGCGCTGGGCTGCTCTTTAATTGATAGCTTTTAGCGCTTGATGCATAAGCGCCAGAGGCCAAAAAGACTCAAAAAAGGGGCGCGAGGCCCCTTTCTCGACACCGGGTGGATTTCACTGGAATTCCAGAATCACCTGGTCCACGGTCAGCGACTCGCCCTTGCCCGCGACGATCTTGCCGACCACGCCGTCCTGCGCGGCAAAGAGGATGTTCTCCATCTTCATGGCCTCGATCACAGCCAGCTTTTCGCCAGCCTGCACCGTCTGGCCCGGCTGCACGGCCACATCGACCAGCAGGCCCGGCATGGGCGAGAGCAGGTATTTGGACAGGTCGGGCGGCGCCTTGTAGGGCATGAGCTGGTACAGACTGGCGCCCAGGGGCGAGAACACCATCGCATCGATCTGCGTGCCGTTGTGCGCAATGCGCAGCGCCAGCGGGTTCTTGCCCACGCCGCGCTCCACCTGGGCGGTAAAGCCCTGGCCGTTGCAGCTGCCCTGCACGCGGATCTGGCCCAGGGTGGCATTGCTACTGATTTGATAGCTTTTACCGCCCACCATGACTGCGCTGGAGCCCGATTTGCCTTCAAAGTCGGACACCGTCACCTGCGCCTGCTGGTTCTGGCCCTCATGGCCCAGGGTGACCACCACGAACTGCTCGCCCACCTTCACCTCGTGCCCGGCCAGCTGGCCGCTGATGCCCGAGGCACGCGCGCGGTAGCGGCGGTGCATGAAGGCGGCCAGCGCAACGAGAAAGTCGGGGTCGTCGTGCGGCACGTCCTCGGCCGAGAAGCCCTTGGCATAGTGCTCGGCAATGAAGCCGGTGTTGAACTGTCCGGTGACGAACTTGGGGTGTGCCAGCAGCGCGGCCTGGAAGGGGATGTTGCTGCTGATGCCGCGGATGACGAAGCCGTTGAGCGCGGCGCGCATCTTGGCGATGGCGTCGTTGCGGTCCGTGCCGTGCACGATGAGCTTGGCGATCATCGAGTCGTAGTACATCGGGATCTCGCCGCCCTCGTACACGCCCGTGTCCACGCGCACACCGTATTTTTTGGTTATGTCGGACTGGAACATGCTCTCTTCGGGCGGCTGGAAGCGCACCAGGCGGCCGGTGGAGGGCAGGAAGTTGCGGAACGGGTCCTCGGCGTTGATGCGGCACTCGATGGCCCAGCCGTCGCGCTTGACTTCAGCCTGCGTGAGCGGCAATGACTCGCCGGCGGCCACGCGGATCATCAGCTCCACCAGGTCCAGCCCGGTGATGCATTCCGTCACCGGGTGCTCCACCTGCAGACGGGTGTTCATCTCCAGGAAGTAAAAGTCCTGGTCCTTGCCGACCACAAACTCCACCGTGCCCGCGCTCTGGTATTTCACGGCCTTGGCCAGCTGCACCGCCTGCTCGCCCATGGCCTTGCGGGTGGCGTCGCTGATGAAGGGGCTGGGCGCCTCTTCGATCACCTTCTGGTGGCGGCGCTGGATGGAGCACTCGCGCTCGTTCAGGTAGATCACGTTGCCGTGGCTGTCGCCCACCACCTGGATCTCGATGTGGCGCGGCTCCTGCACGAATTTCTCGATGAAGATGCGGTCGTCGCCAAAGCTGTTGCGCGCTTCGTTCTGGCAGCTGGCAAAGCCTTCGAACGCTTCCTTGTCGTTGAAGGCCACGCGCAGGCCCTTGCCGCCGCCGCCGGCCGAGGCCTTGATCATCACCGGGTAGCCGATGCCCTTGGCGATTTCCACCGCCTGCTCGGGGCCGGCGATGGCGTCGTTGTAGCCCGGAATGGTGTTGACCTTGGCCTCCAGGGCCAGCTTCTTGGACGCAATCTTGTCGCCCATGGCCGCGATGGAGTAATGCTTGGGGCCGATGAAGGCCATGCCCTCTTCTTCGCAGCGCCGGGCAAAGGCCTCGTTCTCGCTCAGGAAGCCGTAGCCCGGGTGCACTGCCTGCGCGCCGGTCTGCTTGCAGGCCTCGATGATTTTGTCGGCCAGCAAATACGACTCGCGCGAGGGCGCTGCGCCAATGCGCACGGCCTCGTCGGCCAGTTTGACGTGGCGGGCTTCCTTGTCGGCATCAGAGTAGACGGCGACGGTTTTGATGCCCATTTTTTTTGCCGTTGCAATCACTCGGCAGGCAATTTCGCCACGGTTGGCGATCAAAATTTTTGAAAACATAAAGTACTCCTGAATCTTCGGTTCAGATGCCACAGGCATTCAATAACGATTGAGAAAGCACGGCCCTCTCTTGGGTCGTGGGGAGACGTTTGAGCAAGTCTTCTTTTGCCCCACCTCGCCAGGAAGTCATAGCTTTCAACGGCTGGGCCAGCCAGCCAATGTTGAAACACACTTCATCAGAATGCTCCGCAGTGGCAAAGAACTCCAGATGGCTCCATCCGGGCAACTGGTCGTATATCCACCAAGCGATGGATTCGTATGCCACTTTGTCTGCAAGCACTGCCTTGGAAAGGCGCGGAACGCTAATACATGCTGTTGCACCGATACCGTTGCTTTCGCTGTGGTGATCCCAAGTGTGAAACCCCCGGTTATCTTTTGCGCAATTGTGTTTTCCAACACCAGCAGCATTCACTTCGAGGCTGCGATAACCAGAGCGAACGTGAATCCGCCCGAATTGCTGTTGAAGCGGTTCAAGCAACAGTTGGCACAGTTTTGAACCGGCTTCTACGGCAGTATCGATGCCGCCTTTGTCCGGAACATTTCTCAACTGGTACTGAACAGCGATCTCACTGTATAGAAATTCGCGCAAGTGAAAGCTCTCGGACAGTGCAATTCGTCCAAGCCGATCTAGGCCCGAGTAGCTTTTGGGGTCGAAGCGTGCCATGGTGGGCGCCGCGATTTACAGCGGAATGTTCCCGTGCTTGCGCCACGGATTTTCAAGTTTCTTGTCGCGCAGCATGACCAGCGAGCGGCAGATGCGCTTGCGCGTCTCGTGCGGCAGGATCACGTCGTCGATGAAGCCGCGTGCGCCCGCCACAAAGGGGTTGGCGAAGCGCTGCTTGTATTCGGCCTCGCGGGCGGCGAGCTTGATGGGGTCGTTTTTGTCTTCGCGGAAGATGATTTCCACCGCGCCCTTGGCGCCCATCACGGCGATTTCGGCGTTGGGCCAGGCGAAGTTGACGTCGCCGCGCAGGTGCTTGGAGCTCATCACGTCGTACGCGCCGCCGTAGGCCTTGCGCGTGATGACGGTGATTTTTGGCACGGTGCATTCGGCAAACGCGTACAGCAGCTTGGCGCCG
Source organism: Burkholderiaceae bacterium (assembly GCA_024710165.1). Lineage (GTDB taxonomy): Bacteria > Pseudomonadota > Gammaproteobacteria > Burkholderiales > Burkholderiaceae_C > Simplicispira. The sequence continues at coordinate 29,455 of JANJVG010000009.1, forward strand.
TGCTTGATGATGCCGCCGTATTCCTGGCTGGTGCCGGGCATGAAGCCGGGCACGTCCACAAAGGTGACCACGGGGATGTTGAACGCATCGCAGAAGCGCACGAAGCGCGCCGCCTTGATGCTCGACTTGATGTCCAGGCAACCCGCCAGCACCAGGGGCTGGTTGGCCACGATGCCGACTGTCTGGCCTTCCATGCGGGCAAAGCCGATGAGGATGTTCTTCGCGTATTCGGGCTGCAGCTCGAAGAAATCGCCGTCGTCCACCGTTTTGACGATCAGCTCCTTCATGTCGTACGGCTTGTTCGGGTTGTCGGGCACCAGGGTGTCGAGCGACAGGTCGGCGCGGTCGGCCGGGTCGTTGCTCGGGCGCACGGGGGCCTTTTCGCGGTTGTTCAGCGGCAGGTAGTTGTACAGGCGGCGCAGCATGAGCAGCGCCTCGACGTCGTTGTCGAACGCCATGTCGGCCACGCCGCTCTTGCTGGTGTGGGTGATGGCGCCGCCCAGTTCCTCGGCCGTCACTTCCTCGTGCGTCACGGTCTTGACCACTTCGGGGCCGGTCACGAACATGTAGCTCGAATCCTTGACCATGAAGATGAAGTCGGTCATGGCGGGCGAATACACGGCACCGCCAGCGCAGGGGCCCATGATCATGCTGATCTGGGGCACCACGCCGCTGGCCATCACGTTTTTCTGGAACACGTCGGCATAGCCACCCAGGCTGGCCACGCCTTCCTGGATGCGTGCGCCACCCGAGTCGTTGAGGCCGATCACGGGTGCGCCCACCTTCATCGCCTGATCCATGACCTTGCAGATCTTCTCGGCATGCGTCTCAGACAGGGCGCCGCCGAACACCGTGAAGTCCTGGCTGAACACGAACACCAGCCGACCGTTGATCATGCCGTAGCCGGTGACCACGCCGTCGCCGGGGATCTTGTTGCCTTCCATGCCAAAGTCGGTGCAGCGGTGCTCGACGAACATGTCCCATTCCTCGAAGGTGCCGTCGTCGAGCAGCAGCTCGATGCGCTCGCGCGCGGTGAGCTTGCCTTTCTTGTGCTGGGCGTCGATGCGCTTTTGACCGCCGCCCAGGCGGGCCAGCTCGCGCTTTTTCTCCAGTTGGTCCAGGATGTCTTGCATGGTTCGTCCTTTGTGTGAACTTGTGGTGGTGTTGTTTGCTATTTAATTCATAGCTGCCAGCGCAGACCCGTATTGCGCTGAGAGCAGATTTCTTGCCGCAGTCGAGGGGGCGATGCGCCCCGCCGCCACATCCTGCTGCAGCAGCGGCAGCAGGTGCTGCACCTGCGGGTGCTGGCGAAACGCCTGCTTGAGCCCGGCGTCGATGCGTTCCCACATCCAGGACAGGGCCTGCTTTTCACGCCGCGCGGCCAGGCGGCCATTGGCCGTCTGCAACTGGCGGTATTGCTGCACGGCAGACCAGAACGCATCCACCCCCTGGCCCAGCAGGGCGCTGATCTGCACCACCTTCGGGTGCCATTGCGTCTGGTCGTGGTGGGCGTGCTCGGGGTTGCCGTGCTGACTCAGCAGGCGCAGGCTCGACGCAATCTGCGCCTCGGCGCGCGTGGCGGCGGCTTTGTCGATGTCGGCCTTGTTGATGACCACGAGGTCGGCGATCTCCATCACGCCCTTCTTGATGGCCTGCAGGTCGTCACCCGCGTTGGGCAGCTGCAGCAGCACGAACATGTCGGTCATGTTGGCCACGGCCGTCTCGCTCTGGCCCACGCCCACAGTCTCGACGATCACCACGTCGTAGCCCGCCGCCTCGCAGACCAGCATGCTCTCGCGCGTCTTCTCGGCCACGCCGCCCAGCGTGCCACTGCTGGGGCTGGGGCGGATGTAGGCGCGCTCGTTCATCGAGAGGTGCTCCATGCGCGTCTTGTCGCCCAGGATGGAGCCGCCCGAGACGCTGCTGGACGGGTCCACCGCCAGCACCGCCACGCGCAGGCCCTGTGCGATCAGGTACAGGCCCAGCGCCTCGATGAAGGTGCTCTTGCCCACGCCGGGCACGCCGCTGATGCCGAGGCGAAACGACTTGCCGGTGTGCGGCAGCAAAGCGGTGAGCAGTGCATCGCCCTGCGCGCGGTGGTCCGCGCGGGTCGATTCGAGCAGCGTGATAGCCTTGGCCATGGCGCGCCGCTGCTGCGCGGGAGTGCCGTGAAGGATGGCGTCAAGCACCAGTGGCCTCCATCCAGTCCTCGATGCGCAAGCCCTCGATGCGCTCGAACTCTCGCACGTTGTGGGTGACCAGGATGCCTTCCGAATCGGCCAGCGCCTGGCATCCGATCAGAAGATCGAACATGCCGATAGGGCGCCCCAGCGCCTTGAGTCGGCGCGATTCGCGTGCGTAGTGCCAAGCAGCCGCTCCAGGCCAGGGCTCCACGGTCATCTCCTCCAAAAAAGCGGTCAATGCTGCGCGGTTGGCGTCTGCGCGCCCGCTGCCCATCACGCCCGCCGCCAGCTCTGCGACCACAAGAGTGGGTATCACCAGTTCTTCCTTCTTCTTCGACAGCAGAGTGTTCAAGACCTGCGGTACGCGCCGGTGGAGGGCGTAAATGCAGATATTGGTGTCCAGAAAATAACGCGGCATCCTCAATCCCAGCCCGGCACATCGCGTGGCGGCGTTTTGTCGCGCTCAATCTCGTCGGGCATGCCTTCAAACCCCTGGACGGCGGCCATCACGCGGGCCATCCAGGCGGCATGCGCATCCACAGGTACCGGGCGCAGCACCACGGCCCCGTCCGCCTGCCGCTCGACCGTCACCTCATCGGTGTCGAAGCGAAACTCCTTGGGCAGGCGCACGGCCTGGCTTCGGCCATTCATGAAGACCTTGGCAATGGCGAGATCGGACATCGGTTTCTCCAAATGACTGATATATACCAATAGATATATATCGAATCTATCAGTTGGTCAAGCGCGCCTTGCGAATCTGCTCCAGCACGTCCTTGGCGCTGGCCGGGATGGGGGTGCCGGGGCCGTAGATGCCCTTGACGCCCGCTTCGTAGAGATAGTCATAGTCCTGCACCGGGATCACGCCGCCCACAAACACGATGATGTCGTCCGCGCCCTGCTCCCTGAGCGCCTGGATGATGGCGGGCACCAGCGTTTTGTGGCCGGCGGCCAGGGTGGAGATGCCCACGGCGTGCACGTCGTTCTCGATGGCCTGGCGCGCGCATTCCTCGGGGGTCTGGAACAGCGGGCCGATGTCCACGTCGAAGCCCAGATCGGCAAAGGCGGTGGACACCACCTTGGCGCCACGGTCGTGGCCATCCTGGCCCAGTTTGGCAATCATCACGCGGGGGCGGCGGCCTTCCTGCTCGGCGAAAGCGGCGATTTCAGCCTTGAGTTTGTCCCAGCCTTCGGCAGAGTCATAAGCAGCAGCGTACACACCGGTCACCTTTTGCGTATCGGCGCGGTGGCGCCCGTAAACCTTTTCCAGCGCATCGCTCACCTCGCCCACGGTGGCACGCAGGCGCATGGCATTGATGGACAGCTCCAGCAGATTGCCTTCACCCGTCTGCGCTGCAGAAGTGAGAGCATCCAGCGCTTGCTGTACCTTGGCTGCATCGCGTTTTGCCCGGATATTTTTCAGGCGCTCGATCTGGCCGTCGCGCACCTTCATGTTGTCGATCTGCAGGATCTCGACCGGGTCTTCCTTGGCCAGCTTGTACTTGTTCACGCCGACGATGACATCCTTGCCCGAGTCGATGCGCGCCTGCTTCTCGGCGGCGGCGGCCTCGATCTTGAGCTTGGCCCAGCCGCTGTCCACGGCCTGCGTCATGCCGCCCATGGCTTCGACCTCTTCGATGATCTTCCAGGCGGCATCCATCATGTCCTGGGTCAGCTTTTCCATCATGTAGCTGCCGGCCCAGGGGTCCACCACGTTGGTGATGTGCGTTTCTTCCTGGATGATGAGCTGCGTGTTGCGGGCGATGCGCGATGAAAATTCGGTGGGTAGCGCGATGGCTTCGTCCAGCGCGTTGGTGTGCAGGCTTTGCGTGCCGCCAAACACGGCCGCCATGGCCTCGATGGTGGTGCGCACGATGTTGTTGTAGGGGTCCTGCTCCGTCAGGCTCCAGCCCGAGGTCTGGCAGTGCGTGCGCAGCATCAGGCTCTTGGGGTTCTTGGCGCCGGTTTCCTTCATGATGCGGCACCACAGCAGGCGCGCGGCGCGCATCTTGGCCACTTCCAGGTAGAAGTTCATGCCGATCGCCCAGAAGAAGCTCAGGCGCCCGGCGAAGTCGTCCACGTCCAGGCCCGAGGCAATGGCGGTCTTGACGTATTCCTTGCCGTCGGCCAGCGTGAAGGCCAGTTCCAGCGCCTGGTTGGCCCCGGCTTCCTGCATGTGGTAACCCGAGATCGAGATCGAGTTGAACTTCGGCATGTTTTTGGCCGTGTAGCCAATGATGTCGCCGATGATGCGCATCGAGGGCTTGGGCGGATAGATGTAGGTGTTGCGCACCATGAACTCTTTCAGAATGTCGTTCTGAATGGTTCCCGAGAGCTTGTCCTGGCTCACGCCCTGCTCTTCTGCCGCCACCACGTAGCCCGCCAGCACGGGCAGCACGGCACCGTTCATGGTCATGGAGACGCTCACCTTGTCCAGCGGAATCTGGTCGAACAGGATCTTCATGTCCTCGACGGAATCGATTGCCACGCCGGCCTTGCCCACGTCGCCGGTCACGCGCGGGTGGTCGCTGTCGTAGCCGCGGTGCGTGGCCAGGTCGAACGCCACGCTCACGCCCTGCCCGCCAGCGGCCAGCGCCTTGCGGTAGAAGGCGTTGGATTCCTCGGCTGTGGAGAAGCCCGCGTACTGGCGAATCGTCCAGGGTCGCACCGCGTACATGGTGGCCTGCGGGCCGCGCAGGTAGGGCTCGAAGCCCGGCAAGGTATTGGTGTGCGCAAGCTGGGCCGTATCCTCGGCGGTGTACAGCGGCTTGACGGTGATACCGTCGGGTGTAACCCAGTTCAGAGCATTCACATCACCGCCCGGTGCCGATTTGGCGGCAGCTTTGGCCCAGGCGTCGAGGCTGGCAGGGACAAATTCGGGCACGGCTGGCTTGGGGTGGTCACTCATGGCGGGGCTTCTCCGACGGTTGCATTGGACTGGTTCAGGGCATTCCCTGTAGTGCGCTGGAGTTTACATCATTCATAATTATTCATTCAAAATATTCTTTGCAGCTTACAATCGCTCCCATGTCAGCCCTCACCCTCACGCCCCGCGCACTGTACGAAGAAGTGGCCGAGCAGTTGCGCCAGCGCATCTTCCGCCGTGAACTGGAGCCCGGAAGCTGGGTGGACGAGCTGAAGATTGCGGAAGAATTCGGCATCAGCCGCACCCCGCTGCGCGAGGCGCTCAAGGTGCTGGCCGCCGAAGGGCTGGTCACGATGAAGGTGCGGCGCGGCGCCTATGTGACCGAAATGTCTGAAAAAGACCTGCGCGACGTGTACCACCTGCTGAGCCTGCTGGAGAGCGACGCCGCCGGCGTGGTGGCGCGCACCGCCACGGCCGAAGCGCTGCGCTCACTGCAAGAGCTGCACGCCGAGCTGGAAGCCGCCACGGACGAGCGCGACCGCTTTTTTGCCATCAACGAGCGTTTCCACATGCGGCTGCTGGAGCTGTCCGACAACCGCTGGCGCAGCCAGATGGTGGCCGACCTGCGCAAGGTGATGAAACTCAATCGCCACAAGTCGCTGTTCAAGCAGGGGCGCATCGAGGATTCGCTGGCAGAGCACCGCGATGTCATGGCCGCACTGCAGGCACGCGACGCCGATGCCGCGGTGTGCGCCATGCAGAAGCATTTTTCCCAGGGTCTCGAAGCTGCCACCTGAATGGGGCTCGGGCTGCATTGGCAGCCGGTATCATCTGCGGGTTTACCCTATGTTTGACCCCTTGCGCGCGCACCTCCCCGCCCACCAAATACGATGACCTCTGCTCCTGCCGACCTCGCCGGTGTCCATACCCTGCCCCAAATGCTGAGTTACCGTGCCGCCAGCACGCCCGCAGCGCAGGCCTATCGTGCCTTCGATGCCGGCGCTCAGGCGTGGGTCACTCTGAACTGGGCGCAGGCGCGCGAGCGCGTGGGGCTGTGGACGCGGGCACTGGCTGCCATGGGCCTGCCCACCGGCGCGCGCGTCGCCATTTTGCTGCCCAACGGGCTCGACGCCATGAGCATTGACCAGGCCACCCTGGCTCTGGCTTGCGTGCCCGTGCCGCTGCATGCCATTGATAACCCGGGCAGCATCGCCTTCATCCTCTCCGACTGCGAAGCCTCCCTGCTGGTGCTGGAAACCCGGGAACAATGGGAGCGCATCCAGGCTGTAGGCACCCCTTTGCCACAACTCCTGGCCGTGGTGCTTACCCGCGCCGATGCCCGCAGCGATGCCACGGGACTCGTCCCGCTGATGGCGCTGACCGACTGGTTGGCACGTGCCACGCGCAATCCACCGATGCAGACGCCGCCTTGCGCGGCCGACCTGGCGGCCATCGTGTACACCTCGGGTACCACGGGCAAGCCCAAGGGCGTGATGCTGACGCACCGAAATGTGGTCTCGGACGTCAAGGCCGTGCTGCAGCGCATCCAGCCCACGGTGGACGACGTGTTTCTGTCTTTCCTGCCGCTGTCACACACCTTCGAACGCACCGCTGGCTACTACCTGCCCATGGCGGCGGGCAGCTGCGTGGCTTATGCGCGCTCGGTGGCGCTGCTGGCAGAAGACCTGCGCACCGTGCGCCCCACGGTACTTGTCTCGGTGCCCCGCATTTACGAGCGTGTGCATGCCAAGGTGCTGGAGCGTTTGGCACCCTCGCGCATCAAGACCCGCCTGTTCGAGGCGGCCGTGGCCGTGGGCTGGCGGCGTTTTTGCATGGTGCACGGTCTGCCAGCGCCCAGCGCGCAAGACGAGCGCACCGCCGGAACCTGGGCCAGACTGCCCTGGATCGTGCTGGAGCCCCTGGTGGCGCGCCCGCTGCTTGAGCAGTTCGGCGGCCGCGTGCGCGTGGCCGTGAGCGGCGGCGCACCGCTCTCGCCTGCCATCGCGCGCTGCTTTCTGGGCCTGGGCCTGCCGCTGGTGCAGGGCTACGGCATGACCGAGACGGCGCCCGTGGTGTCGGTCAACACGCCCAGGGACAACCGCCCGGCCAGCGTGGGCCGCGCCCTGCCCGGCGTGGAGGTGCGCATCGGCGAGAACCGCGAACTTCAGGTGCGCGGCCCCATCGTCATGAAAGGCTACTGGAACCGCCCCGAGGACACGGCGCGCATTCTTTCGACCGATGGCTGGCTGGGCACAGGTGATCAGGCCGAGATCATCGACGGGCGCATCTACATCCGGGGCCGCATCAAGGAAATCATCGTCACCTCCACGGGCGAAAAGGTGCCGCCGGCCGACCTGGAACTGGCCATCACGTCCGACCCGCTGTTCGAGCAAGCTTTCGTGGTGGGCGAGAACCTGCCTTTCATTGCCTGCGTGGCGGTGGTGCATCGCGAGGAATGGCTGCGCCTGGCGCGCGAGGTGGGGCTGGACCCGAAAGACCCGGCCAGCCTGAACCACCCCGCCGTGCACAAGATGGCGCTCGAACGCATTGCAGGCCACACGGCCAGCTTTGCCCGCTACGCCGTACCACGCGCCGTGCACCTGACACAGGAGCCCTGGTCCATCGAAAACAGCTTCATGACACCCACGCTCAAGCTCAAGCGCAGCAACCTTACGGCCCATTTTGCGGCTGCCATCGAGGCAATGTACCGGCGCTGATGCCTCCCCGCGTGGCACGCATGCCCGAGTCAGGGTGCCGAAACATCTGGCCCGCACCGGAGCTGTGCCCTATGCTACGCACACGTTTACTTACAGCACCACGTCCACCCCATGAAGTCCCCAGAAGAAACCGTCGTTTTTGGCACTGAAGACCTGTTGACCAGCCTGTGCAACTCGGTCACGCGGGTGCTCACCGTGGCCACGCAGAGCCAGATCCACTACTCCGGCATGATCCAGCGCATCACGCGCACCTGCCTCAAGCCCGACATTGGCTGCTTTGTCCTGTTCGACGGCGGCTTCTCGGGCCTGGTCATCATCAATTTCTCGGCCCAGGCCGCGATGGAGCTGTATTCCAACTACCTGCTCAACATGGGCATGTCCAAGAGCGACCTGGCCAGTTCCTACACCGCCGACGAGGTCAGCAACGTGATGGGCGAGCTGATGAACCAGGTGGTGGGCGACTTCACCGGCAAGGTGCACCGCGAGCTGCACACCCACATCACCCAGAACCAGCCCAAGATGCTGGTGCTGAACAAGCAGGTGATGCTCAGCGTGGACGCCAACCTCGACCAGCCCGAGGCACGCCGGGTGACCTTCTACACCGGCGCCAACAACATTTTTTATCTCGAACTGGCCATCGACAAGACCGAGTTCATCAAGCTCTACGACTTCGCACCCCAGGAAGTGCCTGACCCCGACGCCCTGATCGCCCAGGCGAACCAGCCGGCCGACACACCGGCGCCCGCGCCGGCTGCCGAAGCCACATCGGACACCGACGAACTGCTCCGGTCGCTCGGCATGTAATCACATACAGCCCACGTCGCACGCCATTGCGTTGGCGTGGGTTTGCGCGCCGTACACGCAGCCAAAGCGGTTGGCCAGGAAGTCGGCCAACGCCACCTGTTCCTGCCCCACAAAACCGGCCTGCGGCAAACGGCCCTGCTCGACCAGATCGGCCAAATGGACGAGGTGCAACGCACGCAGACCAGCATCGTGCTCAGCCGCAAGATCGACCGCCGTAGCGTGGCGGCATAGCTACGATTTTGATAGCTGCTTGCAGTTGCTACATAAGCGCCAGAGGCCAAAAAGCCTTTAAACCGATGGAGTACGCCAAGCAGGGGCTATCGCGCCACCAACCGTACGACCACAGGGCGATGGTCAGAGCCCAAATCTGGCCCATGGCCAAAGTCCACAAGCTGCCACCCGCTGGATGCCAGAACATGGTCGAGCGGCAAAACCGACAACCCGCCAAACGCGTTGGGCCAGCTTCCCGCCAAACCGTTGGCACGCCAGAGCTGCGAATCAATGGCAAACAGGCCTTTGGCCCAAGGCGTGGTGTTGAAATCCCCCGCCATCAAGGCCAGTCCGCCCGATTGCGACAAATGCCGGGCCTCCTCGACCAAGGCTTGGTCCCGGAGTTGCGCGCAGGTCGCATTGAGAGGCGGCATGGGGTGAATCGCGCTGAGGCGAACGGGGCCGCCTGCCCAAATCACCGTGGCCCGCAGTCGCAGGGTGGCTTGCATGTCTGCTGGCTCCACCTTCTGCACCTCTGACAACGGGTAGCGCGACAGAATGGCCAGCCCAAACGGGTCTGGTTGCGGCGCCTCCACGCGATGCGGGTAGCGCTGGGCAACTTCAGGCGATTGAAGGGCTTGCTGTGCCAGCCCAGTGAATTCCTGCAGAAACACCACATCCGGCGCCTCACCAGACACCAGCCAGCCCACCAAGGCGCTGAAATCCGTGGTGTCGAAATTCAGATTGGCGGTGGCCACCTGCAGTACAGGCTTGGAACCCACGGGTTCGGTACTGCGGTCCAGCGTGCCGGATTGAACAAAGAACGAAGCGCCCAGAGCAAGCAACGGTATCAGCGGCCACCAAGCACGCTTGGCAATGACCAGCACCGCCAAACAGGTGATCCCCACCACCAGATAAACCCACTGCCAATGGGAGATCAGCTCCAGCGCCCATTGCACTTCTTGCAATCCATTGAGGGGAATAAATCGGAGAATGGGTGCGCTCAGGCTGAAAAGTGTGCACAGCCAAATGATCCACTTCGTTCTGGGAACAATGAAATGTGCGATTAGAGAGTGAGGCATGAATCGGGCAACTCACCGAAGGCGGGTCGGCTTGACTGCAATGTTAGACCCAGACGTCAAAACAGAAACCCCAACTTGACGACGTGCGCAAACCGCGAAAAAGCACAGCGCCACGAGGCGGCACAATGCTTTAAAAATGATAGCTAGTGACGCTTGCTGTGCAAGGGATAGAGGCCAAAAAAGGCTTGAGACCAGTGCAAATCGTGTCTGACCCCATTAATTCGAACTGAGTATCAAACACTGGTTGCCCAAGCCCAGGACCCCGAGAACCAACGGCATGGTGGAGCGGTTCAATGGCCGCATCGCCGATGTGCTCAAGACCCACAGGTTCAACAGCCGCGAGGACATGGAACAGACCTTGCTGCGCTATGTGGCCTTGTACAACCACCAGTTGCCGCAATCAGCGCTGGGCAGCAAGACGCCTATGCAGGCCATGAAGGATTGGTACCAGGAGCACCCACACCTGTTCCACAAGCGACCCTATGATCGTCCGGGATGCAACAGTTAGGTGAGCTGCGATTTCTGCCATTACTTGCACCTGAAATAAAGCTCCACTCGGGGATACTTGCCAAGTATGAATGGCCCTTCGTTTTCATCCAATTTTATTAAATCCAATTCTTTATTTTGCGAACGGCAGTAGCTACTAGCTTCTTGAAGGGCGTCAATTTTTATTTGCCCTGTGCCAGGAAACCCAGTTGCAGCTTGCTTCGAGATGATGAAGTTGCCGTTGCCAGTAGGAATCACTCCACTATTCGATGCACAAGCACCTAAAAGTAGAAGGAGAGTTGAGGTTAGAATTTTTTTCAAGAGGTTATTTCCTATCTGATTTCTGCAAATGATGCTTAGAAGAATAGCGACCTAACGAACAAGATAAGCCGACCACACAATGCGGGTCTGCTTGAGTTGTGGGTTAGATATTTATTAGGCTTCATCTTTCCAACGCTTGCGAAGGCCAAACTGCCGCAAGTGTTCATCTGTGGTTTGAAATTGCTCAGAACCTAACCAAATGTAAGAAAGCGCTACAGAATTAGCGTCTGATTTCTCTATTTCAGCTTCTGTGATTCCAGGGATAGATGAAATTCCGTTCAGTGCATCTGTCTCAATTTCATCTGGACCGCGTAAAGATTCCGGCAATCGAAGCACCGTGACAGTATGTCTCTGATGTTTTTTCATTTTTCTAACCTCCGAGGGAACCGGCGACCAGCGGATAGGGGCTGAGCAAAGCGAAGGACCACCTCCGAGCGTCCGCGTTCAACAAGCTGTTAGATCACATACGCGGCGCCGTGCATGCCGAGGCTAGATGAGACACGTTTGAGAAATTACCCAGTCCATCATCGAACCAGGTGAAGCGGCCGTCATCGGATTGGGTTCACCGGGCTTCGGTTCAGCTCGCTTGACAACGATTCCCTTGGCCATGGGCTGACTGAGCATCACAATCTTCAGCGAGCGGTAAGAGTAAGCCTTGCAATCAACTTCGGTGTAGGTCTGGACGGAACCCGCTCCGTATTGATTGACCACACCGTCTTTGAAGTCCATCAAAGTCCAAATGCGCCGCAAGAAGGAAGATTCTTTGACCATGGTTGATTTGTCGATGTACATGCGCACCTGCTTCGTTGTGCCGACCTCTGCCCATTGTGCGTGAGCTGCGCAGTGACTCATCAGTGCAATAACAGGGATCACTAGCGTCTTCTTTTCCATTTTGTGAACTTTCTTCGAGGTCTATACACGGCGCCAATACTATGTCGGCCGAAGCTGCGGCGCAACGCCCGCGAGGTTTTTCGACCGCGTTGGTTCGAGCGCCGAAACCATACCTCCAGAGAAGTGACCAAACTTCGCGCGCAGCCCCCCGCCGCGGCACTACCTCTCGAAACCGCAAACTCCAACAACCATTCGAGGATGACGTGCCTTTTGTCTCACTGCGGTCTAACGAACAAGGTAAGCGGATGGCCTAAGGCCAGTCCGCTTGACCGCCGAGTTAGCCCTTGCATATGAATACATAGGTTTTCGTGCGTTTCATGAAGCCACCTGCAATTTTTTGGTCAAAGTTCGGGTCGTGGACGAACTCGAAAGAACTAGGGCAAGTTTTCGCGGCAAACCTATTTGCGGAGATGTGAATACGCTGTGCAATAGAGCCTTCGGCTTCCATTACTCCAGGGGAAGCAGTCACCGTAAGTAGATGCTTGTTGGTACCGAGTGATTCGTGTGAAATACCGACATCGCCAGTGCCACCAACTTCAGAACCAGTCTCAACTGCGCCCGGTGGCCGTGTATAAGAACAGCCCAGCAAGGAAATTGATCCAGTGATAGCGAGAATGCACAGTGATCGCTTTAGCATTTTCTATTTGCCTGAAGGTTAACTAGATTTAGACGAATGCAGTTCAACTCACACTCGTCGGATAAAAAATCGCCCATCGAATTTCCCTGCAGACTTGCAGGTTGCCGCCGTTTAGACAGACCTAAAATTCGCAGTCTGAAAATGACAACGGATACTGTAACCACATGCTATATCACCCGCGGTGCGTTTGGCTTGCAGGAAAACCCAGCCTGCCCCAAATTTTTCTGCACCATCTTGATTACACTCAAAAAGTCCTCCCCCTCCCTTGCCCCGCGATAGACCACCGCAGCGTGGAGTCGTAAGCCTTCAATGCGCCATGAAGCACTTTAATATTGATAGCTTCTCGCGCTTTCTGGATAAGCTGCAGAGGCCAATTTGACTCAAATTTATCCGAATAACATCAAACCTCAAACTGGTCTGCGTTCTTGCCCTTGATGGGCGCGTAGAACGCCTTGATGGCGGCCATGTCGGCCTCCACATCGCCCGTAAGCTCGAACAGCGGCCCCAGACCGCCGACCTTGCGCTCGTAGTCCACAAAGGCCAGCACGATGGGCACGCCGGCCTGCTGGGCGATGAAGTAGAAGCCCGTCTTCCAGTGCCGCGTCTTGCCGCGCGTGCCCTCGGGCGGCACGATGAGCTGCATGGGGCCCTGGGCGTCGCGCATGGCCTGGGCCGACAGGGCCACCAGGTTGCTGGCCTGGCCCCGGTTGACCGGAATGCCGCCCAGCCAGCGCATCAGGCCGCCAAACGGCCAGCGGAAGATGCTCTGCTTGCCCATCCAGTACACGCGCAGGCGCAGCACGAAGGCGAGCATGAGGGTGTAGGGCAGGTCCCAGTTGCTGGTGTGCGGCGCGGCGATCAGCACGCTTTTGGCTGCGTGCGGCGGTAGCTGCCCCTCCACTGTCCAGCCCGTGGATTTCAGGATTGCTACAGACAGACGACGTAGCAGGGTGTTGACAAAGGGCGTGTCAAAAATGGTGCGGTGGTGCATGGCGAGGACGGGAGTCGGATGCACCAAGCGAACTTGATACTTTTTGCTACAAAATCGGGCGTCAGTGTAGCAAGCCGCACCGGCGTTCCCTTGACCCACGGCAAGTTGGCAGACCCGAAGCCCGCATGGGAGCTGTAAAAAACAAACGGCGTTGCCAGCCCACGCTGAACAACGCCGCTGCATTGACGCGGTGCTGCGTCAGCGCATCAGGAACCCGACAGGGCCACTTCCACGCGGCGCGCCTCGGCATTGCTGCCATTGGCCTGGGTTTCCTCGGGCTTCTTGAGTTCGATGCGGTCTTCTGCCACACCCAGCACCTTGAGGGCGTCGCGCACGGCCAGGGCGCGCTGCTTGGCCAACTCGGCATTCTGGGCTGCATCGCCGGTGGCATCGTGGAACCCCGAAACGATGGCGTTCTTGCCATCGGCCACGCCTTTGACCACATCGGCCAGCGCATCGCTGGCACCAGCGGCCAGGTCTGCCTTGCCAGAGGCAAAGAAGAACTTGACCACGCCGTCTTCCACGCGCACGCTGGCCGCATCTTCTGCCGCCGGGGCTTCTGCGGCCGCTGGCGCGGCCGATGCCGCGGCCACCGCTACAGGCGCCTGGGTGCCGCCACGCTGGTACACCACCACGCCCACCACCGTAGTCACCACCAGGGCGATCAGGGCAAACAGGAAACCCAGGGCAAAACGCTGCTGGCTGTCGTCATCGGAACTGCTGAAAGACATCGGGAAAAACTCCGTAAATAATGGTGGTCGGGAAAACCCTTTATTCTAGACGCGGCATGACTTCCTTGAACGCTCCCACCCGAGACCCTGCGCCCATGCTGGAGCAGGCGCTGCACGACTGGGGTGGGCATGGCGACCTCTGGGTGTTTGGCTATGCTTCGCTGATCTGGCGCCCCGACTTCAACTTTGCAGAGCAGCGCCCGGCGCGTGTGCACGGATGGCACCGCGCGCTCAAAATGTGGAGCCATGTCAACCGCGGCACGCCCGAGTGCCCCGGCCTGGTATTCGGGATGCTCTCGGGGGGCAGTTGCCGGGGGATGGTGTTCCGCGTGGCGCAGGAGCATGCCCGCCAGGTGATGGTGAATCTGTGGCAGCGTGAAATGCCCCTGGGGGTGTACGACCCCCGCTGGCTGCCCTGCCAGACAGCTGAGGGCACCGTTCGTGCGCTGGCCTTCACCCTCTCGCGCAACAGCCCCAGTTACACCGGCGCCCTGGCGCCCGAAGAGTACCGCCGCATCTTCCTGCAGGCCAGCGGCCGCTACGGCAGCACCCACGACTACGCCCACGACACTTACCACGGTCTGCGCAAGGTGGGCATCCATGACCGTGCGCTGGCCCGGCTGCTGGCGCAATCCTCCAGCGCATGAGGCCGCGGCCCGGGCACAATGACGGCATGACCAGCCCCTCCCTCTCCATCGCCGATCTGCGCAAAAGCTACGAGCGCGCCGAACTCAACGAAGACGCCTCGCACGGCAACCCGCTGCAACAGTTTGACCAGTGGCTCCAGGAGGCCATCCGTTCGCAGGTACCCGAGCCCAACGCCATGACCCTGGCCACCGTGGGCAGCGACCTGCGGCCCAGCACGCGCGTGGTGCTCATCAAGGGCTACGACGCCCAGGGCATCGTCTGGTACACCAACTACGAAAGCCGCAAGGGCCGCCAGCTCGCGGGCAACCCCTATGCAGCGTTGCAGTTTCACTGGGTGGAGTTGGAGCGCGTGGTGCGCATCGAGGGCACCGTCGAGAAGGTGAGCGACGCCGAAAGCGACGCCTACTTCCACAGCCGCCCGCTCGACTCGCGCATTGGCGCCTGGGCCAGCCCGCAAAGCCAGGTCATCCCGGGCCGGGGTGTGCTGGTGGCCAACGCCGCCAAATACGGCGCACAGTTCCTGCTCAAGCCACCGCGCCCGCCACACTGGGGCGGCTACCGCCTGCGACCCGAGCTCTGGGAGTTCTGGCAAGGCCGCAAAAGTCGCCTGCACGACCGCCTGCGCTACCGCCAGGAAAGCGGGACCTGGGTGCGCGAACGCCTGGCACCGTAACCCACCAGCCCGGGCCTGCCCGCAGGGAGCTGCCGGGCGTCAGCCCGGGGCCATGCGTGCAGCCAGCAGCAGCACCACCGGAACGGTGACCAGCCCCAGTGCCGTAGACACTGCCACGCTGGCCGTCACCTCGTCCTGCCCCACCTCATAGCGCTGCGCGAACAGGAACACATTGGCCCCCACGGGCAACGCAGCAATGACGATCATCACCGCCAGCGACAGGCCCGACAGCCCCAGAGCCCAGCCCAACGCTGCCAGCACGAGCGGCAACGCAAGATTTTTGACCAGCGCGATGCGCAAGGCCACACGGAAGTACACCCCCACGGTGGAAAACGCCAGCATGACGCCCACCAGCAGCAGCGCCAGCGGGCCCAGCGCCTGGCCCAGTAGTTGCAAGGGCTTGTCCACCCCCTGCGGCAGCTCCAGCCCGGTCTGGGCAAACAGCAAACCGGCCATGATGGGCAAAGGCACCGGGTGCACGATGCCGTTGCGCACCGCCTGCAGCACGGTGCGCCACATCGGCACATGCACCTGACCTGCCTGCCCCCGGCGCTCACGCGCCGCCGCCAGCTCGAAAACCACTGTGGCGGAGGTCAGCAAAAGGAGCGAGTGCACCGAGATCAGCGTGAACAGCGTCACCAGCCCCGGATCGCCAAACGCCAGCCCCACCAGCGGCACACCAATCATCACCGTATTGCCAAAAGTGTGGGCTAACGCCCGGGCCGCCGCCAGGCTGGAGAAACCGCCCAGGGCCAAGGTTGCCGCAAACACCAGGCCAGCCGCCAGAAAATAGACAGCAATCGGCCCAAAATCGAGTTCCTGCACATGCACCGTGCTCATGGTGCGAAACAGCAGCGCCGGCGTGAGCACCATGAACACGAGGTTGGACAAGTCCTTGACCGATGCAGCGCGAATCCAGCCCCACCGGCCCACACAGAAGCCCATCGCGATGAACACGATCACCGGAACCAGCGCAGTCACAACAGGAGAGTCCACGATACCCATCCACCTGGACCGGATTTCGCCCAGGCCAGAATACTATCTTTTTAATAGCTACCCGCCCTTGATCAACATAGGCTAGAGGCCATTTTTATTAAAAACCAGCCTCTGCAAGCTCCAGCAAAGGCCTCCACCCGGGCCTGCGGGATCATTCCCACTCGATCGTTGCGGGCGGCTTGCTGCTCACGTCATACGTCACGCGGTTGATGCCCCGCACTTCGTTGATGATGCGGCCCGACACCTTCTTGAGCAGCGCGTAGGGCAGCTCGGCCCAGTCGGCGGTCATGAAGTCGCTGGTTTGCACGGCGCGCAGGGCGACCACGTAATCATATGTGCGGCCGTCGCCCATCACGCCCACGCTCTTGACGGGCAGGAAGACGGTGAAGGCCTGGCTGGTGAGGTCATACCAGGTCTTGCCGGTGGCTTCATCCACGAAGTTGCGCAGCTCTTCGATGAAGATCGCGTCGGCGCGGCGCAGCAGGTCGGCGTATTCCTTCTTCACTTCGCCCAGGATGCGCACGCCCAGGCCGGGGCCGGGGAACGGGTGGCGGTAGACCATCTCGGGCGGCAGGCCCAGAGCCACGCCGAGTTCGCGCACTTCGTCCTTGAAGAGGTCGCGCAGGGGCTCCAAAAGCTTGAGGCCCAGCTGCTCGGGCAGGCCGCCGACGTTGTGGTGGCTCTTGATGGTGACGGCCTTTTTGCTCTTGGCGCCGCCCGATTCGATCACGTCGGGGTAGATGGTGCCCTGGGCCAGCCACTTGGCGCCCTTGGCGCCGTCGCCCTTGAGCTTGGCGGCTTCCTGCTTGAACACATCGACGAACAGGCCGCCGATGATCTTGCGCTTTTGCTCGGGCTCGCTGACACCC
>JANJVG010000062.1 GCA_024710165.1 Burkholderiaceae bacterium
CGCCCCACATGGCCAATTCTCAACAGATGGCGAATGCGATCCGCGCACTCGCAATGGATGCCGTTCAACAAGCCAATTCCGGCCACCCCGGTGCCCCCATGGGCATGGCGGACATGGCCGTGGCACTGTGGGGCCGCCACCTGCAGCACAACCCGGCCAACCCGCACTGGGCCAACCGCGACCGTTTTGTGCTGTCCAACGGCCATGGCTCCATGCTGATCTATGCGCTCTTGCACCTCACAGGCTACGACCTGCCCATGCAGGAGCTGAAGAATTTCCGCCAGCTGCGCAGCAAGACCGCCGGCCACCCCGAGGTGGGCCACACCCCCGGCGTCGAGACCACCACCGGCCCGCTGGGCCAGGGCGTCACCAATGCCGTGGGCATGGCGCTGGCCGAGAAGTTGCTGGCCGCCGAATTCAACCGCGACGGCCACGCCATCGTGGACCACCACACCTACGTGTTCCTGGGTGACGGCTGCCTGATGGAAGGCATCAGCCACGAGGCCGTGGCCCTGGCCGGCGCCTGGAAGCTGAACAAGCTGATCGCGCTGTACGACGACAACGGCATCTCCATCGATGGCCAGGTCGCGCCCTGGTTCATCGACAACACCGCGCTGCGCTTCGTCGCCTGCGGCTGGAACGTGATCGGCCCGGTCGACGGGCACGACGCCGAGAAGGTGGACGCCGCCATTGCTGAGGCGCGCCAGCAGACCGAGCGCCCTTCGCTCATCATCTGCAAGACGCACATCGGCAAGGGTTCGCCCAACCGCGCCAACACCGCCAAGGCCCACGGCGAGCCGCTGGGCGCCGAGGAAATCGCGCTGACGCGCGAGGCCCTGGGCTGGAGCCACGCGCCCTTCACCGTGCCCGACGAGGTGTACGCCGACTGGAACGCTCGCGCCACCGGCTTTGCTGCCGAGCAGGCCTGGAACGAGCGCTTCGCCGCCTACCAGGCCGCCTTCCCTGAGCTGGCCGCCGAGTTTGTGCGTCGCATGAACGGCGACCTGCCCGCTTCGTTCGCCCAGGTGGCCGTGGACACCGTGGTGCAGGCCCACACCAAGGGCGAGACCGTGGCCAGCCGCAAGGCCAGCCAGCTCGCGCTGGAGGCCTTCACCGCCGCACTGCCCGAGTTGCTGGGCGGCTCGGCCGACCTCACCGGCTCGAACCTCACCAACACCAAGAGCACGCCCAACCTGCGCTTCGACATGCAGGGCCACGTGGTCAAGAACGAGGCCGGCGTGGGTGGCCGCCACATCAATTACGGCGTGCGCGAGTTCGGCATGGCCGCCATCATGAACGGCGTGGCACTGCACGGCGGCTTCATCCCCTACGGCGGTACCTTTCTCACGTTCAGCGACTACAGCCGCAACGCCATCCGCATGGCCGCGCTGATGAAGCAGCGCGTGATCCATGTCTTCACGCACGACTCCATCGGCCTGGGCGAAGACGGCCCCACGCACCAGTCCATCGAGCACATTGCCAGCCTGCGCCTGATCCCCAACCTCGATGTCTGGCGCCCCGCCGACACGGCCGAAACCGCCGTGGCCTGGAGCGTGGCGCTGAGCAACCGCGACAAGCCCACCGTGCTGGCCCTGTCGCGCCAGAACCTGCCCTACGCGCCCAAGCGTGAGTTGGGCGACATCTCGCGCGGTGCCTATGTGCTGTCCGAGCCGAAGGACGTGGGCCTGAAGAAGAAGGCCCAGGCCGTGATCATCGCCACCGGCTCCGAAGTGCAGCTGGCGCTCAAGGCGCAGCGCCTGCTGGCCGCCAAGAAGATTGCCGTGCGTGTGGTCTCCATGCCCAGCACCACCACCTTCGACCGCGAGGACACCAAGTACAAAAAGGCTGTGCTGCCCATGGGCATCCCGCGCATCGCCGTGGAAATGGGCGTGACCGATGGCTGGTGGAAGTACGGCTGCGCGGCCGTGGTCGGCATCGACACCTATGGGGAGTCGGCCCCGGCGCCGGTGCTGTTCCAGCATTTCGGCTTCACTGAAGAGAACGTGGCAGCCACCGTGCAGGCGGTGCTCAAGCGCAAGTAAAGCGCACGTGAAACGCAACAGATTTCGGCAATCAACCTTGGAGAGATAGAGCTATGACGATCAAAGTAGGCATCAACGGCTTCGGCCGCATCGGCCGCATGGTGTTCCGCGCTGCAGTGCAGAACTTCTCGGACATCGAAGTCGTGGGCATCAACGACCTGCTGGAGCCCGATTACCTGGCCTACATGCTCAAGTACGACAGCGTGCACGGCCGCTTCAAGGGCGAAGTCTCGGTCGAGGGCAACACCCTGGTGGTGAACGGCAAGAAGATCCGCCTGACGCAAGAGCGCGATCCCGCCAACCTGAAGTGGAACGAAGTCGGCGCCGACGTGGTGATCGAGGCCACCGGCCTGTTCCTGGACAAGGCCAGCGCCGAGAAGCACCTGGCCGCCGGTGCCAAGAAGGTGCTGATGTCCGCTCCCTCCAAGGACGACACGCCCATGTTCGTGTTCGGCGTGAACCACGAGAAGTACGCTGGCCAGGCCATCGTGTCCAACGCCTCGTGCACCACCAACTGCCTGGCCCCCGTGGCCAAGGTGCTGAACGACAACTGGGGCATCAAGCGCGGCCTGATGACCACCGTGCACGCCGCCACCGCCACGCAGAAGACCGTGGACGGCCCGTCCAACAAGGACTGGCGCGGTGGCCGCGGCATCCTGGAAAACATCATCCCCAGCTCCACCGGCGCCGCCAA
>JANJVG010000066.1 GCA_024710165.1 Burkholderiaceae bacterium
CACGACGTGAAGGCCGTGGAATACTGGATCAAGAGCAAGTTCGAGGCCCGCCCCGAGCTGGAGAAGGCGGCCGAATTCGTGCACTTCGCCTGCACCAGCGAGGACATCAACAACACCAGCCACGCGCTGCAGCTGCGCTCCGGCCGCGACCAGGTAGTGCTGCCCGGCCTGGACCGCATCGTGCTCAAGCTGCGCGAAATGGCCCACCTGTACGCCGACGTGCCCATGCTCAGCCGCACGCACGGCCAGACGGCCAGCCCCACCACCGTGGGCAAGGAAATGGCCAACGTGCTCATGCGCCTGCAAGGTGCCGTGGAGCGCATCGCCGCCGTGAAGATCATGGGCAAGATGAACGGCGCTGTGGGCAATTACAACGCCCACCTCTCGGCCTGGCCCGAGTTCGACTGGGAAGCCTTCTCGCGCCGCGTGATCGAAACACACGAACCCGACGGCCTGGGCCTGACCTTCCAGCCCTACAGCATCCAGATCGAGCCGCACGACTACATGGCCGAGCTGTTCGACGCCGTGGCGCGCGCCAACACCATCCTCGTCGACCTCTCGCGCGACATCTGGGGCTACGTTTCCTTGGGCTACTTCAAGCAGCGCCTGAAGGCCGGCGAAATTGGTTCCAGCACCATGCCACACAAGGTCAACCCGATCGACTTCGAGAACGCCGAGGGCAACCTGGGCCTGGCCAACGCGCTGTTGCGCCACCTCTCGGAGAAGCTCCCGGTGAGCCGCTGGCAGCGCGACCTGACCGACAGCACAGTGCTGCGCAACATCGGCGTGGCCCTGGGCTACGCCACGCTGGCCTACACCTCGCTGCTGACCGGCCTGAACAAGCTCGAACTCAACGAGGAAGCGCTGGCCGCTGACCTCGACGCCTCCTGGGAAGTGCTGGCTGAGCCCATCCAGACCGTGATGCGCCGCTACGGCGTGCAGGGCGCCTACGAGAAGCTCAAGGAAGTCACACGCGGCAAGACCGTCACCGCCGAGGCGCTGCACGGCCTGATCCGCTCGCTCGACATCCCCGAGGCCGAAAAGACCCGCCTGCTGGCCATGACGCCCGCCAGCTACGTGGGCAAGGCCGCCGAGCTGGCGCGCCGGGTCTGACCGTTTCCTCAAGCCTTTTTGGCCTCCAGCGCTTATCAAACAAGCGCTGGCAGCTATCATTTTTATACTGACAGCCCATGGCCATCAAATCCACCATCTTCAAGGCGAACCTGCAGATCGCCGACATCGACCACGGCTACTACGCCGACCATGCGCTCACGCTGGCCCGCCACCCGAGCGAGACCGACGAGCGCATGATGGTGCGGCTGGCCGCGCTCGCCATTCAGGCGCACCAGCTCAATGACCTGTGCAAAGGCGATGGCACTTTGGCCTTTGGCGCGGGCCTGTCCGACCCGGACGACCCGGACGCCTCGCTGACCGACTTTACCGGGCGCAAGCGCGTGTGGATCGAGGTCGGCCAGCCCGAAGACAAGCCGCTCACCAAAGCCTGCAGCAAGGCCGACTCGGTCATCGTCTATTGCTTCAACCACGCGTCCGAGATCTGGTGGAAGGGCATTGAAACCAAGCTCTCGCGCCTGGACAAGCTGCAGGTGTGGCGCATTCCCACCGAAGCCTCGCAGGAGCTGGCCCGGCTGGCCGAGCGCAGCATGCAGCTGCAGGCCACGGTGCAGGAAGGCGCCATCACGCTGAGCAGCACGCAGGGCAGCGTCCATGTGGAGCCGGTGCGCTGGAAGTAGCCCGCATCACCGGGGCATCAGCGCCCCGCATGCCCAGCATTGCTCAAAGCCACCTTCGACGATTTCACCGCACACGCACTGCCAGCGGTGCTGGGGCAGATTGCGCAAGCGATCCAGCAAGGTTCTGGCGCGCTCCAGGTGCTCGTCGTGGCGCAGCCAGATTTCGGGCAGGCATTCGTCGGGCGGCAGGTGCCCGGCAGCGGCGCCCAGGTACTGGCGCTGCACCGTGGCGGGCATGCCGTCTTCGCACAGCAGGTCCACCCACAGGGTGGCCAGGGCCATGTTCGGTGCCTGGGTGAGACGGCGCATGAGTTGCTCTCGGGTTGATAGCTGCCGACGCTCGTCCATCAAGCGCCAGAGGCTGTTTCGGCTACATATTATTGCGCTCGCTCGGCATAGCGGTTGAACCGCCAGGCCGTACCCTGCAGCGTGATGCGCCGCCAGACGGCGCGCTTTTGCGCCGGGCTGTAGGCCGGCCAGTGCTGCACCTCGTCAAAGCTGCGCCCACAGCCCTTGCACCAGTCGTCGCCCTGGCTGGTGGAGCAGATGGCGATGCAGGGAGTGTCGGGCGTGCTGGCGTACCAGTCCAGCCAGGCGGCCAGGGCCTGGGGCGGCAGGGCCGTTTCGTCGATGGCGTCGTGCTGCCGGTACACCATCAGCGCGTACAGCTCGGCCAGGGCATCCAGCGGGGGCGCGAGTGCCGGGTCGTTCCGCCGGGGCGCGCGGTCCCGCCAGTGGTTGATGGCGGCTTCGATGTCGGTGATGTGGATACGGGCCATGGGCCCGCCCATGATATCGATCCCCCCGCACGCAGCGCCCGGCATGCGTAATACCCACAGTTGTCAGGCCCCGGAGGGCGGTGTCTAATCCCGGCACAGAGGGGAGTAGCTCCCGCCCTGCGCTGCCTGTGCAACCCGCGGGCGTTCAGCGATAGGGCATCGGAACTGTCGTCAATACGAAGCCTCAGGCTTCCGGCAGTCCGGGTCCGGTGCCATGCGCTGCCGGATCGAGCAAGACCTTTGATGGGTCCGGTGCGGGCTGATCAGGGCTATCCTCCGGCATCACGACCGTCTGCGGGGCCAGGTTTCCTGCTTTGCGGCCACCGGACCCACCGCTCCCGAAGGGCCCGGCGCCAGCCTCTGGTGCCGGGCCCTTGATTTGCCCATTGATACCGAGGAATTTATGGAATTTTTGACTTCGCCCGAGTTCTGGATTGCGCTCGGCCAGATCATCATCATCGACATCCTGCTGGGTGGCGACAACGCGGTGGTCATTGCCCTGGCCTGCCGCAAGCTGCCGCCCGCACAGCGCACCAAGGGCATCATCTGGGGCACCGCTGGCGCCATCATCCTGCGGGTGATCCTGATCGCGTTTGCCATGACGCTGCTGGCGCTGCCGTTCCTGAAGTTTGTCGGCGCGGTGCTGCTGGTGTGGATTGGCGTGAAGCTGCTGGCCCCCGATGAAGAAGGCCATGGCGACGTGCAGGGCAGCGACAAGCTGCTGGCCGCCATCAAGACCATCATCGTGGCCGACCTGGTGATGAGCGTGGACAACGTGATCGCCATTGCCGGCGCCGCACAGAACGCCGGCGAACACCAGCTGCTGCTGGTGGTGCTGGGCCTCCTGATTTCCATCCCGATCATCGTCTGGGGCAGCCAGCTGGTGATCAAGCTGATGGAGCGCTTCCCGATGATCATCACCTTCGGCGGCATGCTGCTGGGCTGGATTGCCGGCGGCATGCTGGTGACCGACCCCGCTTTCGTCAACCCGGCCATCGTCGAATGGATGCCCAAGTGGGGCAGCGTGGACGCGAAGGGCATCGCCGAGATCCCCGACTGGATGTACTGGTCCTCGCACATCGCCGGCGCCCTGCTGGTGCTGGCAGCCGGCAAGGCCATTCTGGCGCGCCGCACAACGGCCGCACCCGAAGGCCAGGCCTGACGCTTGCTGCGCCCGCCAACAGCCAGGAAGGCCCTTCGGGGCCTTTTTGCATGGTGGCCCGGTGGCGGGTGCGCTGCAGCGCACCAGGGCGCGGTGCTATCCTTTGACCGATGAAACTTGCTCTCAGATGGCTGCTCAGCGCTGCCGCGTTGCTGTTTGTGGCCTATGTGTACAGCGGTGTGCAGGTGCAGAGCTTTCCCTCTGCACTGATTGCGGCCCTGGTCATTGGTCTGTTCAATGCCGTGCTGCGCCCCATTTTGGTGCTGCTGACGCTGCCAGTCACCATCGTCACCGTGGGGCTGTTCCTGTTCGTCATCAATGCGCTGATGTTCTGGTCAGCCGCCGGGGTGCTGGACGGCTTCCATGTCTCGGGCTTTGGCGCCGCGCTGCTGGGCTCGCTGATCTACTCGGTGCTGGGCCTGCTGATTGATTCAGCGCTCGGCGGCCTGTTCGCGAAGAAGTGACTCCACCGCGCGCAGGCGCGTGTCAATGATGGACGCCTCCACATGGTCGGCGGCCGACCGGCTGTGCCGCGCCAGGTCCTGCCCGGCCTTGAAGCGGTCCACCGCCGCTGCGTAGTCGTAGCGCGCAACGTGGGCCTCGGCCTCGGCACGCACGGCACGCAGCCGCTGGCCCTGGGCCTGCCACACGTTGGCCAGCAGCTGCCACACGCCGGCATCGCGCGGGTGCAGCGCCACCCAGGTTTGCAGCCGCCCCCCCAGATCCTGCGCGCCCTGCACCGCGGCCGGGTTGTGCAGCAGGGCCTGCGCCGCCAGCACCAGCTCGGGCCGGCCGCTGCCCGCGGGCACCAGGTTCAGCGCGCGCGCGGCATCCCCCTCGGCCAGCGCCACCTCGGCAGCCAGCAGGGCGGCCTGGCGAACCGCCCGCGCATCGCCCTGCACGGCCTGCTGCAGGCGCGGCAGCAGCGCACGCGCAGCCGGCGCCTCGCGCAACTGGCTTGCCGCCAGCACCGCCGCATACAAAATTGCCGCCTGCCGCGCGGCGGGCTGCGCCGCAAAGCCGCTGCCCTGCGGCTCTGCCATCCACTGGCGCAGCACCTCCACACCCGGCCGCGCCAGCACCCGGGCGCGTGCGGCCATCAGGGTGTGCTCCAGCGTGGGCGTGGTCTGCACCGCACTGCCCACGGGCAGGCGCGTCTGCATGTCGGCCACGCGCTGTGTGGTCAGGGGGTGGCTGCGCAGGTAGGGCCACGAGCCATTGTCGTTGATGCGGTTGGCCTGCTGCAGCTTGTCGAACATGCCCACAAAGCCCTGCGGCGCAAAACCGGCCGGGGCCATCAGGCCAAAGCCCACACGGTCGGCCTCGCGCTCCATGTCGCGCGAGAAGTTGAGCTGGTTCTGCACCACCAGCGCCTGCCCGCCGATCGACAGCGCCTGCGCGGCCTCGGGGCTTTTGCTGGCGGCCAGCGCGCCCAGAATCATGGCGCCGATCATCAGCGGCGTCTGCCGGTTCTGCTGGGTGATCAGGCGCGCAATGTGGCGCTGGGTGACGTGGCTGAGCTCGTGCGCCAGCACCGAGGCGAGCTCGTCGCCGCTGCCCACCACGCCGATCAAGCCCAGGTGCACGCCCAGGTAGCCCCCGGGCAAGGCAAAGGCATTGACGCTGCGGTCGCGCCCGAGCAACACCTCCCAGGCAAAGCGCTCGTCCAGTTCGGGGGGGAGTTCGCCACGCGCCCGCGCCGCTGCCAGCAGGGCCTGCCAGAGCGTCTGCACGTATTCGACCAGCACCGGGTCGTCGAGGTAGTCCGGATCGCGGTATAGGTGGCGGATGATGCTGTCGCCCAGTCGGCGCTCGGCGCTGGCCGTGATGTCGCCACCGTCGCCCAGCGCAGGCAACTGCGGCTGGGCCTGGGCTGCAAACGCTATTAAAAGTGAAGCTGCCAGCGCTTTTACTGTAAGCCTTGAAGCCATTTTTTGCTTGAAACCTTGAATCCGGACGCTGCCCGAGCCCGACCGGCACACCCTGCAGCACCCACCCTTGCACATCACCGTATGATGCCCCGTTCTGCCAAAGTTTCCCCTGTTTCACCCCTGATTGCACGCTATGTCCGCACTCACCCACTTCGACGCCCAGGGCCAGGCCCACATGGTGGACGTGGCCGCCAAGGCCGCCACGCACCGCATCGCCGTGGCTACCGGCCGCATCGAAATGCAGCCTGCCACGCTGGCCCTGATCGAGGCCGGCACCGCCAAAAAAGGCGACGTGCTGGGCATTGCCCGCATCGCCGGCATCCAGGCCGCCAAAAAGACCAGCGACCTCATCCCCCTGTGCCACCCGCTGGCGCTGACCCGTGTCGCTATTGAATTTGAAGCTGCCAGCGCACGCCAGCAGGGCGCTACCGGCATCTTTTGTGCGGCAACCGTGGAAACCGTGGGCCCCACCGGCGTCGAGATGGAGGCCCTGACCGCCGTGCAGGTGGCCCTGCTCACCATCTACGACATGTGCAAGGCCGTGGACCGTGGCATGTCGATCCACGACGTGCGCGTGCAGGAAAAGCACGGTGGCAAGTCGGGGAGTTACGTGGCGCCAAGCCCGTCGGCCTGACGCCCGCCGCAGCGTTCAGTCGTCCACCGGGGCGGCGAAGGCCCGGTTGGCGCGAGACCAGCGATCGAAATCCTGCGGATACGCGACCCGGTAACGGCGCATGTGGAAGGCCACCTCATCATCCCGCCCCAACAGCGACGCGCTTTCGATCAGCGGCTCGATCACGCGCGGCTCGGGGGAATAGTGCAGCAGGGCCGTGGCCAGCCCATGCATGCGCTGCGCGGTCTCCGGGTTGACGGGCGTGGTCGTCAGAATCGCAAAATCTACGGCATCGGCAAACAGCCAGGTGCCGGACACCTTGGTCAGGGTGTTCTCCCGCAGGGCTTCGGAGCGCAGGTGCACCGGCTTGTACACCTGGCTCACCCGCGCGTAATCCCAGCTGGCGTAGCCCATGAATGCTATGGCAATGAGAGCTATCAGCGCTTTCCAGATCTGCCCTAAAGGCGCTTTTGGCACGGAGACATCACCCTGCGGAGTGCCACGCTCGGGCGCCGGCCTGCGCCAGAGAATGAAGACTGCCAGCACCGTCACCAGCTGAAACGGCCCGTACCACAGCGGAAACTCCAGCATACTGTGCAAGCCCACCAGCGCCAGAATCCCCCAGGCCAGTTGCCGCGCAGGGTCCGTCTCGCTCCAGGGGCGCGATGCGCCGACCCAGGCCAGCACGGCAACGCACGCCAGCGCAGCCACGGGCACCCCCAGTTCCACCGCAAGATGCAGGGGCAGGTTGTGCGCGTTGTCCAGCAGCACACAGAAGCGTTCCCCGGGAAAGAGCGTGATGTAGTGGGCGTAATCCAGCTCGCCCCAGCCCCAGCCGAGCCAGGGCTTCTGCGCGATCAGGTGCAGCACGTTGGACCACAGGACGCGCCGGCTGGTGCAGCCCGGCGCATCGCCAAAACGCGCCATCAGCCCATCGGCCCGAAAGCCTGTCCATTGCAGCAGCAGATCGGGCAGCAGCCATGCCGCCACACCATATATGACCAGCCCCACCAGCGCCAACCCCACCGCCAGGCGCCCTAGCGAAGCGCGCCACATCGCCAAGAGCACCCCGATCACCACCCACTGCGCCAGCCCCGTGCGCGACGCCGTGGCCGCACTGCCCACCGCCAGCAGGGCCAGGGCCCAGGCCATGAGCAGCCCCACCCACCACAACGGCCTCGGCCGGCCGCCCCCATGCAAGGCGACCCCGGACTGCGCCGAGCCCTCCCCAGCCGATGGCGCACGCAAATGCGCCTCGGTTTGCGCCACCACCCACAGCAAGGCCCACAGCCCCATGCTGAGCAGGGTGGCCTGCTGGTTGCGCTGGCGCAAATTACCCATGGCATGGCCGGGCTTGGAGGCATGCACCCAGGGATCGAGACCGGTGGCAGCGCCAAAATACTGCAGCAGACCGATGGCACTGGCCAACAGCGCGGCCAGCAAGAGGCCGGCGCTGAGCCAGGCAGTCATTTCGGAGCGATCCATCCAGCCGCCCCGCACCGTGTCTACGCAGCGTGCATTCCACGCCACCGTCACCACCCAACCGCACAACCCGGCAGCCATCAAGGGCCAAAAATTGGTAGAGGGCGGCTGGGTATAGGAAAACAGAAACGGGAAGGCAACCGCCAGCGCCATCAGCGGGGCGGCGAAAGCAGCGTGGAGCATGGGCAAAATGCGTAAGATGGGCCAATCCTTGGGGTGAGACAGATAAGACTGAGTACGCGCACGAAGGATTCAACGCCCCATGACCATCTGCATGACTACGGCGACAGAACTACCAACGGCAATGCCCGCAACGATTTCCACGAAGGAGTGGCCCATGCGCACACGCAAAGGGGCAAGACCTTCACTTGGGCCCGCCAAGCGATTGATGGCCTCCGCTTGCTTGCCGACTTGTCTCCGCAGGCTGCTGGCATCCATCATGACAACGAAGGCAAGAGTGAGCGCCACGCCAAAAGCCGGGTGGTCAACCCCTTCCCGCAGTGCAATCAATGCCGCAGTGCTGCTGACGATGGCACTGTGGTTGCTAGGCAAACCGCCGTAGCCAACCAGACCGAAGGCCCATTGCCTTGCCCTGATGCTGTTGACGATGAACTTCAGGGCACCCGCCGCCAGCCAAGCGCAAAAAGGTGTCAACACATAAGGAAGATCCATATGGCCTCTCTCAACTCCGGGCAGCAGGCCACAAAACCCACATGCAGGCACCGACCCATACTGCAACCGTTGCAAGCAATGGTCCGTCGGACAGCAGAGCATCGGTTGGTGACTCGCCACCCTCCAGTTTCTCGACAACGTACCAATAGCGAAACAAACCAAATAGCACAACCGGCACGGTGATGACCAGGTCCGGCTGCGCAGACATAACAAACATGCTGTAAAAAACCAACGCCCCTGTGGCGGCCATTTCGGCATAGCGGTCCACCAGCGCCACGGTGTAGCGCTCCAGCACATCGCGACCCTCGCTGCCACGCTGGCCCAGTTCCTGCCGCCGCTTGATCGCGGCCAGGTACAGGGCCAGACACAATGTAGTCACGAACATCCATGACGACACCGGTACAGCCAGCGACTGTGCGCCCGCATAGACCCGCAGCACGAATCCGAAAGCAACGGTGAAAATGTCCAACACAGGCTGGTTCTTGAGCACAAAGCTATAGGCCAGATTCAAAGCGACATAGCCGGAAATCACCAACACCACGGCAGGTTGAACAAACCACCCCCATATCAGCAGGCAATACAGCGTCGCCAACAGGCCTAAAGCAGCAGGAATGGAAACCACTCCGGCCGCCAGCGGGCGCGTCCTGGATTTCTTCGGATGACGCCGATCACGCTCAATGTCCTTGATGTCATTCACGATGTAGACCGCGGACGACGCCACACAGAACAACACCATCGCCAACAAGGCCTGCTGCACGGCATACCTGTCAACGAACGCCCCGGCAAACACCAGTGGCGCCAGCACAAAGCTGTTCTTTACCCATTGCCGTGGCCTCATGAGCCTCAAAAGGCCCAGTAAGCGGTCCATGGGCCTCAGAGGTAACTGGGTATCATGCATGCCATTGATGCGTAGGCAATAAATCCCCGATTCTGCACCATGAAAATTATGTTGCTCTATGCATTGCTGGCCGCCGTAGCCACGGGTGCCAACATCGGTGCGCAAGATGTCTTTTTGCGGTTATACGACGGACCACTCTCTGTCGTGGCCTCCGTGATCAGCGGCACGGTCGTGGGGCTGGTGGTCAAGTACTTACTCGACAAACGGTACATATTCCACTTTCAGGCACGCGATGCAGCACATGACGGCGCAACCTTTGCTGTATATGCAGCGATGGGGCTCCTGACCACGCTGATTTTCTGGTGCTTTGAATTCGGTTTTCACGCCCTTTTCGATGGTTCCCGCGCAATGCGGTACTGGGGCGGCGCCATCGGCTTGGCCATCGGGTACACAACCAAATACCACCTAGACAAGCGTTACGTCTTCAAGGTGGCGCGATGAAGCCCGTGCATTCCTGGGGACGGTTGAGCGCCGATCCGCATGAACTGATTGCGCTGCATGATCCATCTCATATATCCGAGGCCATGCAGACACATGCCCCAGGCGTTGCCCATGGCAATGGGCGCAGCTATGGGGACGTTTGTCTCAATTCCGGCGGGGTGCTCTGGCACACGATCAGCATGGATCACTTCGTCAGCTGGAACCCTGACACCGGCACGCTGGTCTGTGAATCGGGGATCTTGCTGCAAGACATCCAGCGGACATTCGTGCCTCAAGGGTGGATGCTACCCGTGACGCCCGGCACCCAGCTCATTACCGTGGGCGGCGCCATCGCCAATGATGTGCATGGCAAGAATCACCACGCCATGGGCAGCTTTGGCGACCATGTTCGGCGACTGTGGCTTGTACGCAGCGATGGCCAGATCATCGAATGCGGCCCGGACCAATATCCGGACTGGTTCGCGGCCACTGTCGCAGGGATGGGCCTGACAGGTGTGATAGCACGGGCCGAACTGCAATTGCGCCGCTTATCCGGCCCCTGGCTGGACACCGAAACCGTTCCATTCCGTGGGCTGGACGATTTTTTTGCATTAGCCGATGGCAGTGAGGCGGAATGGGAACACACGGTAGCCTGGATCAACTGCCTGGCTGGAGCATCCGCGCGCGGCATCTTCATGCGCGCCAATCCTTCAACGGCCACCTGCGGGCCATCACCCCAAACCAGCAACCGACGCATACCCGTAACGCCTCCCGTATCCCTGATCAACCCGTTGACCCTCAGACCATTCAATGCGGCCTACTATCAACTCAACCGCTGGCGAGCGGGCCGCGCACTGGCACATTACGAGCCATTTTTATACCCATTGGACCGTTTGCTGGAATGGAACCGTATCTATGGCCCCAAAGGGTTCTACCAATACCAATGCGTAGTGCCCCACAACGCAGGTCCAGAGGCAATCCGTGCCATGCTGCGCGAAATTGCCCGCAGCGGGGAAGGGTCGTTCCTTGCGGTGCTCAAGACATTTGGCGATCGGCCTGGACCGGGAATGCTCAGCTTTCCCAGGGCGGGGGCTACCTTGGCATTGGACTTTCCCAACCGCAAAGAGCGCACACTGCGCCTGCTGGAACGCCTTGACGCCATTACGGCAGAGGCTGGCGGAGCACTCTATTTGGCCAAGGATGCCCGCATGCCTCGCAGCGTGTTTGAGACTGGCTACCCGCGTCTTGGCGAATTTCTGCCTTTTCGCGACCCCGGCGTCAGTTCATCCATGTCACGCCGTCTTCTAGGGAGCTGAGTTGAAGTGAATTACCTGGCACCAGCGCCGCAGCCGAGGCGACGCATTGTCGTCATAGGGGCCACCTCCGCCATCGCCGAACACTGCGTCCGCCTGTGGCTGCAGGCCGGCCCAGCGGATATGGTGCTGATAGGGCGCAACGAAACCAAGCTGCACCGCGTCGCTGCTGATCTGGCAGTGCGCTCGCCAGCTTCAGGCATCGAATGCATCGCCATGAATTTTCTGGACGAATCAGCCATCTACGACACAGTTGCCGCAACCTGTGCACCCCATGCTCCCGATCTCGTTCTGATTGCCCATGGCTCACTCCCTGACCAAGCTGAATGCCAAAGCGATTTGACCTTTTGCCGGGACGCCCTCGAAATCAACGGCGTGTCGCCCGTCCTGTTTGCCGAAGCCTTCGTGACGCACCTGCAATCCGCCGGAGGAATCATCGTCGTCGTTGGCTCCGTAGCGGGTGACCGAGGCCGACAATCCAACTATGTCTACGGTGCAGCCAAAGGTTTGGTCACGCGCTACGTGCAAGGGCTGCAGCACCGCCTGGCTCTGAACGGCAGCGCCTTGAAAGTGATTCTGGTCAAACCAGGGCCTACGGCCACTCCCATGACCGCACATCTGACCGCGCAGGGGCAAGCCATGGCTCACGTGGAAGACGTTGCCCAGGCCATCGTCAACGGAGCGGCCAAAGCCAAACCGGTGATTTATGCGCCCGGCAAATGGTGGCTCATCATGATGGTTGTGCGCCATCTGCCCAGGTTCATACTCCATCGCCTGAGCCTGTAAACACAGCGAGCACACAATCCATAGCAGCCCACCTATACTGCGCCAATTTAAAAAAAGAGGAACGCATGAAGGCCGTCATTCTCGCCGGAGGCAAGGGCACTCGGTTATCCGAGGAAACCGCTGCAAAGCCAAAGCCCATGGTGGAAATCGGCGGCATGCCCATCCTTTGGCACATCATGAAAGGCTACGCGGCCCATGGCGTACACGAATTCATCGTCTGCTTGGGATACAAGGGTTACCAGATCAAGGAATGGTTCGTCAACCACCGCCTGCATCTTGCCGACATCACGGTCGACCTGCGCAGCGGCGATATCGAAGTGCATCGACAGGTGGGTGAGCCTTGGCGCGTCACCTTGGTCGAGACCGGCGAGGACAGCCTCACAGCGACGCGTATTCGCCGCATTGCCCCTTACCTTGACGATCAGGATTTTTGCCTGACCTATGGCGACGGCGTCTCCGATGTCAACATCACTGAGCTCGTGGCATTTCATCGCGCCCAAGGGCGCGAAGCCACTGTCACCGTGGTGCAACCACCCGGTCGATTTGGCTCGGTCGACCTCGATGGTCCCAGCGCGCGTGGCTTTGTGGAAAAACCCGTGGGCGATGGTGGATGGATCAATGCCGGTTTCTTCGTCGTCTCTCCCAAGTCCTTGCGGCGCATCCCGGACGTGGACTGCATGTGGGAGGCGCAGCCGATCGATTCCCTCACCCGCGATGGCCAACTCTCCGCCTATCGTCACACTGGTTTCTGGCAGCCCATGGACACCTTGCGTGACAAAAACCGGCTCGAAGAGCTCTGGGCCAGTGGCAACGCGCCCTGGAACGTCTGGAATTTGCCTACAACATGACAGAGGCCAGCACTTCCTCCCGCATCCCACAGGAATGGAATCCCAATTTCTGGCGTGGCCGCCGCGTGCTATTGACAGGGCATACCGGTTTCAAGGGCGCCTGGCTGGCGGGCTGGTTGTGCCGTTTGGGCGCTGAGGTCACAGGCTTCAGTCTGCCGGCACCCGCCCGTGAATCGCCGGCCTGGCAAGCCATCGGCCCCAGTCTGTGCGCTTCAGGCTTGCAGGATTTGCGCGGAGACATCCGCAATCCGCAGGCGCTGGACCAGGCCGTTGCGCAGGCTCAGGCCGACGTGGTTCTGCATCTGGCCGCCCAGGCGCTTGTGCTTGATTCGTATGCAGCGCCTGAAATCACCTGGGACACCAATGTCATGGGTTCGCTGCATCTGCTACAAGCGCTGGCGCGGCACAAGCACCCGGCCACCTTCATCGGTATCACCAGCGACAAATGCTACGAGAACCAAGAGTGGGTGTGGGGCTACCGCGAAACGGACGCTCTGGGAGGCCATGACCCCTATTCGTCCAGCAAGGCGGCCATGGAAATATTGCTGGCGAGTTGGCGACGCTCCTTTGGCGCAGCCGCCAACATTCGCGTGGCGAGCGCCCGTGCGGGCAACGTCATTGGCGGTGGCGATGGCGCGGCCAACCGCATCGTGCCCGACCTGCTGCACGCCTTCACCCAACGATCACCGGCCATCGTGCGCAGGCCCCATTCCGTGCGCCCCTATCAGCATGTGCTGGAACCCCTGGCGGGGTATTTGCGCCTGGCGCAATGCGTGCACGAGCATGGCCACCGGTTTGAGCAAGCGTACAACTTTGGCCCTGCCGCGGGCGATGAGCGATCCACCCAATGGTTAGCCCAAACCACCGCTGCCTGCTGGGGACCAGACGCCCGGTTGCAGTATGCAAGCACGTCACAACCACACGAAGCCGGCCTCCTGATGCTCGACAGCGCCAAGGCGCGCCAGGAACTAGGCTGGCTGCCCTGCTGGAGCGCGCACGAAGCCATCCATGCCAGCGTCGACTGGCACCGCGCCTGGCTGCAGAGCCCACAGCACGCTATCGCCGAAACGTTCCGGCAGATTGACAACCATGTATCTGCAGGCCGGTACACCCCCAGACCCTGACAGCACCCAAACACACCCAAAATGTCACTCGCAAGCGGACTCTCCGAAACCCACCAACTCCGCCCCTCCACCCCTTGCCGCGCTACGCACCAGGATGGGCGCGAGTGGGTGGTATGCCAACAAGTGGGCGAGCACGTCCTTGGATTTGCCTTTCCGGCCACGCAGCCCTTGGGCAGCAACGACGCCGAACAAGGCATCGCGCGCATGGAAGCCGCCCCGGCCAGCGCGCTGACCCTCGGCGCCCCCCTGTCCTGGCCGGAGTCGGACCCCCTTTTACGCGCACTCACCCGCCAGCGCGCGCGCGAGCATGCCGCGCTGGCCTCGCAGGCCCGTGCTCCTTTTGTGCCGGGCCAAAGCAAGATACCGCCCTCAGGCAAAGTGGTCGGAGAGCCCGAGGTGGAAAACCTCATCGAAGCCAGTCTCGACCTTTGGCTGACTGCTGGCCGATTTTCTGACCAGTTTGAAGCCGCCATCGCCCGCACCTTTGGCGCCACGCGCGCCATCGCTGTCAACTCAGGCTCATCGGCCAACCTCGTCGCGCTGTCCACGCTGACCTCGCCGCAACTCGGCACGCGCGCGCTGCAGCCGGGCGACGAAGTGATCACGGCGGCCGCCGGTTTCCCGACCACGGTCAATCCCATTTTGCAGAACGGGCTGGTGCCCGTGTTCGTGGACTCGGACCTCGCCACCGGGAACATCGACCCGGCGCTGATCGAGGTGGCCATTTCGCCACGCACGAAGGCCATCATGGCGGCCCACACGCTGGGCAATCCCATGGACATGCGCGAAATCATGCGCATCGCCCGCAAGCATGGCCTGTGGGTGGTCGAAGACTGCTGCGACGCCTTCGGCTCCACACTGGACGGGCAACTGTGCGGCACTTTCGGCGACATCGGCACGCTGTCGTTCTACCCCGCGCACCACATCACCATGGGCGAAGGCGGCGCCGTCTTCAGCCGCGACCCGCTGCTCATGAAGATCGCCGAATCGTTCCGCGACTGGGGCCGCGACTGCTACTGCCCGCCCGGCAAAGACAACACCTGCGGCAAACGCTTTTGCTGGAAGCTGGGCCAACTGCCCGAAGGCTACGACCACAAATACACCTACAGCCACGCCGGCTACAACCTCAAAATCACCGACATGCAGGCGGCCGTGGGCCTGGCCCAGCTCCAGCGGCTCGACGGCTTCATTGAAGCGCGCAAGCACAACCATGCCGCATTGGCGCAGGCGCTGCGGGCACATGGCGCCGACCAGCACCTGCTGCTGCCCGAAGTGCTGCCCGGTGCCGACCCCTCCTGGTTCGGCTTCCTGATGGTGCTCAAGCCCAACGCCCCCTGCACCCGCAACGCCCTCACGGCCTATCTGGAGCAACAAGGCATAGGCACCCGCCTGCTGTTTGCGGGCAACCTGACGCGCCAGCCCTACTTTGCAACGCAACGCCACCGCGTGGCCAGCGCCTTGACGCAGGCGGACATCCTCATGGAGCAGGCCTTCTGGATCGGCATCTGGCCGGGCATCGACAGCGCGCAGATCGACTACATGGCGCGCACCACCGCTGCCTACCTGGGCACGGCCTGGAACGACTGATGGCGACTGGCAATCTGCTCGACCACGCCCTGGACGCCACCCCCGCCGCACGCTGGGCCGGGCTGCAGGGCGCGCGCCTGCTCATCACCGGGGCCACCGGTTTTTTTGGCCAGTGGCTCCAACTGGCCCTGCAGCGCCTGCGCCAGCGCGGCATCGACCTCAGCGCGCAATGCGTCAGCCGCCAGCGCCAGCCCACCAGCGATCCGGGGCTCACCTGGCTGCACGGCGGCGTGGAAGACTTTGCCCAATTGCCCATCCATCCAGGCACCACCCATGTGCTGCACATGGCCGCCAGCTCCGACAGCCGCGACTACGCCGAAAACCCGCTGCAGGCCGCGCAGGTCATCCTGGACGGCACCCTCGGCGCGCTGGCCCTGGCCCGGCGCAGCGGCGCGCACCTGCACCTCGTCAGCAGCGGGGCGGTGTACGGAGCGCGGCGCTTGTCCATGGGGCCGACCCAGGAGGTGCACATCACCACCGGCGCCCCGCACCCGCTGGAACGCATGTCCGCCTATGGCAACGCCAAGCGCATGGCCGAAGCGCTGGTGGCCTGTGCCGGCGCGGACTATGGCATTTCACGGCCCTTTGCCTTCCTGGGGCCCGGGCTGCCACTCGATCAGCACTTTGCCGCGGGCAATTTCGTGCGCGATGCGGCCGCGGGCCAAAGCATCACCGTCCAGGGCGATGGCACGCCCGTCCGCTCCTACATGCACCCCGCCGACCTGGCTGCCTGGCTGCTGGCCCTGCTCGCCAGCCCCTTGCGGGGCCAGGCCGTCAACATCGGTTCCCCCCACCCCGTCAGCATTGCCGCATTGGCCGCAGAAATTGCCGACCAGGCCGGCAGCCCGCCCCCCCGGATACGGGGCCAGGCAGATGCAGGCGCCGACCCCTCCGCCTATTGGCCCGACACCACGCTGGCGCAAACCCACGGCCTGTGCCTTGCCATTGACCGGCACAGCGCGATTGCCGATATGCTGCGATGGGCACGCAGCCCCGCCACCACCCGCCCCCTGTCACCCCTTCCTGCCACACCATGAGAGTTTCCGAGTTCATCGCCCGCCGTCTGGCCGACCTGGGGGCCCGCCATGTATTCACGCTGACCGGCGGCGGCGCCATGTTCCTCAACGACGCCTTCGCCCACGAAGGGCGCCTGGTGCCCGTCTATTGCCACCACGAGCAAGCCTGCGCCATGGCCGCCGAAGGCTATGCGCGCATGCACAACCAGCCGGGCATCGTCAACGTCACCACCGGGCCGGGCGGCATCAACGCACTCAATGGCGTCTATGGGGCCTACACCGACTCCATCCCCATGCTGGTCATTTCCGGCCAGGTCAAGCGCGCCACCCACCTCGTCTCCACCCCGGTGCCCGGTCTGCGCCAGCTGGGTGACCAGGAAGTGGACATCGCCGCCATGGCCCGCCCGGTCTGCAAGGACGTCATCAGCCTGCTCGACCCGCAAGACGCCCCCGCCGCCCTCGAGCGCGCCTGGGCCCTGAGCCAGCACGGCCGCCCCGGCCCGGTCTGGATCGACGTGCCCATCGACGTCCAGTCGGCAGACATCGACCCCACCCAGTGCCCGGCGTGGGACGGCACCCTGCCCGCAATCGAAGGCCGCCTGGTCACCCCGCAAGCCCTGCAGGCCGCTGCCGACGACCTTCTCGACCAGATCCAGGCCGCGCAGCGCCCGCTTTTTTTCTGGGGGACGGGCGTGCGCCTTGCAGACCAGCAGCACACCCTGCGGGCCCTGGCAGAACTGCTGCAAGTGCCTGTGGCCACCGGCTGGACGCACGACACCATAGCAAGCACCCACCCCCTCTTTGCGGGCCGCCCCGGCACCATAGGCACCCGCGCAGGCAACTTCGTACTGCAAAACGCCGACCTGCTGGTGGTGCTGGGCAGCCGCCTCAACATCCGCCAGACGAGCTACAACTTTGATAGCTTTGCGCGCAATGCCCGCATCGTTCAAATCGATATTGACCCCGCAGAAATGCGCAAACCCACGGTGCGCCCCCATCAGGCCGTCGTGGCCGACCTGCGCGACATCGCCCCCGTGCTGCTGGCCCGCGCACACGCGCGGCACCAACCCCTCCCGCCGCGCCGCGCAAGCTGGCTGCAATGGATCGCCGAGCGGCGCCAGCGCTACCCCCTGGTGGCCCCCCACCTGCACCGCCTGCGCGACCAGCGCATCAACCCCTACTGGTTCATCGAAACCCTGTTTGCCCACGCCCAGGACAACGACATTTTTGTCACCGGCAACGCCAGCGCCTGCATCATTCCCTTCCAGGTGGGCCCCATCCGGGCTGGCATGCGCCTGTTCTCCAATTCGGGCTCGGCCTCCATGGGCTATGACATCCCGGCCGCCATCGGTGCCGCCTTCGCAAGCCCGGGGCAGCGCGTCATCTGCCTGGCCGGCGACGGCAGCGCACAGCTCAACATCCAGGAGCTGCAAACCATCGCCCACTACCAGCTGCCCATCAAAATTGTGGTACTGGCCAACGACGGCTACCTCTCCATCCGCTCGAGCCAGCAGAACTTCTTCCAGCGCACCTCCGGCGAAAGCCCGGCCAGCGGCGTCACCCTGCCCGACTACGTGCGCCTGGGCGCCGCCTATGGCCTGGCAGCCCACCGCATCGCCGGCCCGGAGTTCGCCCAGGCGCTGAAAACCGCACTGGCCGAGCCCGGCCCCGCCATCATCGAAGCCATGCTGGACGGCCAGCAAGGCTTCGAGCCGCGCATGAGTTCGCGGCAGTTGCCCGATGGCAGCATCGTTTCGCCCTCGCTCGAAGACCTGTACCCCTTCCTCCCGGCCGAAGAACTGCGCCAGGCGATGGCGATCGAGACTGCGCCATGAACCTTCGCCAAGCCGACCAACCCTCTTCCGTACTGGTCTATGGCGCCGGAGGCATGGGCCTGCGCACCGTGCGCGCGCTGCGCCAACGGGGCGTGGACGTGCTGGCCCTGCTCGACCGCCAGGCTCAAGCGGGCAGCGTGCTGGACGGCCTGCCCGTCGTATCGCCCCAGGACTGGCTGGCGGCCCAGCCGTCGGGGGGCACCACGCCGCCCGTCGTCATCGCCATCCACAACCCCGCGCATTCTGTGGCCCAGGTGCAGCAGGATTTGCAGGCCCAAGGGTTCGGGCCCGTGCATACCCCGGTGGACGTTTGCCGCTGGTTTCCCGACGCGCTGCCCGACAGCTATTGGCTTGCAGACCCGCGTGTCTATGCGCAGCACACCGCAGACCTGAATGCCTTGAGCGCCTTGCTGGCCGACGATGCCAGCCGCGCCGTTCTGCAGGGCATCGTGGCCCTGCGCGCCAAAGGCCGGTACGCGGCGCTGGGCGCGCCAGAGGCCAGCCAGTACTTCCCCGCATCGCTGCCGCGCTGGCCCGCCCCCCTGCGTCTGGTGGATTGCGGGGCCTTCGATGGCGACACCCTGCTGGCCGCACAGGCTGCGGGCTACACCATTGAACAGGCCCTGTGCCTGGAGCCTGACCCGCACAACTATCGCCAGCTGGTGTCGCTCGTCCGCGACCAGCGCATTCCCGCCATCTGCCTGCCCTGTGCGGTGGCGCGCCATGCCTGCCTGCTGCATTTCGAGGCGCAAGGGGCGGGCTCCAGCCATGTGCGCGCCGATGGCGGCGTGCAGGTGCAAGCGCTGGGCCTCGACGAAGCGCTCCCTGCATTCGCACCCAACCTGCTGAAAATGGACATCGAAGGCGCCGAACCGGACGCGCTGGAGGGCGCGTCGGAACTGATCCGCCGTTTCCAGCCCGGCCTCGCCATCGCGGTGTACCACCACTACCGCCATTTGTGGGAGATCCCTTTGCTCCTTCAGCGCTGGCTGCCCCGTCACCGCTACTTTCTGCGTGCCCATGCCCACAACTCCTTCGACGTTGTGCTGTATGCGCAGCCTGTGCCCCCGACGTAAGCGATGAACCGCACCTGCCCAGCCTGCGGCGCCGCCCAGGGGCGCGTTCTGCGCACCATGCGCTACGCCCTCTTCGATGACTCGACCCTGCCGCGCCGCACCCGGATCACTCTGTGCCAGGACTGCGGCTTCGTCTATGCAGATTCGGAAGCCACCGCCCAAGACTACCTGGCCCACTACCGGCGCAATTCCATCTACGCTGCGGCGCACGAGGTCAGGGCCGGCCTGTCGCCGCAGGCCCAGGCCCCGCTGGTGGAGCGTGCGCACCGATTTATCTCCCAGTTGCCGCCCAGTGCCACACTGGTGGACATTGGCGCGGGCAGTGGCGACTTCCTGCAGGTGCTGGGCGGGCTGCGGCCCGATGTGCGCCGGGTGGCGCTCGACCCCGATCCGCGCTGCGTTGCGGCCCTGCAGGCCAGTGGCCTCGATGCGCGACTGGGGTCGCTGGACGACCTGCCCGCCAGCCTGGCAGGCCAGGCCGACGCCGTGGTCCTCAGCCACGTACTGGAACATCTGTGGTCGCCGCTGGAAGGCATTGCACAAGCCGCTGCCCTGCTGAAACCCACCGGCGTGCTGTATGTCGAAACTCCGGACCGCCAAGGCTATGGCGAACACCCCAACGTGCCGTTCTACTATTTCGACCCGGAGCACATCAACCACTTTGCGGTGCAAGACCATGCGCGCCTTGGCG
Organism: Burkholderiaceae bacterium; assembly: GCA_024710165.1. Taxonomy (GTDB): domain Bacteria; phylum Pseudomonadota; class Gammaproteobacteria; order Burkholderiales; family Burkholderiaceae_C; genus Simplicispira. The sequence goes on from JANJVG010000066.1 coordinate 19,985, forward strand.
CACGTGCAGCGTTGGCCATGCAGGCGCAGGGCCGCAGCACACTGACGCTGGCCGGCGGTGTCACCTACCCTGTGTGCTGGGCCTTGCTGCGGCGCAGTCACACTGCAGCCGATGCCCCTTTGCCGCCCACCGACCCGTGCAGCCTGGAACGCCACCTGCTCGAACAGGAAGACCGACTCCGGCGCTGGCTGGCTTCAGCCTGCCAGGTCCTTGCGGCTACAGACTCTGCCATCATCGTGTGGGGAACGGGCAGCCAGGCACAGCGCGTGCTGGCAGAGGGTTTGCTTGACGCCTGCAAGGTGCTGGCCTTTGTGGATTCCGATGCATCCAAGCAAGGCCGGCGGCTGGCGGGCATTCCCATCATGGCGCCCGACCAGGGCCTGGCCCTGGCCCCGCTGGCCCCCGTCGCCATCCTGGCGGCGCGCGCCGCATCGGCATCCATTCGGCGCGCGTTGGCGGCAAGCCATCCGGATCGGCAGGTGCTGGCGCTGGACGCGCTGGCGGACTGAGCCGCCATTTCGCACAGATAGATCATTTAGGGAGAAGTATTGATGAGTTACTACGAAGAAGGAAAACGCCTCTTTGATGGCCTGTTCGTGCTGGAGCTGGCCAACAACCACTGGGGCAGCCTCGAGCGCGGCCAGCGCATCGTCAATGACTTTGCCCGCATCGTGCGCTTCAACGGCGTGCGGGCCGCCATCAAGCTCCAGTTCCGCGACGTGGACCGGTTCATCCACAAAGATTTTCGTGCGCGCGAAGACATCCGCTACATCAAGAAAACCATCGACACGCAGCTGACCAAGGCCGATTACAAAAGCCTGATCGAGCATGTGCGCAGTTCGGGCTGCGTGCGCATGTCCACGCCCTTCGATGAGGCCTCGGTGGACCTGTGCGAAGAACTGGGCGTTGAAATCATCAAAATCGCCAGTTCCGACCTCAACGACTGGATCCTCATCGAGAAGATCGCCAGCACACGCAAACCGGTCATCGTGTCCACCGGAGGCTCCTCGCTCAAGGACGTGGACGATCTGGTCAAGTTCTTCCGCAATCGCAACATTCCGCTGGCCGTCAACCACTGCGTGTCCATCTATCCCTCGGAAGACTCCGAGCTGGAACTCAACCAGATCGATTTTCTGCGCGACCGCTACCCCGAAAACGTCATCGGCTACTCCACCCATGAAATGACGGACTGGAGCAGTTCCATCCTGATGGCCTACGCCAAAGGCGCGCGCACTTTTGAACGGCACATCGACATCGAGGCCGACGGCATCCCCGTCTCCAAATACTGCACCCTGCCCGCGCAGGCCGACACCTGGTTCAAAAGCTACAAAAAAGCCATCGAGATGTGCGGCGCCCCCGGCACACAGAAACGCATACCGCCGCCCAAGGAAATCGCTTACCTCGACGGCTTGGTGCGCGGCGTCTATGTCCGGCACGACCTGCCGGCAGGCCATGCCTTGCATCCGGACGACTTCTACCTCGCCATTCCGCTGCAAAAAGGCCAGCTTTCATGCCGTGAACTCATGAACGGCCAGGTGCTGCGCCAGGCCGTGAGCGCCGACGCCCCGCTGCGCATCGACGACATCGACGGCCCGCACGCCGAGAACGAAAGCCTGCGCCAACTCATCTACCAACGCGGCCTATGACTGCCACCCCTTCGGCACAAGACCTGCCCCTGCTGAGCATCGTCACGGGCTGCTACAACGAGCAGGACAACGTTGGGCCCTTGTACGAGCGCATCCTGGCGGCGCTCAAGCCGCTGGAAGCACGTTACCGCTTCGAGCTGATTTTTATCGACAACCAGTCCGAAGACGCCACGGTCGAGCGCATCACCGCGCTGTGCCAGCAAGACCGCCGCGTCAAACTGATCGTCAACGCGCGCAATTTCGGCCATGTGCGCTCGCCCTTCCATGCCTTGTTGCAGGCCAGCGGCGCAGCGGTCATCTGCCTGGCTTCAGACCTGGAAGACCCGCCCGAACTGATTCCACGCTTTATTGAAGCCTGGGAGCGCGGCGCCTGCGTGGTGGCCGGGGTGTATGAGGGCGAGGCGCAAAAAGGCTTGCTGGGCCTGTGCCGCAAGACGTATTACCGCGCCCTGGCCGCCCTGGCAGAGGCGCAGCCCATTGCCGCCTTCACCGGCTTTGGCCTGTATGACCGGCGTGTGGTCGAACTGCTTCGCAGCACCGCAGGCCCCTACCCCTATGTGCGCGGTCTGATCGCCGAATTCGGCCTGCCGCTGGAGACGATTGCGTTTGCCAAAGCCCGGCGCCAGTCAGGCATCACCAAGAACAACATCCTCACGCTGCTGGACCTGTCCATCCTGGGCCTGACCAGCATGTCGCGCGCCCCCATCCGCCTGGCCACCCTGCTGGGCGCAGCCCTGTCTGCGCTGGGCTTTTTGATCGCGCTGGCCTACCTGGTGGCCAAGCTGCTGTTCTGGTATGAATTTCCCATGGGGCAGGCGCCCCTGTTGATCGGCATCTTTCTGTTCGGCTCAGTGCAGATCCTGATTGCCGGTCTCATTGGTGAATATGTGGCATCACTGCACCAGCGGGCGCAAAACTTTCCGCATGTGGTGGAGTTGCGCAGGGTGAATTTCGACTGATTTTTTTCGGCAATTTCAATCACCTGCATGGCTAGTTAAACATACCTTTCTATGAAATCAATCAATATAAAGTATGCCTTGGCAGCCATCGCAATAACGCCACTCATTCCCGCGGCAAAGGAGATAAATTATCCAATCATTTTTTTTACGGCATTTTGTCTCTATGCAGTCTATTTGATGATAGAGAGCGAAAAAAATAGCGAAAAATCTTCGCCACGTGAAACTGTATTGATCGGTATTTACATCGCGGCAATTGCACTCCTGACCTCTTGGATATCCCAACCGTCTGCTACTCTGAATGGCGGCTTGGGATGGGATGGAGTTCAATATGCCCACCTTTACGAAAAATTTCTGTTCGGAAGCAGCAATCTCCCGCTTCAGGAACCCTTCCATCAGCGGATTGGCCTCCCGTTCTTGGCATCAAAACTGCCGTTCGAACCGCAGGTTTCCTTTTACCTGCTGCACAGCATTTTCTGGCTTGGTGCGATGGCACTACTCGCCCTGACCTGCCGAAACGGATTCCAGATTCCACATTCATTGACGATCTTGGGTCTGGTATGGCTGCAGATTCATTGGATCGGAATTCCTCGGGCAGGCGGGAGTTACAAGTTCATCGTCGATTCTGCGTCCATCTTTTTCACGATGGCATTGACATACAGCTTCGTAACTCGCAAAAACGAACTGATATTTGCCGCAATCGCATTCACAGGCGCCTTTTTCAAGGAGTCGATCTTGTTGTGGTGCCTGTGCCTGGCTGGCGGTGTCATTCTTATAAAAAATACTGATGAGAGATGGAGATCCGGGCGGGCAATTCTTCTTGCCATCATTGCGTCAAAATTCGCACTCCTTTACTCCAATCAAGTAGTATCTATTGCATCCAATCAAGGCCCACTCAACACCTTGATGCATTGGATAAGCATTCGAGCATTCCAACCTTTTGAGTACCTCCGCTACTTTGCTGCAATTTTTAGCGCATTCGGAGGCTTCTGGTGTTTGCTGCTCCTGAAGAGCAAAGATTTTTTCAAGGATAAGAATCGAAACGATGCCCTGCTGCCGCTCATGGCTGCAGCTGCAATTTATCTCTGGATATGTTTCTTCGCCGGATCCGATTTGACAAAATTTGCTCTTTCATCGTTTCCGCTCACCTTTCCGATCGTGCTGTCCATCTCCGCCAAATATATCGACAAGTCAAAAAGGGCTTGGGTCCTTATTTTGGCAACGCTGACTTTGCCGGTCACCCATTTTTGGGAGCTGATTCCTTCGCCACTCAAAGGACATGAAATACCGAACATGGACACCAGCGGGCTCTACGCCTGGATGATGGAATACGCCCATCCATTCGTAGTGTCAATGTGGATTGCCTATTGCCTCATGGTGCTTTTCCTGGCGGTGCATGTACACAAACGGATTCATCCGAAGAACGCCGCACAATCCGCTAACGATTGATTTGCTATGCCCACAAAAAAATTCTCTGATTGATATGGTTCTTCGTCAATCTCAAGCCTTGCGCTATCTCGTTTTTGGGCTGTGGAACACCTTTTTCGGCTGGCTGGCCTTTGCGCTGATCTGGAACCTCGGCGAATCCTTCGCGCCTTTGTGGGCCCTGGTGGCCATCGCCCATGGGGTGGCCACAACGCAGGCGTTTTTGGTGCAACGGCGCTGGGTTTTCCAGGCTGAATCCGGCCCGCTGGGCGCGCAATACCTGCGCTTTCAGGGCGTTTTCCTGGGGTTGCTGGGCATTGGGGTTTTCATGCTCGAAGCCCTGTATGCCCAGGGCGTGCATCCCTTGGTCGGGCAGGTGCTGGTCATGGCCACCCAGGCGGCCAGCGGCTTCCTGCTGGGGCGGTCGTTCACCTTCAGCACCGAGCCGTTCCGGCTGCGGTGGCTGGGCATGCGAATGGCCGCGGCACTGCGCGGCACCGGGGTGGTGTGGCTGGCTTTTCTGGCCAGCCTGGTCGTGTTCCATCGCTTTCTGGCGCGGCCTTTTTATGCGAGCTTCGAGCATGTCGGGCATGACTTCGCCCTGTCGGCCACGGGCCTGCTGGAGGGCCGTTTCTGGCTGCAAAGCAATGGCTGGATCGGCGGGCTGTTCAACCCGCCCTGGTTCACTCCCGCCTGGTGCGCGGGCGCCGCGTTTTTCACCGATCCGCAGGCGGGCTTTTACTCGCCCGTGCAATGGCTGGCACTGGCGCTGGACCCGTTTCAGGCGATCGAAGTGGGCACGCTGTTCTTCGCGGCGCTGGCGTTCTGGGGGGGCTATCTGGTGGCCCGCCGCCTGCTGGGGTGGCAGGCGCCTGGCGCCCTGGTGTTTGCCATCCTGGGCATGGCCCATGCCTTCATGCCCCTGCGCTCGGCCGTGGGTGAATCGGGCTACCAGCCGCTGTATGTGTGGCCCTGGCTGCTGCTGGCACTGTGCTGGCCGTCGCAAGGCGGCTGGCGTGGCAGCCTGGTGGGCCCGGTACTGGGCGTGACGCTGGCGTTGACGGCCTGGCTGCATTTCGGCTTTGCCGGGATGATGGTGCCCACCTTCCTGGGCGTCATGCTGCTGGGCCTGGTGCTGGTGCTCAGCGGGCGCGCGCGGCTGGATTTGCTGCTGGCGCGCGCTGCGCTGGGGGGGGGGCTGGCCATTGCGCTCAACGGCTCCAAACTGTACGAAGCCGCCAGCCTGATGCGCAACTTTCCGCGCGACTTTTATGGCATGCCTGGCTTTGCGGCGCTGCAGGATGCTCTGGTGGCGCCGGTGATGGCGTTGCTGCTGCCCTCGCAGTGGACCACCTTTTTTGGCATGCGCCGCCTGTCGGGCGTGCAGTTTACGGTGCTGCCGCACGAATGGGCCCTGGAGTTCGGCCTGGGCGCCCTGGCGGTCGCGCTGGTGGCGGGCGCCTGGGTGCTGCAGCAGCGCCGGCAAGGCCTGCGCGCCACCAGCGCGTCCGATGCCGCGCTGGCCGCTGGCACGCCCGCGGGTGTGCGCTGGCTGCTGTGGGCGGCGGTGCTGCTGCTTCTGGTGCTGCCGCCGCTGCTGCTGTGGAACCAGGGCGCGGTGCGCGACGTGCTCAAACAGATCCCCATCCTCAACAGTGCCGCCTGGCCCATGCGCTGGATCGTGATCTATGTGCCCCTGGTGCAATGGCTGCTGGCCTGGCCGGTGCAACAGGTGCTGGCCCGCCTGCCGGTGCAGCAGCACGCCTGGTGGTACGCGCTGGGCGCTGGCGCAGTCATCTGGCTGGGGCAGGCGCTGGCACCCAACAGCTACTACCTCGACCCGGGCATCCAGGCCTACGACCCCAAGCCGGTGCTCCGGGCCCATGCGCAGTCGCTGCGCTCGGGCGCTATCGCGCTTGAACGCATCGAAATCTCGACCGAGCGTGGCCTGGCCCGCAATGACGCCATGCTCGACGGCGCCTCGCAGGCGCAGTGCTACAACCCCCTGTATGGCTACCGGCTCGAAGCCTTCCCGCAACCCGGGCGCCTGCGCCCCGGGCCGGCGTTGGCCGTGGACGCAGCGGGGCAAAGCATGATCTTCAACCCCGCCTGCCTGGTGCACCCCGCCGAGAACGCCTGCCAGCCCGGCGATGGCTTTCGCATGGACGACCCTGCACAGCGCCAGGCGGCAGAGCATTTCGTCGCGCGCAAGCCTTTTGCCTGGCAGCGGCCCTGGCTGGGGCAGGTGGCGTCGTGGGTGTCGCAGGGCTTGTTCTGGCTGATTCTGTGCCTGCTGGCGGTGCGCCTGTGGCAGGCCTTGCTGGCGGCGGCCCTGCGGCCGGGGCCGAGCAGCACAGCGACCCCGCGCCGGTAAGCTGTCTGCAGTCGCCGGCACGCCGGCGCACGCTGCAGATGCTACTATTTATATAGCTGCTCGTGCTTGCTGCGCAAGGGCTTGGTGGCTAAAAGACCTGAAAATGCACCTGCGCAGGCCCTATGGCCGTCTGCGGAGGCCCGGCAGGGCCACTCAGCGGCATTCAAACGGCGCGTACCGGGCCGGCAAGGTGCCCAGCGTGCGGTTGGCCAAGGACCGTGCCTGGGCCGTCTGGTCGGTGGTGCTGGTGCAGGCCCAGTCCATGGCGCCCATCGATGACGCCGTCGGGGTGTCGCCATTGACGTTGGGCGACAGAACAATGGTGTTGCCATCAAGCCCCGCAGGGATGCCATTGCCCGAAGTGGCGGCAATGGCAACCACCACCGACCAGGGGCTGGCCGAGCCGGCAATCAGCACGCTGGCGACATATTTGCTGGTGCGCTGGCTCGAAGCCGCCGCGTTGAATGCCACCGCAGCGGCATCCATGCCGCTGACGCCATTCGTTTGAAAGGCTTCACTCAGCAGCTCTTTGGCCGGGCCGGCCGCCACGAGGGCCTCCGTGACCTTGGCCCGCACGGTGTATTCCTGGTAAGCCGGTAGGGCGATGGCCGCCAGAATGCCGATGATGGCGACCACGATCATCAGTTCGATCAAGGTGAATCCGCCGAAGGACTGGTTTTTTTTCATGCTCCGCTCCATGGTGTGCAGCCTGAGTGGCGATGCAAAAAATGTTCCAACCCGGCAGCTGCGCACGGCAGGTGTCAGGGCCCGAACCCGTCGGCCTGCACATAGCCGCGAATGCGCGCACTGTGCGGGTCGATGAAGGCCACCCATTCCGTGGTGCGCCGGCCCACCAGGGGCAGCCACAGCAGGTCTTCGGCGCGCGCGGCCTCCTGGGCGGCCGGCTGTTGCGCCGCCTGCGCGGCCGCGGCGGCAATGCGCTCGTGCTGCTGCGGGTGCATGGACAGCAGCAATTCGAGCGGCTTGGCACGTGCCTTGGCCTGCGGCGCGCTGAGCGCATAGTCCTGCCACCAGTCCGGGCGCTGGCTGGGCTCGATGCCCTGCAGCGAGGCTTCCACACTGGCAAACTTCTCCGCGGCCGTCCGGGCGCTGCGCACCCCCAGCATGCGCGGTGGCTCAAACCCCCAGGGCCGGGCCCAGCCGGGGATGGCCTCGGGGCGGGACAGGTCCAGGTCGGCATGGCTCAGCACACGGAAACGGTCCACCTCGAACACCAGCGCGATCGGCCGGGCGGCGCTGAGGGTGTGCACGCCATAGCCCAGGGCCGAGAGTTGCACCAGCGCGATCAGCGCCATGTCCACCGCCAGCGCCTTCCTGGTTTTGGCGGGGTGCAGCAGCAGCAGCGTCAGCGCCGGGCCGCACACCACGTCCACCGCCGTGATCAGCACGAACAGCGACAACCCGCCGGAAATCTCGAAAAACGGTGGCGGAAACCAGGCGCCAATGACCAGCAGGGCCACCAGCCCGGCAATGAACACCGACCCCACCAGGTGCCGCAGGGCCCAGGGCGCCGTGGCACGAAAACGGGCGAACAATGCAGAAACAGCGTGGCTCATCTTTTCATCAAAACAAGCAGTAGCGTTAAAACTGTCAGTGCGCCGGCGGCGCATCATCGGCCTTCAGGTAGTCCAGAAAGGCCTGCGCTTCATCGTCGCAAAGCGCCCCCTTTTTGCGCAGGCAGGTGTAGGTCACGAGCGCGCCGATGGAGCGATGCACCTTCAGGAGGTCGTAGGCCCGCAGCATGCCGATGTTCTGGCGATAGAGTTCGCGCGCCGCGGCCTTGTTCCCTTCGAGGTATTCGATCGCAATCAACTGGTGCACCACCTGGTATTGACCGCCGCGCGACATCAGGCTTTCGGCTTGGGACAAGTATTTGCGGGCCTGCACCAGGTCGCCCTTGAACACCATGAGCGCCTGCGAATAATTGGCCAGAACCCCCGCATGGTTGGCCTGATCCAGTTGCCGGAGCTCGCCGCTATCGGTGCGGCGCCAGATGTTGGGAGCGTTTTCGACCAACCCCTGCAAATACAGCAAGGCCTCCGGGTCGTTTTGCTCCAGCAGGTAGCCGGAATAGACGATTTGCACATTCAGCGGCAACTGGCCGCCATGGCGGCCGCGAATGCGCTCGATCTCTTCCTCGAACTCCTTTTGTGCCTCGTCGCTGCGGGTTTTGGCCAGGGCGCCGAGGTAGGCCGTGCGCACCAGCCCATTGCCGGGGTTGACGCGGTATTGCCAGGTCCAGAGCCGCAGGTCGCTCTCCCACATCGAGGCGACCGTGAAGGTGACAAACAGCGCAATCGCCAGCCAGCCGCACGCCAGGGCCTTGCCCAGAAAGGCTACATTGCGCTGCCGGCCATAGCGCTCGCGCAACGCCAGATACAAGGCGACCAGGGCCAGCGCCAGCAGCGCCAAAGGCAGGTACAGAAAACGCTCGGAGCCAATGGTTTCGCCGTTGTTGATGACAAAAAACCCCAGCACCGGGAAGAGGCCCACATAAAACCCGAGCCAGAGCAGCGCCCAGGTGCGCCGCCGCAGCGCACCAACGGCCACCACCAGTACCAGCACCAGCACCGCGCCCAGCGTCGCCACATGCTGGCGATACGAACCCAGCTCCACCAGCCAGTCATGCCGGACGCTGATGTCACCGAACGGCGCCAGGGCCATGAAGGTGTAGAACGAGAGCGTGCGCAGCCACACCTCGTAGCGCAGCACCGCCTCCAGCATCTGGCCCGGGCCAAAGCCCACATACGATGCATAACCCAGCCCCTGGCTACGCAGCACGAAATACAGCGCCGCCGCCAGCGCATAGGCCAGCAGGTAAGGCCACAGGCCGCGCCAGAGCGCCGCCAGCGGCGCGGCCGGGTGGCGCGCCAGGGTCAGCAGCACCAGCAGCGGGGCCAGCAGCACCCCCGTTTCCTTGGACAGCATGGCGCCCAAGGCAAGCACCGCCACCGCTGCGCAGCGGGCCGCGCTGGCCGGCGCCATGGCCACGGCGCAAGCCGCCAGCAGCAGGGCGGTGGCCATCAGGTCAAAGCGCCCCGAAATCCAGGCCACGCCTTCCACCAGGCAGGGGTGGGCGGCGTACAGCAGGGCGGCCCACAGCGCTGCCGTGCGCGCACCCTGGTAGCGCTCGAACACGCGGCAGCCCAGCGCAAAAAGCAGGCAGCTGCTAAGGCCATGGAGCAGCACATTGACCGCGTGCGAATACAGCGGCGTGAGCTTGAACAGCTGCATTTCGGCCATCCAGGTACTCAGCACCAGGGGGCGGAAGTACGAGGTATCGGGCAGAACCGGCCGCGCCACGGCGGCCCAGCTCCAGCTGCCTTCACGCAGCAAGGTGTCGTCCAGCAAAAAGGCCCGATCGTCCCAGACATAGCCAAAACCCAGGCTCTGGCCGTAAAGGCCAGCGACCACCAGCAACAACAGGCCATAAGGCCACAGCACGACAAGGGAATGGGGGGTGGAGCGCACGGTCACGGTCATTGAAATGAAAAAAGCGAGGCAGCGCCTCGCTTTGTGTTACGCCGAAACCGGTCTCAACGGCATTCCGAAGGTGCGTACTTGGCCGGCAAGTCGCCTTTGGTCCGGTTGCCAAGAGAACGGTTTGTTGCCGTGGCATTCGTTTCAGAAGCACATGCCCAGTCGATCGCACCCTGCGCGCTTTCAGAGGGGGTTGCGCTGTTGACGTTCGGCGAGAACACGAGCTTCTTGCCGTTCAAACTAGAGGGAATACCGTTGCTAGAGTTGGCCGCGACGGAAACAACGATGCTCCACGGAGTCGACTCGCCTACCGAGTAGCCCAGCACGAACTTCGAACTCTTGGTGCTGGCAGCCGCAGAATTGATGGCCTTGGCCGCGGCGTCCAGGCCGGCGACGGAGTCGGTCTGGAAAGCTTCCGACAGCGCGCTCTTGGGCGAGCTGGCGGCAATCACGGCTTCAGAGATCTTGGCGCGGATGGTGTAGTCCTGGTAGGCGGGCAGGGCCACGGCGGCCAGGATACCGATGATCGCAACCACGATCATCAATTCGATCAGGGTGAAACCCTTTTGCATGAAACGCTTCATAAACTTCTCCTTGGGGCCAATTGCAATTGAAAACCTGCAGAAGAATTCTCCAGATTTGGTCTGATATTAGCAGAATCCGTGCCAGAGAACTGCCTACAACAGGGTCTCTGACTGCATTGGCAACAACCACTGAGATCGCGGTTGCTTCAGCAATTCTCAGCAAGCCAGCGTCAAGTTGAGACATTTTTGTCGCGCCTAATTGTCACATTCATTGCGCATCCTGCCAGTGTTGACCGCTCTTCGTTGCATCGCGCGCTTGCGCCTCTCAACAAATTTGCTCTCAGAGGCGGCTCCCAAACGCTAAGTGTCAATTCCCTCACCAGGCCATTCTTGGATTGACGGTGCAGCTACGGAATGAATGGTTGATAACGTCGGCGGCGCACTTGGCACCTACACCTCCAGCACATCCCCCGCCCGCAGCCACCGGATATCGTGCGGTGCGTCAAATCCATGGGGGGTACGCGCATCGAACTGCCGGATCTCCGCCATGATGAGCTCGGTTTCCGACGGCTTGGTGTGGGTGATGTAGATGGGACAGGGGCGCGCAGGGTTCAGTTGCGCCAGTTCCAGCGCCAAGGTGTGTGGGGCAAGATGCAGGGCGCGCTCTGCCAGAGTGCTTTCACGGTTGCTGAAGGCGGTTTCGATCACCAGCATGGCCATGGAAATCTGGTTCACGCGCTGCCAGAAGGCCGGGTTGCAACCTGTGTCGCCACTGAACACCCACCAGCCGCGGTGGCCTTGCACCGCATAGCCGACGGCGGGCACGGTATGTTCGGCGGGCAGCACTTCCAGCAGCGTGCCTGCGGCGTTCAGCGTCTGGCCCACGGCCAGCGCGGTGAAGCGCAAGAAGGGCGCGCTGGCGCTGGGGATGCGGCTGAAGTCCGGCCAGATGACGTTGTTGAACACATGGGCCTGCAGGGCCATGATGGTTTCTGGCAGGGCATGCACCTGCACCGGCGTGCTGCGCAGCGACGAAACCGCATCGAGCATGAGCGGCAGCGCCGCAATATGGTCCAGATGCGAGTGGGTCAGAAAGACATGGTCGATGGCCCGCATTTCATCAAGCGTGAGATCGCCCACGCCGGTGCCTGCATCGATGAGGATGCGCCCGTCGATCAAAAAGGAGGTGGTGCGGCACCCCTGGGCGATGGCCCCGGAGCAGCCGAGCACGCGGATGTTCATGGTGGATGTACGGTGGTTTATTTGGTGTCGAAGTGGGTGGCGCCGTCCCAGTCGGGCTGGTAGGGTAACACCCGCCGGGCCTGCAGGCGCTGTGCATAAAAGGCCAGCAGCGCGGGTGGGTGGCCTGCGTGCTGCAGTGCGGGCCACAGGGCGTCGCAGCGGGGCCAGTCTTGCGCCCGGAAGGCTTGCAGCCAGGTGTGCCATTGTTCCAGCGCGTGCTGCTGGCGGGCGCTCAGTGCGTCCCGGGGGGCGATGGGGCGGTAGATGGCGACGGCCTGCGCCTTGCCTTTGACGCAGACGCGGTCGAGCTCCTGCCACGCAAAGCCCGGCGCCTGGGCCCGGGTGCTGTGGCTGGCGACGATGTTCACGCCGTACACCTTGCACAGGCCCTCCAGCCGCGATCCGAGGTTGACGGCGTCGCCGATCACGGTGTAGCTGCGCCGGATGTCGGAGCCCATGTCGCCCACGCACATGGTGCCGGTGTTCAGGCCCACGCCCACGCCGATGGCGGGCAAGCCTTGCTGGTGGTGTTCAGCATTGAGGTGCTGCACGGCTTGCACCATGTCCAGCGCGGCTTGCACGGCCAGCGCGGCGTGCCCGGGCGTGGCCACTGGTGCACCCCAGAAGGCCATGACGCAGTCGCCCATGTATTTGTCGATGGTGCCGCGCTGGGCGCGGATGACCTGGGTGAGACGGGTGAACAGGGTGTTGAGCAGGGCCTGCAGTGGCACGGGTTCCATGCGCTCGGACAGGGCGGTGAAGCCGCGCATGTCGCAAAACATGACGGTGAGCTCGCGGCTGGCAGCCTGCATGCTGTAGCGCTCGGGTTCGCGCACCATTTCGTCGACGAGCTCGGGCGGCACGTAGGTGCCGAACAGCTGGGCCAGGCCGCGTTTGGCGCGGTTTTCCACAAAGTAGCCGTAGCCCATGTGGAGTGCCGAGGCCAGCAGCACCAGCACCAGCACGGTGGCCAGCGGCAGGGCCAGGCCGTGGGTCTGGTACAGCCAGAGGTTGAGCCCCACCAGAGCGGCCATGGCGGCGGCGCCCAGCGCCACGGCGCCGCCCGGGCTGAGCAGCGGCAGGGCAAGGGCCAGCAACAGGCCGGCGCCCAGGAGCTGGGCCAGGTCGTACCCGCTGGCGTAGTCGGGCCGCACGGTGCTGGTGCCGTCCAGAAACCCGGCAATGACGTTGGCGTGGGTTTCCACCCCCGGGTAGGCGCTGCCGACCGGGGTGGCGCGCAGGTCTTGCAGACCGGGGGCGGTGGAGCCCACCAGCACGATCTGCCCCTGCAGGCTGGCGGGGGGCAGCCGCCCCTGCAGCACGTCGGCCGCGGCAAGGTAGCGAAATGATCCACCTTGCGGGCCGCCCGGCCCCCGGTAGGGGACCAGGGTGGCGAGCTGGTCGTCCACCGGCAGGAGCATGCTGCGGCCGTGCTGGTGCAGGGCGAGGGCCTGGAGCACTTCGGGCCCGCTGGTGGCGGAGGCGCGGGCGAACACCGGGCTCAGCCGGGGGTGGTCGAGCAGGGTGCGAAATACCGCCAGGGCGAGCGATTCGTAGTACTGGCCCTGGTATTCGGCCAGCAGGGGCAGGGAGCGCACCACGCCGTCGGCGTCGTTCATGGCGTTGAAGAAGCCGGCCATGGGTGCGGCCTGCGCCAGGGGCGCTATGTTGCTGCCATGGCCGTTCCAGACGGTGGCGCGCAGGCGCCGGCCGTGCAGGGCGGCGGTGTCGAGTGCCGGCGCGGGCAGGGTGCCGCGCGCCTGGCCGTCGCGGTCGCTGGTGAAGTAGTAGCCCAGCACGGCATTCTGTCCATCCAGCGCGCGGGCCAGCTGTGCATCAAAGTCGAGCGTGGGCGCCAGGCGCTGCAGTTGTTCGGCAAAGCCGCGCTGCCCGCGCAGCGGCCCCCGGGCCAGTTGCTGCAGGCTGGCCAGGCCCGAGCTGCCGTCGGGCTCGGCAAAGACGATGTCGAAGCCCACCACGGCCGCCTGCTGGCGCTCGAACAGCTCGCGCGCAAAGCGGGCCATTTTGTCGCGCCCCCAGGGCCAGTGGCCTACGCGTTCAAGGCTGGCCTCGTCGATGTCGATGATGACGATGCGCTCGTCGAGCGTGCGCGGCATGGTGGCGCGCAGCCGGGTGTCGTAGATGAGGTGGTCCAGGCGCTCGAGCACGGGCAGGTGCAAGGTGCCGGTGGCATGCAGCAGGGCCAGCAGCAACGGCAGCAGGACGACCGCCATGCGCCGCCAGCGCTGGCGCAGCGTGCCGGCGGCACGCAGGCCCCATGCGGTCTGGCCCCGGTTGCCCATGGCGGGTGCGCAGTGTGGCGGTGGCGTGTTTTCAGTGCTGGATGAACTGCATGGCCGTGCCTGCCAGTTCGAGGGTGTCGCCCGAGTGCAGGGGCACGGGCGCCTCGCCGATGTGCACGCCGTTATGCAACGGGGTGTTGGGGCCTTCCACATGGGCCAGCACATAGCCGTGGTGGCGCCGGGTGATGGAGGCGACGGCAACGCCGGGCTTGCCGATGGTGGTGACCACCTTGGTCAGCACCACCTCGCGCCCGGCCGCGGCACCGGACAGCACCCGGATGACGGCTGGCAACGGAGCCGCAGCCTGTGCCGGGCCGGGCGCCGCTGCCGCCCAGGGTGCGGAGGCCACCGGGGCCACGGCGGGGGCCGGCTGCGGGCGCGGTGCCAGCAGCGGCGCCATGCCTGGTTTGAAGACCATGGTTTTTTCGTAACCGCCGTCTTCCTCTTCCTGCACGAAACGGATTTTGTATTTTCCGACCTCGATGGCATCGTTATGGCGCAGCGCCTGGCGCTTGACGGCTTTGCCGTTGACGTAGGTACCGTTGGTGCTGCCCAGGTCTTCCACCTCGGCCTGTGTGCCGTTCAGGTGCATGACGGCATGCTCGCCGCTGACCGCAAGGTTGTCGATGACCACGTCGTTGTAGGGGCGGCGACCGAGCGTGGTGCGCTCCTTGATGAGCTCCACCTCTTTGATAACGACGCCGTCGATCGAAACGATCAGTTTGGGCATGACCCACTCCCATCCATAGGTAATAAAAACGTCTAGGCCGGATGCAGCAGGCGCGACAGCAGGCTGCGCTTGCCGTTGTCGGCAGGGCCTGCCTGCACCAGGATGACGCTGATGTTGTCGCGCCCCCCATTGGCGTTGGCGGCGGCGATGAGGCGCCGGGCCTTTTCTTCAAGCGATGCGTTGGCCGTCATCAGGGAGGTCAGCTCGGCGTGGCCCACCATTTCGGTCAGCCCGTCGGAGCACATCAGGTAGAGGTCTTGCGGTTCGACCCGGAATTCGTTGATTTCGACCAGCACCTGGTCTTCGACGCCCAGGGCCCGCGTGACCAGGTTGCGGCTGGACGATACGGCGGCCTGCTGCGGGGTGATCAGGCCGGCGTCGATCTGCTCCTGCAGCCACGAATGGTCGCGCGTGATCTGTTCGAGCACGCCCGCACGCAGGCGGTAGCAGCGCGAATCGCCGATGTGGCCCAGCATCAGCCGGTGGTTCTGGAACACACCCACCACCAGCGTGGTGCCCATGCCCGCGTATTGCGGGTTGGCCTCGGCGGCGCCCAGAATGGCCTGATTGGCGTTGGTCACGCACAGTTCGATGCCGCGGCGCAGGTCGGTTGCCTTGAGCTGCGTTCCGACTTCGGCCAGCCAGCGCGCCAGCTCGGCCCGCACGAAGGTGGTGGCCATGCCGCTGGCCACCTCGCCGGCGTTGTAGCCTCCCATGCCGTCGGCCAGCACGGCCAGCTGGGCTTGCGGGTCGACGCTGACGGCGTCCTCGTTGTTGGCCCGCACGCGCCCGGGATGGGTGAGCGCATGGAACTCATAGACCATTGGTACGGCGGTCATCGCGCACCCGGACCCGTGGCAGACTCCGGGCCCCGCCGGGCGGAGTCATCGACTACCGTTTCTTGAAAATCCACCATGTTGTGCCCGTTCAAATCGCTGCGCGCATCATAGACGAGCGAATGCGTGGCGTGCGCATCGGCCCGGGCAGCGCGCAGACGGTGCTCCAGGAGGCTGTCGGACTTGGAAATCGCCGGCTGCAAATCGACCGCAGCGGTCCATTGTTGGCTTCGCCGCTCTTCGAGAACACCGTCTTTTTGCCCCATTGCCGGGCTATGGGGCTGCAAATCCGGCAAAAATTGTCCTCGCTGGGGCCGATTTTCGCTTTCGGCGCTCCAAGTCCGACTGGCTCCAAGGCTTCGCAAATCGTGCGCCATCTGCTGGCCGGTCTGGTAGCGCTCGCTTGGGTCTTTGCACAGCGCCAGGGCCACGATGCGTGCCAGTTCGGGTGGTGCCTCGGGGCGCAGCGTGCGCACGTCGGGCGCGGGGGTGCGGGCAATGTGCTGCATCAGCTCGCTCAGCGATGCGCCGCGCAAGGGCAGGCTGCCGGTGATCAGCTGGAACAGCGTGACACCCAGGGCATAGAGGTCGCAGCGGCCATCCACCGGGTGCCCGGCCAGCTGCTCCGGCGCCATGAAGCTGGGGGTGCCCAGCACCAGGCCGGTGCGGGTCTTGCTGCTGTCGGTAATGCGTGCAATGCCGAAGTCCGACACCTTGACCTCACCCGTGGCGGCATCAAACATGATGTTGGCGGGCTTGATGTCACGGTGCACCACGTGCTGCTGGTGTGCATAGTCCAGCGCCTCGGCCACCTGGGCGGCGATGGACACCACCTGCACCAGGGGCAGCAGCCGGCCCACCCGTGCAGCGCCGCTGAGGTCCTGGCCTTTGAGCAGCTCCATGGCAATCCAGGCCAGACCGTTGTCTTCGCCCGCGTCGTAAATGGTGACGATGTGCTGGTGCTGCAGGCGCCCGGCCGATTCGGCCTCGCGGAAGAAGCGTGCACGCGCATCCACCAGGGCTGCGCCATCAAACTCCTGCTCCAGGGCCAGCGCCTTGATGGCCACCACGCGGCCGATGCGCGGGTCGCGCCCCTGGTAAACCACGCCCATCGATCCCCGGCCCAGCTCCTTCTCGATCTGGTACCGGCCCAGAAGCCCGGGGGCCGCTGGCCCGGCGGGTGCGGGTGGCTGCGGCGGGTTGGGGCTTTCGCCCGGGCTCGGGCTGGGTGGTGTCATGTCTGCCAGCTGCCGGGCCTGGTGGTGGCGTGCCCGGGCCTGCGCATGCCCGCTGTTCTGGCGCAGGAGGTACTCGTACACGGCCTGCGCCTGGTCGTATTGCTGCCTGCGCTCAAAGTCGAGCGCCAGGTGCATGAGGTTGTCCTGTACTTGCACGCTGGCAGGCACACGGCGCAGGCGCTCGAAGGCCATGTCGAGCTGCCCCTGCCCCTGCAAGGCCAGGCCCATCATGCGGTCGGCCTCCAGCGCACCCGCGTCGCTCTGCGCGCCACGGTCTGCACGTGGGCTGCGGTGGGCGTACAGGGCGTGCCCGAGGGTACCCGCCATCAGCGTGAGGGCGGCCAGCCCCGTGGGCAGCCACAGCCCCAGCCACACCAAGCCCAGCCACTGCAGCCCGGCCAGCAGCGCTGCCACGCCCGTGCCCACCGCCACACCGGCCATCCACCCCAACCTTGGCAGCCCCCATGCCAGGAGCAGCAGCACGGCCACCCAAAGGCCGCCCACAGCGGCGCCGGCCCAGGCGGGCTGGACGAACACATGCCCTTGGCGGATGCCGGAAATCTGGTCTGCCAGCAGCTGCACCACCGGCACCGGCTGGCCCCCCGGGCCCGGCACCCACGGCTGGAGCCCGGGGGTCGTGCTGCCAATCAACACCAGCTTGTTGTGCAGGTGCTCGGGCGCCACCCTGCCGGCCAGCAGTTCGTACAAGGGGATGGTGGTGAAGGCTGCACCTGCACGTGGGGCGATGTGGTGTGGCGGGCGCAGCACAGCCTGTGCCTCGGTGCGCACCTGCAGCGCGCCCATGCGCAGCGCGCGGGCCTGCACTTGCCGCACCTCCTGCAGGCCGATGTTCAGGCTGTGCGCAGCCGCCAGCAGTGCCAGCGCAGGCATGCCGGCACCGTCCTGGCGCAGTACCAGGGGCACGCGGCGCACGGCGCCATCGGGGTCGGCCAGGGTCTGCATGTGCCCCACGCCGGCTGCCGCCTGCCCGAGCAGATCGATGGGGGGGCGCACCCCCTGTGCCGCAAGGGCGTGGGCAGGGTTGGGCAAGACGCTACGCTGCACAAAGGGCGGCCAGGGGATGGAATCCGACGGGCCCGGCCCCTGCGCCACCACGCGGCTGCCCAGCAGCACGTTGCCGGCGCGCTGCATGCTGGCGGCCAGGCGCTGGTCGGCGGCCAGTGCGGCATCGGCTTCGTCGAGCGTGCGCGCAATCGGGCTGCCCAGGGCCGCTGCCTCTGGCGCGGCCACGCCGAGCAGGTCGCGCAGCTGGCGCAGGTGGGCCTGGCCAGTGGTGTGCTGCGGCTGGTCAAAGGGCTCGGTGTGGACGATGGTCTGGGCACCGGCGGCGGCAAGGCGGTCGATGGCACGGGCATGCACCTCGCGCGACCAGGGCCAGGCGCCCAGCTGCGCCAGGCTGGCATCGTCGATCGCCACAATCACGATGTCACCCAGGGGCTGGCGTTCGGTGCGCACCGCCGCATCGTAAATACGTCGGTCCAGACCGTGCACCGCATCGGTCCACAGGTAGAGCGCGAGCATGGCCAAAGCCAGCAGCAGAGCGCCGCCGCCGTGCCTGCGCAAGGCCTGTTGCCAATCCAGGGTGTGCCCCACGTGCCAATCCTTTTGGGTGTTGATCGCCATCCCAAGCAAAAACTGCGCCGATTTTCGTTGGCCGATGCGCCACGCCAAGAAACCAAAAAGCGCCGGTGGACCAGCCAGCGGCGCTTTGGGCTTCAGGGGGCAAGACCCCGAATCAGAGCTGTGCCTTGAGCAGCTTGCCCAGTTCCGAGGGGTTGCGCGTGATGATGAAGCCCGACTCTTCCATGATGGCGAGCTTGGCATCGGCCGTGTCGGCACCGCCAGAGATCAAGGCACCGGCATGGCCCATGCGCTTGCCGGCCGGCGCGGTAACACCGGCGATGAAGCCGACGATCGGCTTCTTCATGTTTTCCTTGC
>JANJVG010000067.1 GCA_024710165.1 Burkholderiaceae bacterium
CCTCCGCCCAGAACGGGCCGAACTGGTTCACATAGTTGACGGCCGGCTCGTGCTGCTTGAGCACCGTGCCGATCACCGAGGCAATGCAGATCACGGTCAGCAACGCGATCGCGAAGCGCATGGACGCCAGCAGCTCGGTCATCGACCGCATGGCGTGCGTCCGGGGGGCGCTGCTAGGACCGAAAGTGGTGTCAGACATGAAAGACGCGAAGGCCGGGAGGAATCCACCTACGCCGGTCAACCCTGCGTGCGTAGGCCCATGAGAAAGGGCGGGCCATCCGTTCAGATGAGCCCGCCCGTCTTGGGTGCGATTATCGGCGGTAGGTTCCAAAGGCGCATCGGAGCACCCCTGGAAATTTGACGTGAATCAACGCAAACCGGCAATGTAGTCAGCCACGGCCTTGATCTCGCGGTCGTTGAGCTTGGCGGCCACGTCGCGCATCTGCACGTTGTTGCCACGCTTGCCGTCGCGGAAGTCCACCAGTTGCTTGACCGTGTAGTCGGCATGCTGGCCCGACAGGCGCGGGTACTGGGCAGGAATGCCGGAACCGTTGGGGCTGTGGCAGCCGGCGCAGGCGGCAATGTTGCGCTCCTGGATGCCGCCGCGGTAGATGCGTTCGCCCATGGCGACCAGATCCTTGTCCTTGGCAAAGCCTTCCTTGGCTTGCTTGGAGGCCAGCCACCACGACACGTTGCGCATGTCGTCCTCGGAGAGGATGGCGGCCATGCCTTGCATGATCGGGTCAGCACGCTTGCCGGCCTTGAACTCCTGCAGCTGCTTGACCAGGTATTCCGGGTGCTGCTGCGCCAGCTTAGGGTTGGCTGCGATGGTGGAATTGCCGTCGGCGGCGTGGCAGGCGGCGCACACGGCGGCGTAGCTGGCCTCGCCCTTCACGAGATCAGGCTTCGCTGCCTTTTGCGGCG
Organism: Burkholderiaceae bacterium; assembly: GCA_024710165.1. GTDB lineage: Bacteria > Pseudomonadota > Gammaproteobacteria > Burkholderiales > Burkholderiaceae_C > Simplicispira. The sequence continues at coordinate 925 of JANJVG010000067.1, forward strand.
CCGGGGTTTCGCCTGCGGCAAGGGCCGAGGCAGCGGGGACTGCCAGTGCGGCAGCCATCAGCAGGGAGGCGAGCAACTTCATATCGGGGGATCTTGTGTTATGAGCGCAAAACCCCGCGATTCTACAATGCCCCCTGTTTCGCCCTATCCCTTGGAAAACCCATATATGCCGACCACATCACATGCGCCAGTTGCTGGCTCCCTCCCGCCAGCGCCGGACGCCAAGGTCGCCATGGGGTGGATGCACACCGCGCGCTTCCTGACGACGGCCGCACAGTTGCACCATTTGCCCGCCATCGAGGTGCCCGAGATCGCCTTCGTGGGCCGCTCCAACGCAGGCAAATCCACCTGCATCAACACCCTCACCCAGCAGCGCCAACTGGCGTTTGCATCCAAGAAGCCCGGACGCACCCAGCACATCAACCTGTTCGCGCTGGGCAAGCAGGGCGCGACGGACGCGGTGCTGGCCGATCTGCCGGGCTACGGCTACGCGGCCGTGTCGCGCTCGGACAAGCTGCGCTGGCAGCAAGTGATGCTGAGCTACCTGGTGAGCCGCGAAAGTCTCACCGCCATCGTGCTGCTGTGCGACCCGCGCCTGGGCCTGACCGAGCTGGACGAGGCGCTGCTGAACGCCGTGCGGCCGCGCGTGGAGGCAGGGCTCAAGTTCCTGGTGCTGCTCACCAAGGCCGACAAGCTCACGCGCGCCGAGCAGGCCAAGGCACTGTCCATCACGCGACTGCAGGCCGGCGGCGGTGAGGTCAGGATGTTCTCCGCGCTCAAGAAGCAGGGCGTGGACGAAGTGGCGCAACTGCTGTGGCAGTGGGCCCACCCCGTCCAAAAAGAGGATGCGGCCGTGGAAGCCCTGCCGCCATCTGAAGACCAAAACTGACGCCAGCGCCCGTCCATCAAGCGCTGGCAGCTATGAAAGGCGTAGCGTATGGCGGAGACGATCACCCACACACTGCCGCACAGCATCACACTGCACTGCCGCGTGGCCGGCATGCCGGGGCGCCCGGTGCTGCTGTTCCTGCACGGCTTCCCCGAAGGCGCGTTCATCTGGGATGCCCTGCTGGGCCATTTCGCCGATCCGGCACACGGCGGCTACCGCTGCGTGGCGCCCTATCTGCGCGGCTTCGGTGCGTCCAGCAGCCCGGAAGAGGTGTCGGCCTACCGCCCCAAATTCCTGGTGCAGGACCTCGCAGCGCTGATTGCCGCTGAATGCGGTGACGGAGCACCGCTCGAATGCCTGGTGGCGCACGACTGGGGCGGCGCCGTGGCCTGGAACCTGGCCAACCAGCACCCCGAGTTGCTGCGCCGCCTGGCCATTGTCAACTCGCCGCACCCCGGCGCCTTTCTGCGCGAGTTGCAACACAACGCTGTGCAGCAGGCCGCCAGCCAGTACATGCACTTCCTGTGCCGCCCCGACGCTGAGGCGCTGCTGGCCGAGGACGACTTCCGCCGCCTGTTCGCCTTTTTCGACGCCCCCGACGGCACGCCGCCTGCGTGGCTGACCGAGGAGGTGCGCCAGCAATACCGCGCGCTGTGGCAGCAGGGCCTCACCGGTGCCTGCAACTACTACCGTGCCAGCCCGCTGCGCCCGCCGCGCGAAGGCGACCCCGGAGCCGCCGCCGTCACCCTGCCCGAGTCCATGCTGACGGTGAGCGTGCCGACACTGGTGCTCTGGGGCCTGGAGGATCCGGCCCTGCTGCCCGGCCTGCTCGACGGCCTGCCGGGCTGGGTGCCGCGCCTGCAACTGCAGCGCGTGGAAGGCGCCTCGCACTGGCTGGTGCACGAAATGCCCGAGCGGCTGGTGCAGGCGCTCAGCGCCTTTTTGCTACCCAATCAATAGCTGCTAGCGCTTTCGCTGTAAGCGCCAGAGCCGGATTTCACTGGTAAACCGATGGCTCACCTTCGGGCCGCGTCTTGAACCGCTTGTGTACCCAGTAATACTGGCCGGGCATGCCGTCAATGGCGTGCTGCAGTTCGCGGTTCATGCGCGCCGTGTCGGCTTCCACGTCATCGGTCGGGAAGTGCTCCCATGCCGGCGTGATCTCGGCCACGTAGCCCGTGGGTGTCATGCGCGTGTACATGCCCACCACCTTGGCACGGCCCAGCCGGGCAAAGCGCGACAGCGACGGCACCGTGGCGGTGGGCACGCCGTAGAAAGGCACAAAAATCGACTCCCCCGGGCCGAAATCCATGTCGGACAGCAGGTACAGCAGCCCGCCCTTACGCAGGTTGGAGATGATGGGTTTGACCCCGTCGGCCCGGTTGAGCATGCGCACATCGCCAAATCGCTGGCGTCCCGCCATGAACCAGGCATCCACCGCCGGGTCGGGGTGGGTGGAGAAAATGGAGGTGAACGCCCGCGTGGTGCGCAAGGGCAACGCCAGGCCGCCCGCATCCATGCCGTAGAAATGCGGCGCGAAGATGATGGTGGGCGTATCGCCTTCCAGTTCCTGCAGCGCGCCCTGCAATTGCACCCGCTGCAGCACCACATCGCGCGGCGCCGCCCACAGCCAGCCGCGGTCCAGCCAGGTCTGACAGAACACCACGAAGGTCTCGCGCGCCCAGGCCCGGCGTTGCTCGGGCGTGGCCTGCGGAAAGCACAGCTCCAGGTTGCGCAGCGCGACCTTGCGGCGCGGCGCAGCCAGCACGAACAGCACCTGGCCGATCCCCCAGCCCATGGCGCGCAGCACCGACAGCGGCAGGCGCGCAAGCACCTGCTGCATGAACCACACCCCCAGACGAGCGGTCATACGGCACCTCCGGCAGACACCTCAACACGCGGCTGCTTGTAACGCGCATAGCCCCACAGGTACTGCTGCGGGCACTGGCGGATGACATGTTCCATGGCCCGGTTGATCTGCAGCACTGCGGCGTCCAGGGTGTCTCCCAAGGGCTCCGGCATCGGCTCCAGGTGAACCACGTAGCCCCTTCCCCACGACAGTCGCTCGGCGCGCACCAGCAGGACTGTGGCCCCGGTCTGCTGCGCCAGGCGCACGGCCAGGGTCATGGTGTAGGCATCGCGGCCAAAAAACGGCGCCCATAAGCCCTGCCCTTCGGGCGGCACCTGGTCGGGCAGCAGGCCCACGGCCTCGCCCCGCCGCAGTGCCTTGATCATCTGGCGCACACCGGCCAGGGTGGTCGGCACCGCCGTCATGCCGGGGCGGTTGCGCGCGGTTTCCATCACCTTGGCCAGCCAGGGCTGGCGTGCGGGACGGTACAGCACGGTGATCGGGCCATGCGTGGCACTCCAGCGCTGCGCCACGGCCTGCGCCGACAACTCGAAGCACCCCAGGTGCGGCGTGAGAAACACGATGCCGCGCCCGGCCGCATAGGCCTGCTCCACACAGGCCCCACCCACCAGCCTGTAGGGCGGCGTCGCACCCAGCCACAGACGTGGCAGCTCCGCCACCATGCGCCCGGCGTGGGCCACGGCAGCGCGCACTTGCGCGAAGCGGTAACCCGCCAGCGCGGCGTTCTCATGAAAGCGGCGGCGGTACACAGGCGACCCCAGAAAAGCCGCCCAGCCCATGGCCGCACCCAGGGCGTGCAGCAACCACAGCGGAAGGATGGAGAAAAACCGGAACACGAAAGGCATTAAAATGGACGGGTCGCTGAGTTAAATGAGCAACTTGCAGGGCGACGTTAAAAAAATCTGCTAAAGCGTTCGCCAGAGCTCCCAAGGCTTCGGGCAACGCCCAAAAATGCCGGAACACAGGAGTTTATTCAAATGGCGAACGACTTTCTCTTTACCTCCGAATCTGTTTCGGAAGGTCACCCCGACAAGGTGGCGGACCAGATCTCCGATGCGATCCTTGACGCGATCTTCACACAGGACCCGCGCTCCCGCGTCGCCGCCGAAACGCTGACCAACACCGGCCTGGTCGTTCTGGCCGGCGAGATCACCACCAACGCCCACGTGGATTACATCCAGGTGGCACGCGACACCATCAAGCGCATCGGCTACGACAACACCGAATACGGCATCGACTACAAGGGTTGTGCGGTGCTTGTGGCCTACGATAAGCAGAGCAACGACATTGCCCAGGGCGTGGACCACGCGAGCGACGACCACCTCAACACCGGCGCCGGCGACCAGGGCCTGATGTTCGGCTACGCCTGCGACGAAACGCCCGAACTGATGCCTGCGCCCATCTATTACGCGCACCGCCTGGTCGAGCGCCAGGCGCAGCTGCGCAAGGACGGGCGCCTGCCCTTCCTGCGCCCCGACGCCAAGAGCCAGGTGACCATGCGCTATGTGGACGGCAAGCCGCACAGCATCGACACGGTGGTGCTTTCCACCCAGCACAGCCCGGATCAGAGCGAGACGCAGACCAAGATGAAGGCCAGCTTCATCGAGGCCGTGATCGAGGAAATCATCAAGCCCGTGCTGCCCAAGGAGTGGCTGCAGGACACCACCTATCTCATCAACCCCACGGGCCGCTTTGTCATCGGCGGCCCGCAGGGCGACTGCGGCCTGACAGGCCGCAAGATCATCGTGGACACCTATGGCGGCGCCTGCCCGCACGGCGGTGGCGCCTTCAGCGGCAAAGACCCGACCAAGGTGGACCGCTCGGCCGCCTACGCCGCGCGATACGTGGCCAAGAACATCGTGGCGGCCGGCCTGGCCAAGCAATGCCAGATCCAGGTGGCCTATGCCATCGGTGTGGCGCACCCGATGAACATCACGGTCTACACCGAAGGCACGGGCGTGATTCCCGACTCCGAGATCGCCAAGCTGATTCAGTTGCCCGAGATCGGCATTGACCTGCGCCCCAAGGGCATCATCCAGATGCTCGACCTGCTGCGCCCGATCTACACCAAGACCGCCGCCTACGGCCACTTCGGCCGCGAAGAGCCCGAGTTCACGTGGGAGCGCACCGACAAGGCGGCCGCACTGCGCGCTGCCGCAGGCCTGTAAGACGGACAGGCAACGCCGCAGCCAACCCAAGGTGCGCCCTGCCACGCACGCCCCCATGTACGACACCGTCATCTTCATCGGACGCTTCGAGCCCGTGCACAACGGGCATGTGGCGCTGCTGCGCCAGGGCCTGGCCCTGGCGAGCGAGGTCATCGTGGTGCTGGGCTCTGCATGGCAGGCACGCTCACCCAAAAACCCCTTCACCTGGGAGGAACGCGCCGACATGGTGCTCGGCGCCCTGCCCGAGGACGAGCGTGCACGGGTTCGCTTTCTGCCAATGCGCGACTACTACAACGAAGCCGTGTGGGTACAGGCCGTGCGCCATGGCGTGGCCCCATTGCTGCCCGCCAGCCCCCGCCGGCCGCGCATCGGCCTGGTAGGCCACTTCAAGGATGCGTCCAGCAGCTACCTGCGCAGCTTTCCAGACTGGAGCCTGATCGACCTGGAACGCCAAGGCGCGATCGACGCCACCACCATCCGCGACACCCTGTTCGGAGCCACACCAGCCTCCGCTGGCGACGCACTGACTCCGCTGACCCACGACCTCCCTGCCAGCACCATGGACTTCCTGCAGCGGTTCGCGCAGCAGCCCGACTACCTGGCCCTGCAGGACGAGTGGCGCATTCTGCGCAGCTACCGCCAATCCTGGACCAGCGCACCCTACCCACCGGTGTTCGTCACGGTCGATGCCGTACTGCGCTGCCAGAACCACGTGCTGCTCATCCGCCGCGCCCACGCCCCCGGCAAAGGCCTGCTGGCCGTGCCAGGCGGCTTCATCGAGCCGCGCGAGACGCTGTGGCAGTCCTGCCTGCGTGAACTGGCCGAAGAAACCCACTGCCCGCTGCCCGAGGCCCGGTTGCGCGCCGCTCTGCGGCAGGTGACCGTGTTTGACCACCCGGACCGCAGCCAGCGCGGCCGCACCATCACGCACGCCCATTACTTCGACCTGGGCGACGATCCTCTGCTCAGTGTGCAGGCTGATGACGATGCACTGGAGGCACTGTGGGTTCCACTGGGCGATCTGGCCGCAATGGAAGCGCGGTTCTTTGAAGACCACTTCCACATGCTGGACCACTTCCTGCAATTGACACCCTGGGTCTTGAAACTCCGCCAAAAGCCCTTATCATTAGCACTCGCCCGGCGTGAGTGCTAGCAAAGCACTGCCAGGCTGAATTCCACAGCGTCTGAACCCCAGGCGCATTGCGATGACACCGTTTTTTGAACCCAGGAGATATGCAATGAACCTTCGCCCCCTTGCTGACCGCGTGATCGTCAAGCGCATCGAAAGCGAAACCAAGACTGCCTCCGGCATCTTCATCCCCGACAACGCCGCTGAAAAACCCGACCAGGGTGAAGTGCTGGCCGTCGGCCCTGGCAAGAAGAATGACAAGGGCGAACTGGGCGCGATGAGCGTCAAGGTGGGTGACCGCGTGCTGTTTGGCAAGTACAGCGGCCAGACCGTCAAGGTTGATGGCAACGAGTTGCTGGTCATGAAAGAAGACGACCTGTTTGCCGTCGTCGAAAAGTGACTGACCGCAGGGCAGTCGCTTTCGTCGAAGGCTCACTTGACGCAGACAAGTGAAGGACCACAAACCCGGCCGAAGACAGAAGTTGCGCCCAGCGACTCTCATTTTCATAGCTAACAGCGCTTGAATGATAAGCGCTGGAACCGTATTTAATCCATATTTTCAGGAGCTCCAACATGGCAGCAAAAGACGTAGTTTTCGGCGGCGAAGCCCGCGCACGCATGGTTGAAGGCGTGAACATCCTGGCCAACGCGGTCAAGACCACCCTGGGCCCCAAGGGTCGCAACGTGGTGCTGGAGCGCTCGTTCGGCGCCCCCACCGTGACCAAGGACGGTGTGTCCGTGGCCAAGGAAATCGAACTGAAGGACAAACTGCAGAACATGGGCGCGCAGATGGTCAAGGAAGTCGCTTCCAAGACGTCTGACAACGCTGGCGACGGCACCACCACCGCCACCGTGCTGGCCCAGGCCATCGTGCGCGAAGGCATGAAGTACGTGGCCGCCGGCATGAACCCCATGGACCTGAAGCGCGGTATCGACAAGGCCGTCACGGCCCTGATCGAAGAGCTGAAGAAGGCTTCCAAGGCCACCACCACCTCCAAGGAAATCGCCCAGGTGGGTTCCATTTCCGCCAACTCGGACTCCAGCATCGGCGAAATCATCGCCAATGCGATGGACAAGGTCGGCAAGGAAGGCGTGATCACCGTGGAAGACGGCAAATCGCTGCAAAACGAGCTGGATGTCGTCGAAGGCATGCAGTTTGACCGCGGCTACCTGTCGCCCTACTTCATCAACAACCCCGAAAAGCAAGCCGCGATTCTGGACAACCCCTTCGTGCTGCTGTTCGACAAGAAGATCAGCAACATCCGTGACCTGCTGCCCACGCTGGAGCAAGTCGCCAAGGCCGGCCGTCCGCTGCTGATCATTGCCGAAGAAGTTGAAGGCGAAGCCCTGGCTACGCTGGTGGTCAACACCATCCGCGGCATCCTGAAGGTTGTCGCCGTCAAGGCCCCTGGCTTTGGCGACCGCCGCAAGGCCATGCTGGAAGACATCGCCATCCTGACGGGCGGCAAGGTCATCGCTGAAGAAGTCGGCCTGACGCTCGAAAAGGTCACGCTGGCCGATCTGGGCCAGGCCAAGCGCGTCGAAGTGGGCAAGGAAAACACCATCATCATCGACGGCGAAGGCCAGGCTGCCGACATCGAGGCGCGCGTCAAGCAAGTGCGCATCCAGATCGAGGAAGCCACCAGCGACTACGACCGCGAAAAGCTGCAAGAGCGCGTGGCCAAGCTGGCTGGCGGTGTGGCCGTGATCAAGGTGGGCGCTGCCACCGAAGTCGAAATGAAGGAAAAGAAGGCCCGCGTGGAAGACGCCCTGCACGCTACCCGCGCTGCCGTGGAAGAAGGCATCGTGGCCGGTGGTGGCGTGGCCCTGCTGCGCGCACGCCAGGCTGCTGGTGACATCAAGGGTGACAACGCTGACCAGGACGCCGGTATCAAGCTGGTGCTCAAGGCTATCGAAGCCCCCCTGCGCGAAATCGTGGCCAACGCCGGTGGCGAGCCATCGGTGGTGGTCAACGCCGTACTGGCGGGCAAGGGCAACTACGGCTTCAACGCAGCCAACGACACCTATGGCGACATGATCGAAATGGGTATTCTGGACCCCACCAAGGTGACCCGCACCGCACTGCAGAACGCCGCTTCGGTGTCCGCGCTGATGCTGACCACCGAGTGCATGGTGGCCGAAGCTCCGAAGGACGAAGCCGGCGCCGGCGGCGGCATGCCTGACATGGGCGGCATGGGTGGCATGGGCGGCATGGGTATGTAAGCCCCCCCGGGCGAACGCTGTTTCGCCCGTGCCCGGAACCAGGCCCGCAGCACCCGCTGCGGGCTTTTTTGTTGGTATCTGCTGGCGCCCCCCGATGTGCTTCCAGGGTCCGGAGCAAAGGCAGCCCTTCCCCACAGACCAAGAGCGGCGAGAATGGCGGTCGATGCGCAGCGATCCTGGCAGTGTCACAGACGCGTTGCATGGAAATATCGGCATGACAGCCTCTTCTTTTTGTACCCGAACGCTTCTGGCGCTGTGGCTGGGTACGGTGTCGTGCACTACAAGCGTGTCGATGGCCCGAACGCCGCCGCCCGCCTCACTTTTCGAGTCGGCGGCAGAGTGTGTGGCCGTACTCAAGCAGGATCTCAGGTCCCGCCTGCACGCCCACCCCTCAGCGCAGGAAAACGACACCTGGATACAACAGGCCGAAAGTGCCTTTGCCCATGCGGGCGGCGCCTACCAGGCAGGGGTTTCCGAAGAGCAGGCGCAGCAGATGCTTGATCGCGCCGAAGAGCATGTCGCCCGCTGGCCCGATCACAAGATCGCCCAGCAGGCCAGCCGGTGTCAGAGAGAAGGTCTGCGCTTGCTGGAAAGAGCGTCCGCCCTGGAGAGACTGATTGTCAGAAAAGCGGCACGCCGCTGGCTTGGCCGCCAGTTGCGCAAGCTGGCGCCATGAGCGTATCAACCCTTGCGTCGGGTTTTGCGCACTGACTTGGCCGTGGGCAGCGCAGCGCCGGGGCGGACCTGATCGAGCCACAGCAGGGCGTCCATCTGTGCCAGAAAATGCCGCGTGTAGTCGGGCGACAGCCGACGCATCAGGCGCAGCGCACGCAGCACAAGCTTGTGCGAGTTGAGTGGCCCGGCATTCTCCGGCCCGCGCACCAGCGCTTGCGCCAGCTGCTGCTCTGCAGCAATTTTGGACCACACCTGCGCAAAACGACGCACGCTTTGCAGATCGGGCAATTGGCCCGTCCCCTCCCCCGGACCGGGCGCTGCGTCAGCCGCAGTGCGGGTCTGCAGGCTACGGTTCAAAAGTGCCAGAGGCGACTCGGACACAGCCTCTTTTGATCGGGAGGCACCAGCGCCCGCCCGCCGGGCGCGGGCTGCGTAATCTTCCATGGCAGCAGTCCAGCGCGGCCGCAGCACCTGCTGCACGACCGCAGGTTGACAGGGCAACTGCCGCGCCAGCACTTCCAGGTAGTGAAAACGCACGGGGTCGTGGTGGTGCAGGCCCTGCGCCCGCAGCGCTTGCAGGCTTGGGTCATTCATGCGTTGGCGGCGTTGCAGCCGAGGCTTTGGGTACAGGCGCAATTTCCACGCGGCGATTCTGTGCCCGACCGCGCTCGTCGTCGTTGGACGCCACCGGCTGCTCTGCACCAAAGGCGGCGGCAAACACCTGGGGGGCGGGCATGCCCTCATCCATCAGGGCGCGTGTGACCGTCAGGGCGCGCTGCGCCGAAAGTTCCAGGTTGTCAGCAAAGCGCTGGTTGCCGTCCCGCAGCAGTTTGTTGTCGGTGAAGCCACTCACCATCAGCATCTCGTCGCGCTCGCTCAGGTAGATGCGCAGCGGCTGCACCAGGCTGGAGAGCAGCTGACGTCCCTCGGGGCGCAGTTCATCCGACCCCGGGGCAAACAGCACGCTGCCGCTGATACCGATGCGCCCCTCGCTCACCGTCACCCGGCCGCTGGCAAGCGGAATGGCCAAGGCCTTCTCCAGTGCCATGCGGCGCTGCTCCTCCATCTGCCGCTTTTCAACCTCTTGCTGCAGGCTGGAGACCAGGTCCATCTGTACCATGAGCGTGCCCACCAGAACCAGCACGAAGGCCCCCAACAGGCCGGCCATCAGATCACCAAACACGGCCCAGACCGTTGCCGTCTGCTCCGTGGTGTCGTCCGCTTCGTCCAGGCCGATCATCCGCCAGCCTCCTGTGTACGGGTGGCGGCCTGGAGATTGAGGCGGCGCAGGTCCTCCACAATGCCCTGCTGCGCGGTGATGCTCAGGTCAATCACCTCGCGTGCCTGCGCCACGTAATAGGCCAGTTGCTCATCGCTGCGATGCAGGGACTGGCCCAGAGCCGCCTCGATGCGCTGCAGGCTTTCCGTCAGCTTCTCGCTGCTGGCACTGAACAGGCCCACGCCATGGCCGAATGACTCACCCAGACTCGACAGTTCGACCGCGCTGGCCGTCACCTGTGCCGCTACCCCGTCCACCGCACCGGCCTGCGCCTGCAGCGACCGGGCAAACTGCTGCCCCGCCTGCTCCAGCACCGTGGCAGCAGAGTGCACCAGGGATTCGATCGCCGTGCGCTGCTGCTCGGTGGCCCCATTCACGGCGTGCAGCAGCTTGCCCAGCTGCTCGAGCATGGCCGCGCGCTCGAGCAACGCATTGTTGTCGCGCTCGACCAGGCGGGCCATTTCCTGGCGCAACTGCACCATCACCTCGGCTGCCGCCTGCGGCACATCCGAAGCCGTTTGCAGCAGGCGCACCAGCGGCGCCTCCAGAGCGGCACCCAGGCAGGCCAGATGCTCGGCCACTGCGGCCTGCAGCGCATCCAGTCGCTCCACGGCGGCCTGCCCGCGTGCCGCCTCGTCGTTGCGCAAGGCCCCCAGCTCGGCGCGCCAAACCTGCGCCAGCTGGTCCATGCGCTGGCCCTGGTCCTGCACCCACCGGGCTTCCGTTTCTGTCCGCGTGCGCACCAGGGCATCGGTCTGCTCCAGCCATTGGGCGGTGCGTTCCTGTGCCAGCTGAGCCTGCGCGTCCATGCGCGCAGCAAGCCGGCCGGCAGCATCGTCCAGGGCGGCGCACACGCGCTGCTGCTGCCCCTCCATGTGTGCACCAGCCTGCTGCCATTGGGCTGCCAGCGTGTCGGCCAGGCCTTGCATGGACCGCCCCCACTCGGCCAGGCGCTGCTGGTCGGCTGCAGCCTGGGCTGCGTGCGATTGCGCCAGCAGCGCTTGCAGGGCCGTCTGCATTGCGCCAGAACCTTGCTCGATGGTCCGGACGGCAGACTGCAGGGCCGAGTCGAGCCGCTCCAGCTGCGCGTCCTGGGCCTGGTCCTGGCGGTGCAGCGCCGCCAGCCAGCCATCGGCCACCTGGCGGGCGGTACCCTCCCACTGGGCCGAGAGCGCCTGCATCTGTGCCCCGGTGGTTTCGCGCAGCTGCTCATGTGAACGCCGGGCTTCGTGCGCCAGGGTATGCATCGCCTGCTCCACCACGGGCTGGATCTGCGCGCCCGTCTGGCGTACGCCGGCCTCCAGGGCGCCGTGTAACGAAGTCCCCACCGCACGGGCCAGTTCGGTATAGGCCGACGCAGCCTGGTCCTGAAACGCCTGCTGGCGCTCAAGCAACTGGTCGTTCAATTGGCCATGGCGGCGCTCCAGCCCCTCCATCAGTCCCTGCAAATGCTGCGCAATCAGCGGCAGGGCCTGCGACTGCGCCTGCAGGGCCTGCACCATGTCATCGCGGCGATGTGCCGGCGAAAAAGGCCGCAGCACCGTAGTAATGCGCGCATCGAGCAAGCGCAGCACCTCCAGACGCTCGCGGCGGCACAGCGCCAGCAACAGGCCCAGCATGGCCGATGCCGCCACGCCGGCCACCGAGGTGCCAAACGACAGCCCCAGGCCCTTGATGGGCGCTGCCAGCGCGGAGCGAACCGCCTCCAGACTGGACGACGCCTGCAGCGCGAACACGGCCCCCTGAAAGGTCAGCACCATGCCCAGAAAGGTGCCCAGCATGCCCAGCATGACCAGCAGCCCCACCAGGTACGGTGCCAGCGCCGGGCCCGGCAATGGCCCGCGCACACCCTCGATGCGTTGGCGCACGGGTTGGCGCAATGGCGCAGGCACACGCGCCAGCCACCCGTCCAGGTCGGTGAGCGGCGACACCATGCCGGTCAGCGCAGCCGACAGAGACGCCGTTGCTGCACCAAACCGCATCAGCTCCAGAGAGCCCACCCCATAGACCAGACCGATCACCACGGTCATCGCCAACGCCAGCGGACTGGCGCCTGCAAATCCCCAGCCTACCCAGGCCACTACAGCCAGGCCTACCGCAAAAATGGCGGCCATCACAGTCTTCTTCATTCCGGTTTACCTGTTTTCGTTTCGGGCTGCATCACGCAGCCCCATGATGGGCTGCAGGCGCACCTGCACCTCGGCTTGCCACAGCGCCCGCACATCCTGCTCGAAAGGGACAAGCCAGCCGCCGGGCTGGCGCCATTGCTGCGGCACGTCGTCCTGCCCCGAAGCTTCCAGCTGCTGGGCATGCAATCGGCGCCAATGCCCCATGCGGCCTTCCAGACATCCGGGCAGCAGAGCCCAGAGTTTTTGCTCACGCGCCGCCAGCATCTGCTCCATCACGGCATCCAGCGCGGCCAGCTGCCGCAAGGCGGGTGAGCCCTGGGCCAGCCACTGGCGCATCTGCGCGCGCACGGTGCCCAGCCGGGCTTCCATCTGCTTTTGCAGGCCCTGGTAACGCTGGCCATGGGCCGCAACATCCGCCTCGGCCTCCGGGTCGGGCGCCTCCACGGGCGTACTGCCACCCCGGCCACGCGGCGCCCGAGCGGCCGGGGCACGGGCCACGATCAGCCCGTCCAGCTCGACCTGCAGGCCCTGGCATGCGTCGTCCAGCGCGCGCCCAAGCCCCCCCGGCACGGGCTGCTGCACCTTCACGGGGAAAGATTCGATCGAATGCAGCGCTCCATTGAGCCGGACGGCATCCACCGCCCCCAGCCATTGCCCCAGGTGCTCCGCCACATCCGGGCGCATCTGTCCAGGGTCTGCATGCGTCCATTGCTGGAGCAGCAAAACCAATCGGGAACTGGTGAGTCGGTGGTGTAGTTGCATGCCGTCAAGGCCACGCGCCGTGCTTGCGCTCCAGGGGAAGACACGGGCATCGGGGAACAGGCCCCCGGCGGGCAAAACTGCGTATTTTCGCCGATCGAAGCAGCCCGCATGAACGCCGATGCCCGAAACGACCGGTACGCATCCATCAGCAGAACCGGACAACACACCAACAAACCCCACCACGACGTAAGCCTTTTGACTCTTTGGAGGCTCCCATCCGCTCCAGCAATGCCCGGGCCGCTACAAGTTTGTTGAGCACTTGAACAGGTGCTTTGCACTCTTGAATCACCCGCATATACTGATGTTTTATACAGTAATTTATACCTGCCGTGCTCACCCGGCCGCCGTTCATGTCCGCACCCGCTCCCGCAGTTTCCAGCCCCTTCGACCCTGGCGCACTCCCGCGCCATGTGGCCGCTGCCGTCTGGCGCGGTTCGGAGGTGGGCGGCGGGGCTGCACGCACCGTGTCCACCGGTTTTGGCGCGCTCGATGACCAGTTGCCCGGCGGCGGCTGGCCCACGCACAGCCTGACGGAGCTGCTCCTGCCGCAGGCAACGCTGTGCGAATGGCGCCTGCTGGGCCCCGCGCTCCCCTCGTTCATGGAATCTGCGGGCCGGCTCTACCTGATCGCGCCTCCGAAGCCACCGCATGCAGCGGGGCTGGCGCAGCTGGGGGTACCGGCAGACCGGCTGGTCTGGATCCGGGCAGCCAGCCCCGCAGACCAGCTGTGGGTGACCGAGCAGATCGTGAAGTCCGACCCTGCGGGGGCCGTGCTGTCCTGGCTCCCGCAGGCACGGCCCGAGCAGATCCGCCGCCTGCAGGTCCACGCGCAGTCGTGCGATGCACCGGTTTTTCTGTTCCGGCCTGCAGCCAGCCTGCACGAGGCATCACCAGCGCCCTTGCGGGTCTCTGTCGCCCTGGCCGGGGGGTGGGAGCTGGAGGTTCGCATTCCCAAGCGCAGGGGCGCCTCGCTGGATGCCCCCCTGCTCCTGGCCGCCGTGCCAGGCAACCTGGCGGCGGTGCTCCCACCCCGCCTGAAGTCCGTGCCAGCCCCTGCGGCGGCATTGGTTCGCGAGGAGGCCTCCGATGCTCGGGCATTGGGCCGCGTTGCTCCCCCTTCCACTGCCGGCGTGCCCTTCGCCCATTGATGCGGCATCCCTCGGAACCTGGGCATTGCAGTTCACCCCCCGGGTGGCTTTGCTGGAGGATTCGGTGGTCGCTGAAGTGTCGGGCTGCGCACGGCTGTTTGGCGGCATGGAGTTGCTGCACCAGCAGGTGCACGCCGGTGCACAGGAGCTGGGCGCACGCGTGGCCTGGGCGCCCACGGCCACGGCGGCCGTGGCCGTGGCACGCCATGGCGCAGGGCCCTTCGGGGGGGACGGGTTCAGGGGGCCGCTGGCGCAGATTCTGGACCGCTTGCCGCTGCACGCCATCGCCGCGGTGGGCCAGCACCAGGCCACCCTGGCGCGCGTGGGGTGCCGCACTCTGGGGGATGTGCGCATGCTGCCGCGCGGGGGCCTGAGCCGCCGGTTTGACAAGGCCCTGCTGGTGGCCCTGGACCAGGCCTACGGACTGCGGCCCGAGGCCCATGCCTGGCTCGCACTGCCAGAGACGTTTCACGCGCGGCTGGAGCTGATGTCACGGGTGGAAACAGCGCCCGCCCTGCTGTTCGGCGCACGGCGCCTGCTGGTGCAGATGGCCGGCTGGCTGGCCGCACGGCGGCTGGGGGCCACCGCCTTCACGCTGCGCTGGTGCCATGACGTGATGCGCGCCAAAGACGCTGGCACCGGCGGCGAGCTCACGGTGCGCACCGCCCAGCCCATGCAGAACGTGGAGCATTTCTCGCGCCTGCTGGCCGAGCACCTGGCAAAGGTCCAGCTGCTGGCCCCCGCCGGAGACCTTGAACTGCTGGCCAGCGAGGTGGCGCCTGCCATCGAGGAAAGCCGTTCGCTCCTTCCTGAAACCCTGCGCAGGGGCGCAGACACCGATCTGGCTCTGGAGCGCATCCAGGCCCGGCTGGGCCTGGACTGTGTGCAACGGCCGGTGCTGTGCGCCGACCACCGGCTGGAATGGATGCAGCGCTGGCAAAACGCCCCGGCCAGGCGCAGGCCCACGGAACCCCCGTGCACACTGCCTCTGCCCACCTGGGTACTGGACGAGCCCCTGCGCCTGATCGAGCGCGACCACCGGCCGCACTACCAAGGGCCGCTGCAGTTGCTGCTTGGCCCGGACCGCATCGAAGGCGGCTGGTGGCACCGCAGCGGCAGCGGCGCAGAGGCCCGGGCACTCAACGTGCAGCGCGACTACTGGCTGGCCCTGAGCCCACATGCCGGAGTGCTGTGGGTGTTCCAGCAGCGCCTGGCGCGGGACCAGACGGCGTGGTTTCTGCATGGTTTTTTTGGCTGAGGCACAGGCAATGAACCGCGCTCCGCGTTCACTGCCAGACTATGTCGAGCTGCGCTGCCTCTCGAACTTCACCTTTCTGCGCGGTGCGAGCCGACCCGAGGAGCTGGTCGAGCGCGCCCACGCACTGGGCTACCGGGCGCTGGCAATCACCGATGAATGCAGCATGGCCGGGGTGGTGCGCGCCCATGGGGCTGCCAAGGCCGTGGGCCTGCCCTTGCTGCTGGGCGCGCAGTTTGGCATCCAGCCACGCGACGCGGCTGAAGCCCCGTTCACGCTGGTGGTGCTGGCACAAAACCTGAACGGCTACGGCAACCTGTGTGCCTTCATCACCAAGCTGCGGCGCGCGTCGGAGAAGGGTAGCTACCACCTCACGCTGGACCACATCACGGGCGCCGAGTTGACGGACTGCCTGGCCCTGCTGTGCCCGGACCGCGAAGCCAGCATGGCACAGCTCGAAACCCTGGGGCGCTGGACGCTGAGCCACTTCACAGGCCGGTGCTGGATCGGTGTGGAGCAGTTGCGGCGCCTGGACGATGAGCTCTGGCTGCACCGCCTGCGCAGCCTGTCGGAGCTGACGGCGCTGCCCCTGGTGGCGGTGGGCGATGTGCACATGCATGTGCGCTCGCGCAAGCCGCTGCAGGACGTGCTCACGGCCACGCGCATCGGCAAGCCGCTGACCGAATGCGGCCATGCCCTGCAGCGCAGCGCCGAGCAGCACCTGCGCACGCGCCTGCGCCTGGCGCAGACCTTTCCCGCAGACCTGCTGGCGCAGACGCTGCAGGTGGCGGCGCGCTGCAGCTTCAGCCTGGACGAGCTGAAGTACCAGTACCCGGCCGAGGTGGTGCCGCGCGGCCACACGGCCGCCAGTTATTTGCGCCAAATGACCTACGAAGGCGCTGGCCGCCGCTGGCCGCAGGGCATTGCCGCCCCGGTGCAGGCACTGATCGAGCACGAACTGGCCCTGATTTGCGAGCTGCACTACGAGCACTACTTCCTCACGGTGTACGACATCGTGGCCTTTGCACGCTCGCGCCACATCCTGTGCCAGGGGCGCGGCTCGGCCGCCAACAGCGTGGTCTGCTACTGCCTGGGCGTGACCGAGGTGGACCCGGCGCGCATGTCCGTGCTGTTCGAGCGTTTCATCTCGCGCGAGCGCAACGAGCCCCCGGACATCGACATCGACTTCGAGCACGATCGCCGCGAGGAAGTGATCCAGTACCTGTACCAGAAGTACGGGCGCGACCGTGCCGCCCTCACGGCTGCGGTCATCAGCTACCGGCCAAAATCCGCCATCCGGGATGTGGGCAAGGCCCTGGGCTTTGACCTGGCCACGGTGGACGCCATCGCCAAGGGCCAGAAGTGGTTTGACGGCACAGGCCTGCGGCCCGAGCGCTTCGCAGAACTGGGCATCCCGGCGGACGACCTGGCCGTGCGCCAGCTCATCACGCTCACGCAGCAGTTGATCGGCTTTCCGCGCCACCTGTCGCAACACACGGGCGGCTTCGTGCTCACCCAGGGCCCACTGTGCCGCATGGTGCCGGTGGAGAACGCCGCCATGCCCCACCGCACGGTGATCGAGTGGGACAAGGACGACCTCGACGCCGCCGGCCTGCTCAAGGTCGATGTGCTGGCCCTGGGCATGCTGTCGGCCATCCGGCGTGCGCTGGACCTGATCGGCCTGCGGCGCGGGCAGGTGTTCAGCATGCAGGACATCCCGGCCGAGGACAGCGCCACCTACGACATGGTCTGCCAGGCCGACACCATCGGCGTGTTCCAGATCGAGAGCCGCGCCCAGATGAGCATGCTGCCGCGCCTGCGCCCCCGGTGCTTTTACGACCTGGTGATCGAGGTCGCCATCGTGCGGCCCGGGCCGATCCAGGGCGGCATGGTGCATCCGTACCTGAACCGGCGCCAGGGCAAGGAACCGGTCACCTACCCCAGCGAGGCGCTGCGCACCGCCCTGGGCCGCACGCTGGGCGTGCCGGTGTTCCAGGAGCAGGTGATGCAGATCGCCATGCTCGCAGCGGGCTTCACGCCCGGCGAGGCCGACGGCCTGCGCCGCGCCATGGCAGCCTGGAAGCGCAAGGGTGGGCTGGAGAAGTACTACCACCGGCTCGTCGATGGCATGACCTCCCGGGGCTATGCCCTGGAGTTCGCCGAGGCCATCTTCGAGCAGATCCAGGGGTTCTCGGAGTACGGCTTTCCGGAGAGCCACGCCGCCAGCTTCGCGCTGCTGGTCTATGCCTCGGCCTGGATCAAGCGGCACGAGCCTGCGGCGTTCCTTGTGGCGCTTCTCAACAGCCAGCCCATGGGCTTCTACACGCCCAGCCAGCTGGTGCAGGATGCACGCCGCCATGGCGTCGAGGTGCGGCCCGTGGACGTAATGCACAGCAGGGTGGAGTCCACGCTGGAAGACCTGCCCGATACCCCGGCCGTGCGGCTGGGCCTGCACAGGGTGCAGGGCCTGCAGGCCCCCAGTGCCGAGCGCATCGTGGTCGAGCGCGGGAAGGCGCCGTTCGACAGCGCCGAGGAGCTGGCCCGCCGTGCCCGGCTGGAGCAGCATGAGATGAAGCTGCTGGCCGCCGCCGGCGCCCTGGCCACCCTGTCGGGCCATCGCCGGCAGCAGGTGTGGGATGCGGCGGCACTCCATGCACCGCCCGAGTTGTTGCAGGACGCACCGGTGGACGAAGCGTTTCTGGAACTGCCCGCCGCGCCCGAGGGCGAGGAGGTGCTCTGGGACTTCGCCTCTGTGGGCCTGACCTTGCGTAGCCACCCCATGGCGCTGCTGCGGCCCAGGCTCGACCGGTACAAGCTGCAGACCTCCGAGGAACTGCGCCACCAGCCCAACGGGCGCATGGTGCGCACCGCCGGCATCGTGACGCTGCGACAGCAACCCGGCACCGCCAAGGGCACCGTCTTCGTGTCGCTGGAGGACGAACATGGCAGCACGCAGGTGATCGTGTGGAAGCACGTGAAGGAAGCACAGCGCCAGGTGCTGCTGGGGGCGCGGCTGCTCGCCGTCAAAGGGCGGTGGCAACGCGAAGGCGCTGTGTGCAATCTGATTGCGCACCGGCTGGTGGATCTGTCGCCGATGCTCGGCAGGCTGGCGACGGAGAGCCGGGATTTCAGGTAGGCACTCAGAGCAGGATGATCTCGGCGCGCCCGCTGAGCAGCGGCTTGCACAGGATCTTGTAGCCGTCGGCATCGAACCCCGTGCTCACTCGGTCCAAGGCGGCAGCCTCTTGGCTGTCGGTCACGCTGCCCAGATAGCACCAGTGGCGCAGCACATGGATCTGGAAGTCGTGCGGGTGGGGTGGCGCGGAGGATTCGCCCCGTCCGGGCGTGAAGCGCTCGATCAGCCCGATGGCGCCGGGATAGGGCCAGGTGGCGATCTGCAGGTCTTCCAGTGCGGTGAAAAGGCGCCGACGGTGCTCGTCTGGCGACTCTTCACCCCTGCAGACCCCCAAGCACTGGCGCAGCATCGCCCGAAAGCACGCCTTGCCGGGTGGGAGCTTCTCCAGCCCGAGCGCGCCGTAGCACAGCCGGTGCTGGTCTGCGAGCTTGCGCAGCCCCTCCTGCGCTGCACGGTGGCTACCGAACAGGCCGTAGAGACCGGGCTCGGTCGCGAAATGGATATCTTTGGAATACACCACCTCGGGCTGCTCGCCGCTCATGCGCAGCGCGCAGAGTTGGCGGTTGCGGCGCAGCTTCTGGTTGAACAGCGGATGCATTTCCTTGATGAGGCGAGCCTCGAGCAGCAGTGCGCCGATCTCTCCAGCGGTGCGAATATGGCTGATGCGCCGCGTCTGGCGCAGCATGCGGGCTTCGTCCGCCGTGCGCAAATGCGCCAGCAGCCGGCTGCGCAGATTCACGCTTTTGCCGATGTACAGCGGCAGGTCACCTTCTTCGCCATGAAAGAGGTACACCCCGGGCGCTGAAGGCATGTCGGCAAGGGCCGAGCGCAAGTGCTCGGGGTATTCGTAAAACCTCGCCTCGTCAAATTCGGGGCGGCGGCGTGCGGGGATGTGCATGGCAGCGATCAGAAATCCGGGTTGAAATGATGATAAAAATTAACCCTGTAATAACTCCTCTCGTGAAGCGTAATTTTTCCTGTCCTGTTATTGATCCGGCATCAAAGTCCGTATTCCGGGTAATTAAAGTCGTAAACCCCGACCTAGGATTCATGCGGGTTTGGAGGGTGGTCAACTAAAGCAGCATCTAGCTAAAGTCGTAAACACTTGACACGCCTACAGGCGATCCAGACAAGCCAGCATGCGTTCCTGTGTCACCCCGGCGCCCCACTCTCCAAGATGGGCCCATGCCTCGTGTATGGCGGGACTGGATGAGGCGTCCAGCGTGCCGCGCCACTGCCCCACTTGAGCGTCGTAGGGCCCCCGGCCAATTAGCGTGTTGGATGCCTGCTTGAGCCAGCCCAACGGCGGCAGAACCACCCGCTCGACCCTGGCAGCAGGTAGTCCAGCGGCAATGCCCAGCCCAGCCGGATCAAAGTCCACAAAAGCCCATATCGGTGTTGACGCCGACCGAAAACTGAGCCACTTTTTGGTGTGATGCCGACCTAAAACTGAGCCAGGTGTTTTACCTACCCTGCTGTTTTGTGCAGCAAGGGAATGAAGAGGGTGATCACCATGGACATGATTGGCAAGATACG
>JANJVG010000091.1 GCA_024710165.1 Burkholderiaceae bacterium
ACGAAGTTGACGATGCGCTCTACCGGCTCAACCACCGACCCCGCAAGTGCCTCAACTACCGCACTCCCCACGAGGTGTTCATTGGCTTGGAGATTCGTCCGTTACACTGAAATTCGGTGCACTTTGTAGTTGAATCTGCGAGTCAAAAGTGGCTCAGGCGTTGATTTGAAAAGGGTAAGAAGCTATGAATAATATAGCGTTACCTGCGCTGCTCCTGCAGATGCGTGAGCGGCAGTGCACCACTGGCCTTGACCTCACCGAGCGAAAAGCTGGTGTGCATGTCCTTCACGTTGGGCAGGTTGAGCAGCACGTCGCGCGCAAACTGCGAAAAACTGTCGAGGTCGCGGGCCACCACCTGCAGCTCGAAGGTGCCGGTGCCGCTGATGTAGTGGCACGACACCACTTCGGGAATCTGGCGGATCGCCTCTTCCATGGCCCGTGTCAGGTTGCCCGTGCTGCGGTCGGCGTCCAGGCGCACAAAGGCCAACACCCCCAGGCCGATCTTGTGCCGGTCGATCTCGGCGCGGTAGCCCTTGATGAAGCCTTGCTCCTCCAGCGCACGGACGCGGCGCCAGCAAGGCGCGGCCGACAGGCCCACGCGTTGGGCCAGCTCGGCGTTGGTCAGCCGTGCATCGGCCTGCAAGGCACCCAGGATGGCGATGTCGAATTTGTCCAGTTTGTTCATGTTTTGGTCATTTTAAGAAAGATGCTTTCCAAATCAAGGGTAAACGTGGCATGAAAACGAAAGCACCTATCGCGCAACACTGCATAAACTTCCCCGCAAGCCACCCACGACTTTGCCGTGCCATGCCCGCAAGGCGGTCGCGGTGTGCCCCCCTTTACCGGAGACAGCCATGAACGCCCCCCTGCCCGAGCACATTCGCAAAGCCCTCGAAACCGTCACGCTGGAAGACAAATACACACTGGACAAAGGCCGTGCCTTCATGAGCGGTGTGCAGGCCCTGGTGCGCCTGCCCATGCTGCAGCGCCAGCGCGATGCCGCAGCGGGACTGAACACCGCCGGTTTCATCAGCGGCTACCGGGGCAGCCCGCTGGGCACCTATGACCAGGCGCTGTGGTCGGCCAAAAAGCACCTGGCAGATAACCACATCGTCTTCCAGCCCGGCGTGAACGAAGAGCTGGGTGCCACGGCCGTATGGGGCACGCAGCAGCTCGACCTGTACCCCGAGAAGAAGAAATACGACGGCGTGTTCGGCATCTGGTACGGCAAGGGCCCGGGCGTGGACCGCTGCTCGGACGTGTTCAAGCATGCCAACATGGCCGGCACGGCCAAGCACGGCGGTGTGATCGCCATCGCTGGCGACGACCACATCAGCAAGAGCAGCACGGCGCCG
Source organism: Burkholderiaceae bacterium (assembly GCA_024710165.1). Taxonomy (GTDB): domain Bacteria; phylum Pseudomonadota; class Gammaproteobacteria; order Burkholderiales; family Burkholderiaceae_C; genus Simplicispira. The sequence goes on from JANJVG010000091.1 coordinate 1,356, forward strand.
CACCAGAGCGACCACATCTTCAAGGCCTGCGGCACACCGGTGTTCTTCCCGAGCAATGTGCAGGACATCCTCGACATGGGTCTGCACGCCTTCGCCATGAGCCGCTTCTCGGGCGTGTGGTCGGGCATGAAGACCATCCAGGAGGTGGTGGAGTCGTCGGCCAGCGTGTCGGTTCAGCCGGACCGCGTGAAGATCATCCTGCCCGAGGACTTCGCCATGCCGCCCGGCGGCCTGCACATCCGCTGGCCCGACGTGCCGCTGGAGCAGGAAGCGCGCCTCATGGACTACAAGTGGTACGCCGCCCTGGCCTACGTGCGCGCCAACAAGCTCAACTACAACGTGATCGAGGGCCCGCACGACCGCTTCGGCATCATCGCCAGCGGCAAGGCCTACAACGACACGCGCCAGGCGCTGATGGACCTGGGCCTGGACGACGACACCTGCCGCCAGCTCGGCATCCGCGTGCACAAGGTCAACGTGGTGTGGCCGCTGGAGGCCACCATCACGCGCAGTTTTGCCGAGGGGCTGCAGGAGATCCTGGTGGTGGAAGAAAAACGCCAGGTCATCGAATACCAGCTCAAGGAAGAGCTGTACAACTGGCGCGCCGATGTGCGCCCGCATGTGCTGGGCAAATTCGACGAGCCCGAGGGCGACAGCACCGGCGGTGAATGGAGCATGCCCAACCCCAGCCAGAACTGGCTGCTGCGCGCCAAGGCCGACCTCACGCCCGCCCTCATTGCCAAGGCGATTGCCAAGCGGCTGAAGAAGCTGGGTGTGCCGGGCGACATCATCACGCGCATGGAGGAGCGCATCGCCACCATCGAAGGCCGTGAGCGTGCCATGGTCGAGCTCAAGACCGATACCGGCGACCGCACGCCCTGGTTCTGCAGCGGCTGCCCGCACAACACCAGCACGCGCGTGCCCGAGGGCTCGCGCGCCGTGGCCGGCATCGGCTGCCACTACATGACGGTGTGGATGGACCGGAGCACCTCCACCTTCACGCAGATGGGCGGTGAGGGGGTGACGTGGGTGGGGCAGTTCCCGTTCACCGAGGACAAACATGTGTTTGCCAACCTCGGCGACGGCACCTACTTTCACAGCGGCCTGCTGGCCATCCGCCAGAGCATCGCGGCCGGGGTGAACATCACGTACAAAATCCTCTACAACGACGCCGTGGCCATGACCGGCGGCCAGCAGGTCGGCGAGCGCCCCGAGGGGCACTCGGTGCTCCAGATCATGCACAGCGTCAAGTCCGAAGGAGCCGTGCGCATCGTCATCGTCACTGACGAGCCGCAAAAATACGACGGTGTGCCGCTGGCCGATGGCGTGACGGTGCACCACCGTGACGAACTCGACCGCATCCAGCGCGAGCTGCGCGAAGTCAAGGGTTGCACCGTGCTGATCTACGACCAGACCTGTGCCACCGAGAAGCGCCGCCGCAGGAAGCGCGGCAAGCTCGCCACGCCCGACAAGACGGTCATCATCAACGAACTGGTGTGCGAGGGTTGCGGCGACTGCTCGGTCAAGTCCAACTGCCTGAGCGTCGAGCCGGTCGAGACGCCGTTCGGCCGCAAGCGCCGCATCAACCAGAGCACCTGCAACAAGGACTACTCCTGCGTCAACGGCTTCTGCCCGAGCTTCGTCACCATCGAGGGCGGCAAGCTGAAGAAACCCAAGAAGGAGAAAAAGGGCGATCTTTCCAGTCTGCCCCCCATCCCCGAGCCGGTGCTGCCCGTGGCCGAGCAGGCCTGGGGCATCGTGGTGGGCGGTGTGGGCGGCACGGGTGTCATCACCATCGGCTCGTTGCTGGGCATGGCCGCGCACCTGGACGGCAAGGGCGTGGTCACGCAGGACGCGGGCGGCTTGGCACAGAAGGGCGGCGCGACCTGGAGCCATATCCAGATCGCCCACCGGCAGGACGCCATCTACACCACCAAGGTGGACACTGCCAAGGCCGACCTGGTGATCGGCTGCGACTCCATCGTGGCCGCGAACAAGGTCACGCTGGCCGTGATGCAGCCGGGCCGCACCTTCGTGGCACTGAACACCCATGGCACGCCGACGGCCTCGTTCGTCACCAACCCCAACTGGCAGTTCCCGGGCGGCCACTGCGAGAGCGCCGTCACGGCGGCGGTGGGCACGGATCTGGTGGGCGGTTTTGACGCCGAGCAGGTGGCTGTGCAACTGCTGGGCGACAGCATCTACACCAACCCCTTGCTGCTGGGCTTTGCCTGGCAAAAAGGCCGCGTGCCGCTGTCACACGCCGCGCTGATGCGCGCCATGGAGCTCAACGGCGTGCAGATCGACAGCAACAAGGCAGCGTTTGAGTGGGGTCGGCGCTGCGCGCACGACCTGGCGGCCGTGCAGGCGCTGTTCCAGGCGGCGCAGGTGATCCAGTTCTTGAAGAAGCCTGCGCTGGCCGAAATGGTGGCGCAGCGCGTGGAGTTCCTCACGGGCTACCAGGACGCTGCCTACGCGGCCCAGTACCGCGCCTTCGTCGACAAAGTGCAGGCTGCAGAGGCCCGGCTGGGCAGCAGCACGCGCCTGACCGAGGCCGTGGCGCGCTACCTGTTCAAGCTCATGGCGTACAAGGACGAGTACGAAGTGGCCCGCCTGCACACCGACAAGGCCTTCACCGACAAGATCGCCGCGATGTTCGAGGGCGATTACAAGATCGTTCACCACATGGCGCCACCCCTCATGGCCAAGCGCAACGAGAAGGGCGAGCTGGTCAAGCAGTCGTTCGGCCCCTGGTTGCGCCGCGCCCTGGGTGTGCTCGGCGGGCTCAAGGGTTTTCGCGGCGGCGCGCTGGACATTTTTGGCAAGACCGACGAGCGCCGCATGGAGCGTGCGTTGATCCAGGAATACCGCGCCTGCATCGAGGAACTGCTCGCCGGCCTGACACCCGAGCGGCTGGCGCTGGCGGTGGAGATTGCACGCATCCCCGAGGACATCCGGGGTTACGGCCACGTGAAGGAGCGCCACCTGAAGGCCGCGCGCGCCCAATGGGACGGCCTGATGGCGCAGTGGCGTGCCCCGGCGCAGCGCCAGGCAGCCTGAGCGGGAACCGCCTTGCCAAGGCAGATTGCTATTAAATATATAGCCACATGCGATTGCAGAATAAGGGCTAGAGGTACTTTTGATTCAAATTTCTTGGTGAGGGCCTGCGACCAGCAAACCCCCGCAATCACGCTGGGTTTTCGCTGAGGCAAGGCAGGCCGGCAGCCGCATACAATGCCCCGTTCCCCGCCGGGTGGGCGCCCAAGCGCCCACCCGTGGCGGGTTTTGTCTGTTTTGGCCATCCATTGTGGAGTCTTGTCCGTGTTTATTTCTTCTGCTTTTGCCCAGACCGCTCCCGCTGCTGCTGCCGGCGGTGGTGATTTCATGTCTTCACTGACGGGCATGCTGCCGCTGGTGCTGATGTTCGTGGTGCTGTACTTCGTCATGATCCGCCCCCAGATGAAGCGCCAGAAAGAGCACCGCGCCATGATCGAAGCCATCGCCAAGGGCGATGAGGTGGTGGTGGGTGGCGGCATGCTGGGCAAGGTCTCGCGCCTGAGCGAGCAGTACCTGCATGTGGAAATCGCCTCGGGTGTGGAAGTCCAGATCCAGCGCGCTGCCGTCGTGCAGGTGCTGCCCAAGGGAACGATCAAATAATTTCCGGGTTCTTCAAAGCCTGCAGGTCGCCGCTCCATGCGGGAGGTCGGCCTGACCAGCCCTTGTCCGTGAGGTAAAAGCGCGATCATGAACCGTTATCCGGTCTGGAAATACGCGATCCTGGTGATCGCGCTGCTGGTGGGGGTGCTCTATACCCTGCCGAATTTCTTCGGCGAGGCGCCTGCGGTGCAGGTTTCTTCGGCCAAGGCCACCATCAAGGTCGATGCCGCGGTGCTGCAGCGCGTGGAAGAGGCCCTCAAGGCCGCTGGCGTGACGGCGGACTTCGTCAGCCTCGACGGCACCTCGGTGCGTGCCCGTTTCGATACGCCCGACAACCAGCTCAAGGCCAAGGACGCGATCCAGAAGGCCCTGGTGCCCGATGCGCAGGACCCGTCGTACATCGTTGCGCTGAACCTCATCTCGCGTTCACCCACCTGGCTGACCGCGTTGCACGCCCAGCCCATGTACCTGGGGCTGGACCTGCGTGGCGGTGTGCACTTCATGCTGCAGGTGGACATGCAGGCGGCCCTCACCAAGAAGGCCGAGTCGTATGCGGGCGACCTGCGCAGCGCCTTGCGCGACAAGAACATCCGCCATGGCGGTATCAGCCGCGACGGCCAGTCCATCGACATCAAGGTGCGCGACGAAGCCACGCGCACGGCCACCGTCAACCTGATCACCGACCAGTTCCCCGACCTGCAGGCCACGGTCACGCCCGATGGCACCGAATTCAGGTTGCGCGCCAGCATCAAGCCCGAGGCCACGCGCCGCGTGCAGGAGCAGGCCCTCAAGCAGAACATCACCACGTTGCACAACCGGATCAACGAACTCGGCGTGGCCGAGCCCGTGATCCAGCAGCAGGGCCTGGACCGCATCGTTGTGCAACTGCCTGGCGTTCAGGATACCGCCAAGGCCAAGGACATCCTGGGCCGCACCGCGACGCTGGAGGTCCGCCTGGTGGACGAAGGCACCGAGGCACGCGCGGCGGAGGCCGGGCAGGGCCCGGTGCCGTTTGGCTCCGAGCGCTACCTGGACCGCAACAGCCTGCCCGTGATCGTCAAGAAGCAGGTCATCCTGACCGGTGAAAACCTCACCGATGCCCAGCCTGGTTTCGATGGCCAGACGCAGGAACCCACCGTCAACCTCACGCTCGACGCCAAGGGCGCACGCATCTTCCGCGATGTCACGCGCGAGAACGTCAACAAGCGCATGGCCATCATCCTGTTCGAGAAGGGCAAGGGCGAGGTGGTGACGGCCCCCGTGATCCGCACCGAGATTGCCGGCGGCCGCGTGCAGATTTCGGGCCGCATGACCACGATGGAAGCCAACGACACGGCGCTGCTGCTGCGCGCCGGTTCGCTGGCGGCGCCCATGGAGATCATCGAGGAATTCACCATCGGCCCGAGCCTGGGTGCCGACAACATCGAGCGCGGCATCAACAGCGTCGTCTGGGGCATGCTGGCCATCGCGGCCTTCATGTGCGTGTACTACATGCTGTTTGGCGTGTTTTCCAGCATCGCGCTGGGGGTCAACGTGCTGATGCTGATCGCCGTGCTGTCGATGCTGCAGGCCACGCTGACGCTGCCGGGCATCGCTGCCATGGCCCTGGCGCTGGGCGTGGCCATCGACTCGAACGTGCTGATCAACGAGCGTATCCGCGAAGAGTTGCGCGATGGCGCATCGCCCCAGATGGCGATCCACGTGGGCTACGAGCGTGCATGGGCGACCATCCTGGATTCGAACGTGACCACCTTGATCGCCGGTCTGGCCTTGCTGGCCTTCGGCTCCGGACCAGTGCGCGGCTTTGCCGTGGTGCACTGCATCGGCATCCTGACCAGCATGTTCTCGGCTGTGCTGTTCTCGCGTGGACTGGTCAACCTCTGGTATGGCGGCAAGAAAAAGCTCAAGAGCCTGTCCATCGGACAGATCTGGAAGCCCGAAGCCAGCGGCAAGACCGTGGCCAAGCCTGAATAAAGGAGGAAGACCATGGAGTTCTTTCGCATCAAAAAAGACATACCCTTCATGAAGCACGCGTTGGTCTTCAACGCGATTTCCTTCATCACTTTCGCGCTGGCCGTGTTCTTCCTGTTTTCGCGCGGGCTGCACCTGTCGGTGGAGTTCACCGGGGGTACGGTTCTGGAGGTGGCTTACAGCCAGCCGGCCGAACTGGCCAAGGTGCGCAGCGCTGTGTCGGCCCTGGGCTATGCCGACGATGTGCAGGTGCAGAATTTCGGCACCGCGCGCGATGTGATGATCCGCTTGCCGGTACAGAAAGGCGTGACCTCGGCGCAGCAGAGCGAGCAGGTCATGGGAGCGCTCAAGGCAGCCGACCCCGGCGTCACGCTGCGCCGCACCGAGTTCGTGGGCCCGCAGGTGGGCGAGGAACTGGTGCACGGCGGCCTGATGGCGCTGGCCATGGTGGTGGTGGGCATCGTGATTTACCTGGCGCTGCGGTTTGAGTGGAAGTTCGGTGTCGCCGCCATCATTGCCAATCTGCACGATGTGGTCATCATCCTGGGCTTTTTTGCTTTCTTCCAGTGGGAGTTCTCGCTCTCGGTACTGGCCGCGGTGCTCGCGGTGCTGGGCTATTCGGTGAACGAGTCGGTGGTGATTTTTGACCGGATCCGCGAGGCCTTCCGCCGCTTCCGCAAGATGAGCACGCATGAAGTCATCGACCACGCCATCACCAGCACGATGAGCCGCACCATCATCACCCACGCCTCGACCGAGGCGATGGTGCTGTCCATGCTGTTCTTCGGCGGCCCCAGCCTGCACTACTTCGCGCTGGCACTGACCATCGGCATCTTGTTCGGTATCTATTCCTCGGTGTTTGTGGCTGCCGCCATTGCGATGTGGCTGGGCGTCAAGCGCGAGGACCTCGTCAAGTCCACACGCAAGGAAGGGGACCCGAATGACCCCAATGCGGGGGCAATGGTGTGACCCGCTGAGGCACCGGTCGGGCTAAGATTTCGGCATGCACACGCCGCCGCCTCTCCATCCCCAGCGCAGGCTCGCCCACCAGGTGCGCGAACGGCTGGTGGAAGGCCTGTGTGCGGGCCTGTCTGTCATCGACAAGGCCCTGATGGAGTTTCTGAGCACGCTGATGTCCCAGACGGGCACCCAGCGCGAGATGCAGAACCGGCGCGACGCCTGGCAGAAATACCAGCAGTGCAGTGGCGCGTGGCTGCGCACTACGGCAGGCGCCTGGCGTGAGGCGCTGGCCCGGGAGCCCGCACCGGCAGGCCCGCGCAGGACCGAGTTCACGTTCGAACTGCTCGATGACAACGTGGTCGAGAACAAGATTCTGGCTTCGCGCATGGCACTGCCCGTGGTGGAGCAGGTTCATGCCGCTTTCGATGCCCTGCGCTTGCGCGTCCAGGCGCTGGAAGGGCAGGATCTGCCTGCCACCGACATCCTGCGCCCTGAGTCCGTCGCCCTGTGTCTGGTGGAAAGCTGGACCCGGGCCGATCTGCCGCGCGATGACCTGCAGACGGTACTAGACCCTTTGCAGCGCGAACTGGCAGCGCTCTTGCAGACGGTATACCAGGCTTGCAACGATTTTTTGCAAAACCAGGGCATCGACGCGAAGCAGGATCTGCGGGTGCGCCGTCCCCCCGCATCCGGAGCGGCCGGGTTGCCGACGGGGCCGGCTTCACGCGCGCTGGAGCAATCGCAGGACGTGCTCAAGGCGATGGCCCAGGCGGCAGTGCGCGGGCGCATGGCGGCAATGGGCGGCCCGGGGACGGCGTTTGCCATGCCTGGCTCCAGCCTGGCAGCCATGAGCGGCATGACGCCGCTGGCCCGTGCGCGCCAGCGTGCCCATGGGGTGATGGGGCAATTGCGGCGTCTGCTGACCCAGCCTGCCACCGGGTTTGACATGGTGAGTGCCCCGCCCGCTTCAGCGGCGCTGGCGAATGCCCTGGCCGCCCACCGGGTGCAGGCCGAAACCCATTACAGCACCGTGGGCGGGACGGTGGTCGAGGACTACAGTCCGGCGGCCGTGCTGCAACTGGCCGGTGCGGTGCGCACCCGGGCTGCCGAACTCAAGAAAAAAGCCGACACCCAGGGGGAGAAAGCCATCATCGAGGTGGTGGCGTTGATGTTTCAGAGCATCCTGGCCGAAGACCGCATCCCTGCGGCGGTGCGGGTGTGGTTTGCCCGGCTGCAGGTGCCGGTGTTGCGCGTGGCCCTGGCCGAGCCGGAGTTTTTCAGCGATCTGAATCACCCCGCCCGGCAACTCATCGACCGTATGGGCTCGTGCGCCCTGGGGTTTGACGCCAGTTCCATCACAGGCAGTGCGCTCGAGGCCGAGATCAAGCGCATCGTGCAGGTGATCGAGCAGTATCCCGAAACCGGACAGCGTGTGTTTCGGCTGGTGCATGACGAGTTTGAGAAATTCCTGGCCCGTTTTCTCACGGAAAAACAGGCAACATCGCGCCTTGTGAGTGTGGCCCAGCAGGTTGAACAAAAAGAAACGCTGGCCATCCAGTACACGATCGAGTTGCGCACCCTGCTCAAGGACATGCCGGTGCGCGACGAGATTCGCGAGTTTCTTTTCAAGATCTGGGCTGAAGTGCTGGCGCTGTGCGCCGTGCGTGAGGGAGCCCAGCATGCCGATACCCTGGCGTTCAAGCGCACGGCGGCCGATCTGGTCTGGGCCGCCAGCGCCAAGCCCAACCGAGCCGAGCGGGCCCAGGTCATCCAGAGCCTGCCCGGGTTGTTGCAGCGATTGCGTCAGGGGCTGGCGCTGATGGGCGTCACTGGTGCAGCCCAGGATGCGCAGATCAAGGTGCTCACCGACACGCTGGCCGAAGCGTTTCTGTCCAAGACGGCAGCCATTCCGATGGAGCACATCGAGGCCATGGCGCGGCGGCTGGAAAACCTGGAAGACTTTATTGGCGACGCTGAAATGGGCGACTTGCCGCTCGATGCCGAGAGTATCGAGCTGATGACCGGCATCGATGCGTCGGCCATCCATGTGGTGGCCGACAACGGAGCGCCGGTGGACGACGCCATGGTCTCCTGGGCCCAGGAGCTCCAGTTGGGCAACTGGTTTACGCTGGACCACAATGGATCGAGCAACCAGGTTCAATACGCCTGGCACAGCCAGCGCAAGCAGTTGCATCTGTTCGCATCCACCGATGGCAGCAGCTTCCTCATCCAGTTGCGCCGTCTGGGTGCCTACCTGCAGGCCGGCCTGCTGGTGGCCCGCGAGGAAGAAGGGCTGACGGTACGCGCCACGCGCGATGCACTGGCCAAACTCAACGCCAATCCGGAGCGGCTGCTCGGCTGATCGACCCGGCAGGAGCGTCGATCAGGCCCGCCCCTTGCACTGGAACAGGCCCCCGGGGAGACGCCCCACCAGCCCTTCGAGCTCCAGTTCGAGCAATTGCACCTGCAGGCTGGAGGTGGCCAGTCCGGTGCGGGCCTGCAAGGCATCCAGGCCAATGGGGTCGAACCCCATGGCGTCGAGCAGCGGGTGGGCGTTTGCCTGGGCGTCAGGAGCTGCCCCGGGTTTGCCTGGCAAAGGGACAGTTGCCACTGGCCCGTGCAGCTCTTCCAGCACATCCTGTGCCGATTCCACCAGCTTGGCCCCCTGGCGGATGAGGGCATGGCAACCACGCGACTGGATGGCATGAATCGAGCCCGGAATCGCAAACACCTCTTTGCCCTGTTCGCTCGCCAGGCGCGCCGTGATCAGTGAACCGGATGCGGGCGCGGCTTCCACCACCAGGGTTCCCTGGGACAGGCCGGAAATGATGCGATTGCGTTTGGGGAAATTGGGGGCAAGGGGCGGGGTGCCCAGCGGGTATTCGCTCACCAGCATGCCGCACGCCGCAATCCGGTGCGCCAGGCCCCGATGGCGGGCTGGATACACCCGATCGAGGCCGGTGCCCACCACGGCCACGGTGGCGGGTGTGGGGTCTGCCTCGGTGCTCGCATCCAGCGCGCCTTCGTGGGCGGCTGCATCAATGCCGAGCGCAAGCCCCGAGACGATTGTCAGCCCCGCAGCGCGCAGCGCCCGAGCGAACTGACGGGCATTGTCCTGCCCTTGCGGTGTGGGGTTGCGGCTGCCGACCATGGCCAGGCAGTGCATGCCCCCCAAGGCACCCGGCACCATGAAGCGTGCAGCCCCCATCAGGTACAGCAGCAAGGGTGGGTCGTCGATGTCCAGCAGCGGCAACGGATACAGCGGGTGCCCGAGCGGTGCAATGGCCCGGTGCGGGGCGCCGTCGGGTCCTGGCTCCTGCAGCCAGTTCCAGGTGGTTTCAAGCAGTGGGGCCAGAGGCTCGGGTGTGGACAGCAGGGCGTTGGCCTGTGGAGCCGACACGCAGGCCAGCAAGGCCTGCGAAGGCTGCTCAAAAATGTGCTGTGGCAAGCCGAACGCCACCAGAAGGCGTCGTGCGGCGGTGTTGCCGACCCCGGGTGTGAGCGTCAGTCGCAGCCAAGCGGCAAGTTCCTCGCGCTCCATCAGTGGTATCCATCCGGCCAATGCACAGGAAGAAGCCCGGCTGCAGGTGGTGCGGATCAGTCGGGGTTGACCAGGCGGTCACCCACGCGGACAGGCATGCGGACGTCCAGAATGAGCGCGTAGGACACGCGATCGAAGGTTCTGAACACCATCACCATGCCGTTGCTTTCACTCGGGAGCTTGATTTCCGAGCGTTGATCGGCCGTGGTGTCCCGAATGCGGTTTCCCTGGGTCAGAAGATTGAGAACATGACCCACTTCCATGCCATCCTGCGCGCCCAGGTTGATGGCAATCACATTGTTCTGGGCAGCGTTGGCCACAGCCGAGCTGCCATAGATGGAGACCACCCGGGCTTCGACAGGGGCCTGCGGAGCGTGCGGCGTGTAGCTCATGAAGGCGCGTGCCGGAGCCGGCAGCAGCCGGTCGCCTGCCCGGATTTCTTCTTTGACGGTGGTGACGTCAAGGGTGGCAGGGACGTACTCGGACCTCGTGCCCCCATTGCCACGGCCGCTGTCTTCAAGGCCTTCGCTGCGCACCAGCACGGCGTTGCCGAGGTATTGCGCCTCGTAGCCGAGGATGTCGCCGGTCACCGGGTCTTTGAGTGCGACGGCATCGCGGAAGATGCGGTACTGGCGCGGCTCGCCCGGATCGGTGCTCAGCGGCGTGGAGGCGTCCGAACGTGCGTAGATGCGGTCGCTGGCCGACATGAGTACACGGTCATCGACGGTGCCTACGATGCGCGGGGCCCGACGCAACGCGTCGGCATCCACGATCAGTGGCTCGACCAGGAAGGGCTCGATCAGGTGGGGTTGGAGGGTGGGAAGTGCCGTGTCGGACAGGCTCGCGCTGCGGGTACGGGGAGACACGCGTACCGTTTCGAGCACCCCCGGCGCACGGGTACTGAGGCGGGCATGGCTACCGTTCTTTTCGAGGTAGAGGGTCTGCCCCGGGTAGATGAGATGCGGGTTGCGGATGGCCTGCAGATTCATGCCCCACAACTCGGGCCAGCGCCAAGGTCGCTTGAGGTACATGCCGGAGATACCCCAGAGCGTGTCGCCCCGCTTGATCACATAGGTGTCCGGAGCCTCGGGTGCCAGTTCGGATAGCGGAACGCCTTGCGCTGCGACCTGCTGGGCCGTCGCGCGTTGGTCAGCCGTGATGGGCCAGCTCTGCGCCAGTGCCACAGGACTGGCCAGTGCGGCGCAGAGGAGGGCGACGGCACCCATGCCTGCCCGATGCGTGCTGGAAAATGCCGCCATGTCGTTCCTGTTCTGATGCATTGCTAAACGCCCCTCGCTGGCGCCACGCTGGACCGCGCAGGGCGGAATCGGTGGCGATATTCGTTACAAACCCAGGGAGATTCTCTGCTCAAGCCCTTGATTCGGCAATGATTATTGGATTGCACGAACGTGGCATGCTGAAAAAGTGGCGAAAATAGCGACATCTTATTGGCACGCCCATGGCAGTTCTTCCCATTCTTTGTTATCCCGACCCCCGCCTGCACACCGTGGCAAAACCGGTGCAGGAGGTCGATGATCGTGTTCGTGGCCTGGTTTCCGACATGCTGGAAACCATGTACGACGCCCACGGCATCGGTCTTGCAGCCACCCAGGTCGATGTGCACGAGCGCATCGTCGTCATCGACGTCTCTGAAGAGCGCAATGCGCCACTGGTGCTGATCAACCCGGAAATCGTCTGGGCCAGTGCCGAAAAACTCCGGGGCGACGAGGGCTGCCTGTCCGTGCCTGGCATCTATGACGGCGTCGAACGTGCGGCTGCAGTCCATGTCCGCGCCCAGGATGCCCAGGGGCACGCGCGCACGATCGAGGCCCAGGACTTGCTGGCCGTCTGCGTGCAGCATGAACTGGATCACCTCTCGGGCAAGGTGTTTGTCGAATACCTCTCCCCGCTCAAGCGCAACCGTATCAAATCCAAGATGCTGAAACGCCAGCGCGAGGAGCGCGCATGACACCCTTGCCTCGATGCTTCATCGGCGTGGTGGCGGTCCTGCTCTTTGTGACAGGCTGTGCAGTCTCTCGTGACCTGCAGCCGGGGGCGAGTGTGGACGAGGTGCTGGCGCGCCGGGGCACGCCTTGGGCCAGCTACCAGTTGCCAGCAGGCCAGCGGCTGCTTTACAGCCCCCAGCCCGGTCAGGTGCAGAGCTTCGATTTTGACGCCACGGGGCGGTTGGTCCGCACGGAACAGGCGCTCACCCGCTCAAAGTTCGGGAGCATCATGCCGGGCCAGTGGCGCGCCACGGAACTGCAACAGACCTTTGGCCCGCCGGCCCGCCGTGCGGTCGATGGCGACAAGGGCAGTGTCTGGACCTATTTCTTCCGGGAATACGGGGTGTACTGGCTGGCGCGCATCCACCTGGACGCCGCCGGGCTGGTTGGGCGCATCGATTTTGCCGAGGACCCGGCAGCCGATGACCGCTACCGCTGAGACGGCGTGACCCCAGCTGCCATGCCTGTGCGTTCTGCCGCGGTACACCGGCCCGTTCGCCACCGGCCGGGCCTTGGCGGCGGCTTGCACCCGGATCGGGTCCCTTGGGGCGGTCTGACCGGCCACGCCAGATTCCTTCATACCTGCTGAGCGACGCTCGGTGCGGGGGCTCTCCTCATGAAAATCATTTTTGCCGGTACGCCGGAGTTTGCCCGGATCGCACTGCAGGCGCTGCTGGATGCCGGCCATGCTGTGCCCCTGGTGCTGACCCAGCCCGACCGGCCTGCCGGCAGGGGCATGAAACTGCAGGCGTCGCCGGTCAAGCAGTGTGCGCTGGAGCACGGTATCGCGGTTGTCCAGCCGCGCAGCCTGCGGCTCGATGGCAAGTACCCCGACGACGCCGCCCAGGCCCGCACAGCCATCGAGGCTGCGCAGGCGAACGTGATGGTGGTCGCTGCCTACGGGTTGATCCTTCCGCAGTGGGTGTTGGACGCACCACCCGCAGGGTGCCTGAACATCCACGCCAGCCTGTTGCCGCGCTGGCGCGGTGCGGCCCCCATTCACCGTGCCATCGAAGCGGGCGATGCGCAGACAGGTGTCACCATCATGCAGATGGACGCCGGGCTGGACACGGGCGACATGCTGCTGCTCGAGGCGATGGACATCCTGCCCGAGGACACGACCGCCACCTTGCACGACCGGCTGGCCCGACTCGGCGGGCGGCTCATCGTCCAGGCGCTTCAGCAGGCCTCGCATGGCACACTGGTCCGCACGCCGCAGCCCCGGGATGGGGTGACGTACGCGCACAAGATTGAAAAAGCCGAGAGCCTGGTCGACTGGACACAGCCCGCCGCGGAAATCGCCCGCCGTATCCGCGCATGGGACCCCTTTCCGGGTGCGAGCACCCTTCTGGGGCAGGAGCTTGTCAAGCTCTGGTCATGCAAGATTGATAGCTGTGAGCGTTTGCTGGATAAGGGCCCGGGGCATATTTTGTCTATAGATTCGACCGGGGTCCTGGTGGCGTGTGGCGAGGGTGCACTTCGCCTGACCGTCCTCCAGCGCCCGGGAGGCAAACGCCTGGCGGCGGCCGAGTTCTTGCGCGGATTCGACCTGCGTCCGGGCATGCTGCTGGGCAGCCCTTTTGCGGCGGGGATCACCGGGTGACCTGGCGGTCGGTGGGCGCAACCCTGCGCCATCCGTCGTTCCGCCAAGGCGTGACCGACATGTGGGGCCCGGCCTTGGGGGTGGGCGCCTGGGGCCTGGTGACGGGGGTGGCCATGGTCAAGAGCGGCATGTCGGTGCCGATGGCGCTGCTCATGTCGCTGCTGGTGTATGCCGGGAGTGCGCAGCTGGCGGTGATTCCCTTGTTGGCGGCGGGTGCGCCCCTCTGGGTGGTCTGGCTGACTGCAGCGTGCGTGAACCTGCGCTTTGTGATTTTCAGCAGCATGTGGCGCACCTATTTCCAGCCCTTGCCCTTGCGACAGCGGCTCACGATCGGGTACTTCAGCGGCGACGTGATTTTTGTGGCTTTCATGAAGCGATTTCCCGAGCCCCGGCCCGGCCCGGGGCAGGTGCCGTATTTTTGGGGCGCCGCATCGCTCAATTGGACTGCCTGGCAGTTGCCCTCGATCGTCGGCATCCTGCTGGCCCATGCCATACCGCTGTCCTGGGGCCTGGGCTTTGCCGGCGTGCTGGCATTGCTGGGCATTTTGCTGTCGCTGCTGTTCGATCGCGCCACCTGGCTGGCCACAGGGGTGGCAGCGACGGCGGCCATTGCAGCGTTTGCCCTTCCGCTCAAGCTCAACATCCTGGTGGCGATTGCAGCAGCCGTGGCGGCCGGGTTGCTGATGGAGTCGGTGGATCGCCGCCGCCGCACGCTGGCACAGCGCCAGGAAGGGCGAACACCATGAGTTCCGACGAACTCTGGTTGCTGGCGGCCATTGCAGGGCTGGCAGCCATCACGGTGCTGGCGCGCGCCTTCTTCATGATCCCGGAGCGCGAGATCCCCATGCCCGACTGGTTGCGGCGCGGCCTGAAATACGCTCCGCTGGCCGCTCTCGCGGCCGTCATTGCGCCTGAAATACTCATGACTCAAGGCCACCTGATCGGCACACTGCAGGATGCGCGGCTGCCTGCGGTACTGTGTGCCACGGCCTACTATTTCTGGCGGCGGGGCATTCTGGGCACCATCATCGTGGGCATGCTGGTCTACCTGCCTTTGCACATCGGTCTGGGATGGTAGCTGTCCGGCCGCGGTCGGGTGCCTACAATGTCAGCCCTGCCGCATGTGCGACTTGCCAGACTGACCCTTCCCATGAACATTCTTCGCTTCTCCGATCTGTGCGCCCAGGGCAGTGCCCGTGGCCAGCGCGTTTTCATCCGTGCCGACCTGAACGTGCCGCTCGATGGCCAGGGCGCCATCACCGAGGACACGCGCATCCGCGCGTCGGTGCCCTGCATCCAGATGGCGCTCGACGCCGGTGCGGCGGTCATGGTCACCAGCCACCTGGGTCGCCCGACCGAAGGGGCATTCCAGCCAGAGGATTCCCTGGCGCCTGTGGCGGCTCGCCTGTCCAGCCTGCTGGGCCGTGAGGTGCCACTGGTGGCCGACTGGGTCGAGGGTGTGTCGGTGCAGCCGGGCCAGGTCGTTCTGCTGGAGAATTGCCGTGTCAACGTGGGCGAGAAAAAAAACAGTGAAGCCCTGGCACGCAAGCTGGCGGCGCTGTGCGATATTTTTGTCAACGATGCCTTCGGCACGGCCCACCGGGCCGAAGGGACGACCTACGGCATCGCCCAGTTTGCCCCTGTAGCCTGTGCCGGCCCGTTGCTGGCTGCCGAAATCGATGCCATCACCCAGGCGCTGGCCAACCCCAGGCGCCCCCTGGCCGCCATCGTGGCGGGCTCCAAGGTGTCCACCAAGCTCACCATCCTGCAAAGCCTGGCAAAGAACGTGGACCAGCTGATCGTCGGCGGTGGCATCGCCAACACCTTCATGCTGGCAGCGGGCCTGCCCATCGGCAAGAGCCTGGCTGAACCCGGCTTGATCGATGAAGCACGTGCGGTGATGCAGGCCATGAAGGCCCGCGGTGCCGAGGTGCCCATTCCCACTGATGTGGTTACGGCCAAGACCTTTGCCGCCGATGCGGCGGCGGTTGTCAAGGCAGCTGCCGATGTGCAAGACGATGACCTGATTCTGGACATCGGCCCCGAGACGGCACATCGTCTGGCGGCCCAGCTCATGCAGGCGGGCACCATTGTCTGGAACGGCCCGGTGGGGGTTTTCGAATTTGCCCCGTTTGAAAATGGAACCCGCACCCTGGCCCAGGCCATCGCCCAATCGCCGGCCTTCAGCATTGCCGGGGGAGGGGACACGCTGGCAGCCATCGCCAAATACGGTATCGAGAAAGACGTGGGCTACATCTCGACCGGTGGTGGTGCCTTTCTCGAGGTGCTTGAAGGAAAAACACTGCCAGCCTTCGAAATTCTTGAAAAGCGAGCCGCGGCCTGAATTCAGCGGTCACGGTGCGTTGTGTAATGCCCGTGATCAAGTCTGGCAGTGTCCATCCGGAGGATGTGCTGTGACGTATGACATGCCGGGCTGGGGACCGCGTTACCGGTTTGTAACTGCTTTCGTGTAAAAATTGAAACCTGATTACATTTCCGGAAAGAAGCCTTCCATGACGCAGCGCCGAGCCACCAAAATTGTTGCCACCTTGGGTCCGGCCTCCAGCGATGTGCTGCTGCTCGAGAAAATGATCACGGCAGGCGTCAATGTGGTGCGCCTGAATTTCAGTCACGGTGTTGCGCAGGATCACATCGACCGGGCGCTGATGGTGCGGGAGGCCGCGCAACGGGCCGGTCGGGAGGTTGCCATCATGGCAGACCTCCAGGGGCCCAAAATCCGGGTTGGCAAATTTGCGCAGGGCCGGGTGATGCTGGAGGCCGGAGCGCCTTTTGTGCTCGATGCGTCGCGGACCGAGCCGGGCGACCAGGAGGGGGTTGGGCTCGATTACAAGGAACTGCCGCGCGACACCCGTGCCGGGGATGTTCTGCTGCTCAATGACGGACTGATTGTTCTGGTGGTGGATGCGGTGCGTGGTGAGGCGGTGCACACCACGGTCAAAATCGGTGGCGAACTCTCCAACAACAAAGGCATCAACAAGCAGGGTGGCGGCTTGACGGCCCCTGCCCTGACGGCCAAGGATATGGACGATATTCGCACTGCCATGAGCCTGCAGGCCGATTATGTGGCGGTGAGTTTCCCGAAAAATGCCACCGATATGGAGATGGCCCGCCAGCTGTGCAATGTGGCGGCGGCGCCTTTCAAACACCGTCCGGGGCTGATTGCGAAGATCGAGCGGGCCGAGGCCATTCCGCGGCTGGAGGAGATTCTTCGGGCCAGCGACGGCATCATGGTGGCGCGGGGTGATCTGGCGGTCGAGGTGGGCAATGCGGTGGTTCCGGCGCTCCAGAAGAAGATGATCCGGATGGCCAGGGATATGGACAAGGTCGTCATCACGGCAACGCAGATGATGGAAAGCATGATCACCAACCCCGTGCCAACGCGGGCCGAGGTCAGCGATGTGGCCAATGCGGTGCTGGACGGGACCGATGCCGTCATGCTCAGCGCCGAGACGGCTGCAGGCAGGTACCCACTGGAGACCGTGCTGGAGATGGCGAAGATCTGCGCAGCGGCGGAGGCCGCAGAAGATGCGCAGCTGGATGCGGATTTTTCGGGGCGCACCTTCACCAGCATCGACCAGTCCATTGCCATGGGGGCGTTGTTCACCGCGCACCACCTTGGTGCCAAGGCGATTGTGGCTATGACCGACAGTGGCTCCACCGCCCTGTGGATGAGTCGCCACCGCATTCACATCCCGATCTACGCCTTGACCCCCAAGGTCGCCACGCAGCGGCGCATGGCGCTGTATCGCAACGTGCGCCCCCTGCTCATGGACACCAGTGCAGACCGCGATACGGCGCTGGACCAGGCCGAGCGCCACCTCAAGATGCGCAACATCGTCAGCAGCGGCGACGTCTATGCCATCACCTGCGGCGAGCCCATGGGTGCACCCGGTGGCACCAACATGCTGAAAATCTGCCGAGCCACCTGAGACACTCAGGGCTGGTGCCGGGTGGGTTCGGTGACGGCGGGAGCGGGGGCAGAGGTCGTAAAATCATGGGTTACAAGGCGGTTACCTCCGCTTCGTCTCCCTTTTGTCTGCCCCTTCAACCTGAATGGATCACCACCATGCCTCTCGTCTCGATGCGCGAACTGCTCGACCATGCCGCCAGCAATGGCTATGGCATCCCTGCCTTCAACGTCAACAACCTGGAGCAGGTCCAGGCCGTGATGGCCGCCGCCGACGAGGTGGGAGCGCCGGTCATCCTGCAGGCCAGCGCCGGTGCGCGCAAGTACGCGGGTGAGAGCTTCATCAAACACCTGATCCAGGCTGCCTGCGAGGCGTATCCCCATATTCCACTGGTCATGCACCAGGATCATGGCACCTCGCCTGCGATCTGTCAGGGAGCGATTGATCTGGGATTCGGGTCGGTGATGATGGACGGCTCGCTGATGGAAGATGGCAAGACGCCCGCCTCGTTTGACTACAACGTGGACGTGACCCGCAAGGTCGTCGCGATGGCACACAAACTGGGTGTGACTGTGGAGGGCGAACTCGGTTGCCTTGGCTCGCTGGAAACCGGTGAAGCTGGAGAGGAAGACGGCGTGGGTGCCGTTGGCAAGCTGGACCACAGCCAGATGCTCACGGATCCTGAAGAAGCCGCGCAATTCGTCCAGGCAACGCAGCTCGATGCGCTAGCCATCGCCATCGGCACCAGCCACGGCGCTTACAAGTTCACCCGTCCGCCCACCGGTGATGTGCTGGCGATCAGCCGTGTCAAGGAAATCAACGCCCGCATTCCCAATACCCACCTGGTGATGCACGGCTCGTCGTCCGTGCCGCAGGATTTGCTGGCCATCATCAACCAGTACGGCGGCAAGATGAAGGAAACCTACGGCGTACCCGTCTCGGAGATCCAGGAGGCCATCAAGTACGGCGTGCGCAAGATCAATATCGACACCGACATCCGCCTCGCCATGACCGGCGCAGTGCGCAAGTTCATGGCCGAAAACCCGGACAAGTTCGATGCCCGCGAGTGGCTCAAGCCCGCACGCGAAGCCGCCAAAGCCATTTGCAAGCAACGCTACCTCGAGTTCGGTTGTGAAGGCCAGGGCGGAAAAATCGGGGGGGTGTCTCTGGCAGTGATGGCGCAGAAGTACGCAGCGGGTGAACTGGCACAGTTGGTGAACTGAAACAAGCGCAGTTCGACAGGGCAAACCGGCAGCGTGAGGGCTGCCGGTTTGCTTTGAGGCGTCCTCTCCACGCAGGGTGTGTCCGGTACACGATAGCACCGCAGGTTTCTTCATGTAAGCTCACGGTCAGTTAATGCGGTGGGTCAGTGAGGCGCGGCCTTGCTCACCGTTTTTGCAAGCCCTCTTGCGGTTTGCACAACGATTACGAAACTTGGAGGAGATCACTCTATGCAGTCAAACCCAGTCCCACCAGCACAGCGCATCGGCGTGCCCAAGGAAACATTCCATGGTGAAAAGCGCGTGGCCACCGTGCCCGATGTGGTGGAAAAGCTCATCAAGCTCGGTTTCAACGTCGCGGTTGAATCGGGCGCCGGCGATGCGGCCCATTTCAGTGATGATGCCTACCGTGCTGTCGGTGCCGAGGTGTTGCCGGATGCGGCAGCGCTGTGGGCTGCTTCGGACATCGTGCTCAAGGTGCGCCCGCCCAGCAGCGACGAAGTGGCGCTGATGCGCGATGGCGGTACGTTGATCGGTTTTGTCTGGCCCGCCCAGAACCCGGAACTGATGCAGCAACTCGCTGCCAGGAACGCCACAGTGCTGGCCATTGACTGCCTGCCACGCACCCTGAGCCGTGCACAGAAGATGGACGCGCTGACGTCCACTGCGGGCGTGAGCGGCTACCGCGCCGTCATCGAGGCGGCGAATGCCTTCGGCCGCTATTTCAACGGCCAGATCACGGCGGCGGGCAAGGTGCCCCCGGCCAAGGTATTCATCGCAGGTGCGGGCGTGGCGGGCTTGGCTGCCATCGGAACGGCAGCCAACCTGGGCGCCATCGTGCGGGCCAACGATACGCGCGCCGAGGTGGCTGACCAGGTCAAGTCGCTGGGCGGTGAGTTCGTCAAGGTGGACTATGAAGAAGAGGGCTCGGGCGGTGGCGGCTACGCCAAGGTGATGAGCGAGGGCTTCCAGGCTGCACAACGCCAGATGTACGCCACCCAGGCCAAGGACGCGGACATCATCATCACGACGGCCCTGATCCCCGGCAAGCCGGCGCCCAAGCTCATCACTGCCGAGATGGTGCAGTCGATGAAGCCGGGCAGCGTGATCGTGGACATGGCGGCCGAGCAGGGCGGCAACTGCGAACTGACCGTGCCCGGCGAGGCCGTGGTGCGCCACGGCGTGACCATCATCGGTTACACCGATCTGGCTTCGCGTCTGGCCAAACAGTCGTCCACGCTGTATGCCACCAATCTCATGCGCCTGATCGAGGAGTTGTGCAAGGCCAAGGACGGCGTGGCCGTGGTCAACATGGAAGACGACGCCATCCGTGGCCTGACGGTCATCAAGGAGGGCGCCATCACCTGGCCCGCTCCGCCCCTCAAACAGGCTCCGGCGCCCGCCCCCAAACCCGCAGCCGCTCCGGTGGAGCAGAAAAAGGGCGGCCACGGGCACGGCAGTAGCGGCCCCTTGCCCGCCAAGACCCTGGCCATCATTTTTGCCGTGGCGGCCGTGGCCTTCTGGTTCATTGGTGCCTATGCGCCTGCGGCCTTCCTGGGGCACTTCACGGTGTTCGTGCTGGCCTGCTTCATCGGCTACATGGTGGTATGGAACGTCACACCCGCGCTGCATACGCCGCTGATGAGCGTGACCAACGCCATTTCCAGCATCATCGCCATCGGCGCGCTGGTGCAGATCGCGCCGCCCGAAGCGGGCGTCAATGGGCGCCCCGACGGGCTGATCCTCTGGCTGGCCTTTGCCGCCATTGTGCTCACCGCTGTCAACATGTTCGGCGGATTCGCCGTGACGCGCCGCATGCTCGCCATGTTCCGCCGATAAGAACGAGACACAACCAGAACACGCAAGGAAAGATGCTCATGTCCCAAAGTCTCGCCACGGTGGCCTATCTTGGCGCCGCCATTCTCTTTATCCTGAGCCTGGGTGGATTGTCCAACCCGGAAACCTCGCGCCGCGGCAACCTGTTCGGCATGGTCGGCATGGCGCTGGCCGTGCTGGCCACGGTGTTCGGCCCGCGCGTCAGTCCCATGGGCGTCGCCTGGATCGTCGGTGCGCTGGTGGTGGGCGGTGGTATTGGCCTGTACGCCGCCAAGGTCGTGAAGATGACCCAGATGCCCGAGCTGGTCGCGCTCATGCACAGCCTGGTGGGTCTGGCGGCCTGCCTGGTCGGCTTTGCCAGCTATGTGGATACCTCGATCCAGCTGCAGGGCGCGGAGAAGGTCATCCACGAGGTGGAAATCTACGTCGGCATCCTGATCGGCGCTGTGACCTTCTCGGGCTCGCTGATTGCGTTCGGCAAGCTCAACGGCAAGATCGGCGGCAAGCCGCTGCTGCTGCCCGCGCGCCACTGGATGAATCTGGTCGGCCTGCTGGTGGTGATCTGGTTCGGTCGGGAGTTCGTTCACGCATCCACGGTGGCCGAAGGCATGCTGCCGCTGATCGTGATGACCGTGATCGCGCTGCTGTTCGGCATCCACATGGTCATGGCCATTGGTGGTGCCGACATGCCGGTGGTGGTGTCCATGCTCAACAGCTACTCGGGCTGGGCCGCTGCGGCCACGGGCTTCATGCTGGGCAACGACCTGCTGATCGTGACCGGCGCGCTGGTCGGCTCCTCGGGTGCCATCCTGTCGTACATCATGTGCAACGCAATGAACCGCAACTTCATCAGCGTGATCGCGGGTGGCTTTGGCTCCGGTGGCGGTTCGACGCCCGCCCCATCGGGCGAAGCGGCCGAGCCGCAGGGTGAGGTGGTGCCGGTGAGCGCTGCCGAGACGGCCGAACTGCTGCGCGATGCCAAGAGCGTCATCATCGTGCCGGGTTACGGCATGGCCGTGGCGCAGGCACAGCACACGGTGTACGAGATCACCAAGACCCTGCGTGAAAAGGGCGTGAATGTGCGTTTCGGCATCCACCCGGTCGCGGGCCGCATGCCGGGCCACATGAACGTGCTGCTGGCCGAGGCCAAGGTGCCCTACGACATCGTGATGGAGATGGACGAGATCAACGAGGACTTCCCGGACACCGATGTGGTCATGGTCATTGGCGCCAACGACATCGTGAACCCCAGCGCCCTCGAAGACCCGGGCAGCCCCATTGCCGGCATGCCGGTGCTCGAGGTGTGGAAGGCCAAGACCTCGATCGTGATGAAGCGCTCGATGGCCTCGGGCTATGCCGGGGTGGACAACCCGCTCTTCTACAAGGAGAACAACCGCATGCTGTTTGGCGACGCCAAAAAAATGCTTGACGAGGTGCTTGGAGCACTCAAGGGCTGACAAGGCATAATCCAGCAGCAAAAAGCACGACCGTGCGGAATGTTCGACACGGGTTGGAAACACGATAAAAATCAGGAGACTTGGAGATGACCGACCGCATTTGGCTCAAGAGCTACCCGTCTGGCGTTCCCGCCGATATCGACCCTTCCCAGTACCCGTCGCTTGTGGCGCTGATGGAAGAGGCCTTCCACAAGTACGGTAACCGGGTGGCGTACAGCTTCATGGGCAAGGAAATCACCTATGCCCAGACAGAGTCGCTGAGCAACGCCTTTGCCACCTACCTGCAGGGCCTGGGCATGGTCAAGGGCGACCGCGTCGCCATCATGATGCCCAACGTGCCACAGTACCCGGTCACGGTGGCGGCCATCCTGCGTGCCGGCTATGTGGTGGTGAATGTGAACCCGCTGTACACCCCGCGTGAGCTGGAGCACCAGCTCAAGGACTCGGGCGCCAAGACCATCGTCATCATCGAAAACTTTGCCACCACCTTGCAGCAGTGCGTGGCCAACACGCCCGTCAAGCATGTGGTGCTGTGTGCCATGGGCGACCAGCTGGGCCTGATCAAGGGCGCGCTGGTCAATTACGTGGTGCGCAACGTCAAGAAGATGGTGCCGGAGTTCAATCTGCCCGATGCCGTGCGTTTCAACGAGGCCATTGCGCGTGGTACCCGCGGTACCTTCAAGAAGCCGGACATCAAGCCTGACGACATTGCCCTGCTGCAGTACACCGGTGGCACCACGGGCGTCAGCAAGGGCGCCGTGCTGCTGCACCGCAACGTGATTGCCAACGTGTTGCAGTCCGAGGTATGGAACGAGCCCGTCATGAAGAAGGTGCCCGCCGGCGAGCAGCCCACCAGCATCTGCGCGCTGCCGCTGTACCACATCTTCGCGTTCACGGTGAACATGATGTTGTCCATGCGCATGGGCGGCAAGACCATCCTGATCCCGAACCCGCGCGATCTGCCCGCCGTGCTCAAGGAGCTGTCCAAGCACACCTTTCACAGCTTCCCGGCGGTCAACACGCTGTTCAACGGCCTGGCCAACCACCCCGACTTCAACACGGTGAACTGGAAGAACCTCAAGGTGTCCGTGGGCGGCGGCATGGCCGTGCAGGGCGCCGTGGCCAAGCTCTGGCTGGACAAGACCGGCTGTCCCATCTGCGAGGGCTATGGCCTGTCGGAAACCAGTCCCTCGGCCAGTTGCAACCCGGTCACGGCCACCGAGTTCACCGGCACCATTGGCGTGCCGCTGCCCAGCACCTGGATGAAGCTGCTGGATGACGAAGGCAACACCATCACCGGGCTGGGCCAGCCTGGTGAAATCGCCATCAAGGGGCCGCAGGTCATGGCCGGCTACTGGCAGCGTCCGGATGAGACCGCCAAGGTCATGACCGAAGACGGCTACTTCAAGACCGGCGACATCGGCGTGATGGATGAACGCGGCTACTTCAAGATCGTGGATCGCAAGAAAGACATGGTGCTGGTCAGCGGTTTCAATGTCTATCCCAATGAAGTTGAGGAAGTGGTCGCCGCCATGCCGGGCGTGCTCGAGTGCGCCGTGGTCGGTGTGCCGGACGAGAAGTCGGGCGAGGCGGTCAAACTGGTCATCGTCCGCAAGGACCCCAACCTGACCGAGGAAGCCGTGCGCGAGTTCTGCCGCCATGAGCTCACGGGCTACAAGCAGCCCAAGGTGGTGGAATTCCGTGAGGAACTGCCCAAGACCCCTGTGGGCAAGATCCTGCGCCGCGAGCTGCGCGACAAGAAGTGAGCCGCCGGGGGTTTTTTGCCCCCGTGCGCCACAATATGGAGCGGCTGCGGCCGCTCTTGCTGTTTCTGGAACCACCATGACCACTGCCATCCTCAGCGCCCTGCCCGAAGAACAGTCCGGCCTTGTCGACAGCCTGCAGCAGGCGCGCCGCGTGACCCACGCGGGCCGCGCTTTCTGGGAGGGTGAACTACACGGAAAGCCCGTCGTGCTGGCGCTTTCGGGCATCGGCAAGGTGGCGGCGGCCACCACGGCCACGGTGCTGGCCGAGCGTTTTCGTGTGGCGCGCATCGTCTTCACCGGGGTGGCCGGTGGCGTGGGCGAAGGGGTGCGGGTGGGTGATGTGGTGGTGGCGCGCGACTATGTACAGCACGACATGGACGCGTCGCCGCTGTTCGCGCGCTGGCAGGTGCCTGGCTACCCCGGCGTGCGCCTGCCCTGCGATTCGGCGCTATCTGCTCATCTTTCAGGAGCTGTTGGCGCTTGCCTGGAAAGCGCTGGAGTCGATTTTCATGTCAATCCTGAAGGGCGGCTGCCGCGCTTGCATGAGGGGCTGGTGGCCAGCGGCGACCGCTTCGTGACCTGCGCCCAGGTCTCACGCGCGCTGCGCGAGCCGCTCGTCGCCGCCGGGCACGACGTGCTGGCCGTGGAGATGGAGGGCGCCGCCGTGGCCCAGGTGTGCCTGGACTACGGCGTACCCTTTGCCGCCGTGCGTACCATCTCCGACCGTGCCGATGACGACGCGCACGTGGACTTTCCGCTGTTCATACAGACCGTGGCCAGCCGCTACGCCGACCACATCGTGCGGCATTTGCTCAAATTGCTATAAAATATATAGCATTTTGCGCTTGTTGGATAAGGGCTTGAGCTCAATTTGATCCAGATAGCGTCATGTCCTGGGAACCGGCACGGCCCTCCAGCGACCGCCGCGCCACAGGGGGTGTCCTATTTCAACCAGCCGCGCTTGCGGAAATACCACATGGGTCCCAGTGCGCTGGCCACCATTAGTGCAAGGGCGTATGGATAGCCCCAGGTTTGCGCCAGCTCGGGCATGTGCTGGAAGTTCATGCCGTACACGCTGGCGATCAGCGTGGGCGGCAGCAGCGCCACGCTCGCCACCGAGAAGATCTTGATGATCTTGTTCTGGTTGATGTTGATGAAGCCGACCGTGGCGTCCATCAAGAAGTTGATCTTGTCGAACAGGAAGGCCGTGTGGCTGTCGAGCGATTCGATGTCGCGCAGGATCTGGCGCGCCTCCTCGAACTGCTCGGCGTTGAGCATCTTGCTGCGCATCATGAAGCTCACGGCGCGGCGTGTATCCATCACGTTGCGGCGGATGCGGCCGTTCAAGTCTTCCTGTCGCGCGATGGCCGACAGCACCTCCCCGGCGCGGGCGTCGGTGACGTCGCCGGCCAGCACCAGGGTGCTGACCTTCTCCAGGTCGTCGTAAATGCCTTCGAGCGTGTCAGCCGAATACTCCGCGTCGGCGTCGAAGAGCTTGAGCAATACCTCGCGTGCATCCTCGATGAGCCCCGGTGCGCGCCGCGCACGCAGGCGCAGCAGGCGGAACACCGGGATGTCCTCGTCATGGATGGAGAACAGCACGCCCTTGCTGCGCAGACTGGGGTTGATGAGGTTCAGGATGAAGGCCACGCGCACCGAACGCGGTTGGTCGTGGTCGTCGATCAGGAAGTCGCTGCGGATGTGCAGCTCGCCGTTGTCTTCTTCGTAGAAGCGGGCCGACTCCTCGATGTCCTCGTCCATCGCGTCTTCGGGGATGGACAGGCCGTAGTACTGCGAAACCCAGCGTTTCTCGTCGAGCGTGGGGGATTCGAGGTCCACCCAGATGGGCTGAAAGCGCGAGAGCTCTTCCAGGGATTCGATTTCTTCCTGGACAAGGCGCCCATTGGCAAGCGTGAAGATGTTGAGCATGGCTCGCTCCCTGTTTTTGATGGCCGGCGGCGGGGGGCGCTTTCAGCCCCGGCGCGGGCGCGGGAGCTGAAAGCTATCGACTGGGATAGGCTTCCATGGAATGTTCTCCAAAAATCCAGGCTGGAATTATCGCACCGGCCTGTGACACCTGTATGGCCGCCACGGCGGACTCATGGCAGGGAAGTCCGCCGAACCAGAGACTGGGCGAGGCACAGGTCGGCCCAGGCGGCGGGCTTGGCCTGGGGGGCGCGCAGAAGGTAGGAAGCGTCGTAAGTGACGACGGCAGGCACCCCGGACACGGTGTGAGCCTGCGCACGCAGCGGGCCCAGTGGATCGTTGCGACCCAGAGCGGCCTGGGCTGCTGCCCGGCCCATCAGCAGCAGCACAGCCGGCTTCACGCTGGCCAGCGCCTGCGACAGCAGGTCGGCAGCGGGTGGGGCCTCGGCGGCTGGACTGTGGGGCGCAGACAAGGTGCAAAGGAACACCTTCGGGTGCCGGTGCAGTTGCAATGCACGCAGCATGTTGCCCAGCAGGCGACCGGATTCGTCGGCCAATGGGTCGGCATCGGCGGCTCCTTCGGCCACGACAAGCCAGGCGGCGCCCAGCGCAGCCGGGGTGTGTCGCGGATCGGCCTCGGGGAACAGTGCGCGCGGCGCGTGCAGCGTCCGGATGGAGGGTGCCAAGCCAGCGGCCGCAGCGGGGGCCGCCGGGGCAGGGCGGGCGGGCGGCGGTGTCGGTGCAGGAGCGGATGCGGGCGGCGCTGGTGTGGCTGCGGGCGCCGTGGGCCGGGGCGATGCCTCCATCACTGGTGGTGCCCCGTTGGCGCCCTGCCCTGCCGCGCCGGGCCTCCACAGGCGCACGCCCATTTCCTGCAACATGGCGTACTGGCGGGAGTCGAGCTGCAGGCTCATAACGGACGGCTCATGACAATGGCGTCTTCGCGCTCGGTGGCCGAGAGAGGGTAGTAGCGTTTGCGCTCGCCGACCCGCTGAAAGCCGTTGGCTTCGTAAATCTGGCGCGCACGCCGATTGCTTGCGCGCACCTCGAGCCACAGCCACTGCGCCCCCTGACCCCGGGCCCACAGGGCCAGTGCATCCAGGAGCACCTGTGCCCAGCCCTGGCGCTGGAAATCCGGGGCCACGGTCAGGTTCAGCAGGTGGGCCTCTTCCACGCCGAGCATGGCAACAAAATAGCCCAGAAGTTGCTCGCCCCCCAGCAGCAGCTGTATCTGGTTGCCGCTGGCCATGGCGTCGGTGAAATTGCCACGCGTCCAGGGATGTGAGTAAGCCTGCTTTTCCACCTCCAGCACTGCATCCAGGCGCGCCAGCGACAGGGCCTCCAGGCGCGCCTGCGGGTTGCAAAGGGGCTGGGCGTATGCGCTCATGGGGGACGCCTGCATCAGTGGCCGGCGGCGGCCTTTGCGGCAGCTCGCTCGGCCGTGGTCTGCGCCACTTTGTCACGAAGGTACAGCGGAAGGGCCTCGGCTGCCGTAACCGCATGGCCGCTGGCGAGCCAATGTGGCGCCAGTCGCAGCAGGGCCGCGCCCGTGGGCAGCGCATGCACATGCACGGCGTGCGGGGCCAGCCGTTCAGCATAGGCGGCCTGGGCATTGCCTGCCACCGTCCAGCCAGGAGGCACCTGCACCTCCTGGGGTGCGCTCAGGCCTATGGTGCCCACGCCCTGCCAGGCCCCAGCCTGCCATTGGTACCGCGCGAAGTACACCTCGTCCATGCGGGCATCCAGCACAGCCACCGCTTCGGTGCAGCCGTGCTGATGGCGTGCCTGCTCGGCCACGGCGGCCAGCGTGTCGATGGGAAGCACCGGAATGCCGCGCCCGGCGTTGGCGCCAAAGGCCAGGCCCTGGGCCACGGCACAGGCCGTGCGCAGTCCGGTAAACGAGCCCGGCCCGCGCGAAAAAACCAGGGCGTCCAGTTGGCCCAGTTCGAGGCCGGCCTGCTCCAGCAGGCCGAATACGGAAGCCACCAGCGTGGCCGATGCCTGCGCGCCCCCGGGGCCGCTGTGTTCCCACACCGTATCGCCACGCTGCACGGCGATGGACAAGGTGTCGGTGCTGGTGTCGAAGGCAAGCAGTGGCATGGTGCCGCGGGAGGGAGCGAAAGGACCGCCATTATCGACGCAGCACGGTCCGGGCACTAGACTGTCGACATGAATCCTGTGGTGCATTGGTGTGTGCGTGCGGCGGCGCGTTGTGGTGCTCTGGTCGCTTTCCTGGCGGGCTCGATCGTCTGGGCGGCGATGCCGGCACCCCCCAGCTTTCTCCCGCCCGATGTGGACGCGGCGCTGGCACGTGCCAGGCTGCCGCGTGAGGCCCTCTCGGTCTATGTGGCGGATGCCCAGGACGCCCGCGCTCCTGCCCGCCTGGCCTTGCGGGCCCAGGCGTCGGTCAACCCGGCCTCGGTGATGAAATTGGTCACCACCTACGCCGCGCTGGATCTGCTGGGGCCTGCCTACACCTGGAGCACGCCGGTGTTTGTCGATGGCGTGGTGCAGGGCGGCAGCCTCAAGGGCAATGTGTACATCCAGGGCCAGGGCGACCCCAAGCTGGTGCTGGAGCGGCTGTGGTTGCTGCTGCGGCGCCTTCAGGCGCAGGGCATCCAGGTCATTGTGGGCGACATCGTGCTGGACCGCAGTGCGTTTGCCGTGCCAGAGCACGACCCGGGCCGCTTTGACGGCGAACCGCTGCGCCCCTACAACACGGCGCCGGACGCGCTGTTGCTCAATTACAAGTCGGTAGTCATGACCTTGGTGCCGGACCCTGTGGCCGGTGTGGCGCGCGTGCAGTATGACCCGCCGCTGGCCGGGGTGCAGTTCCAGTCCACGGTGCCGCTGGCGGCTGCCGGAGCCGAGTGTGGCGACTGGCGTGCGGGGCTGCGGGCCGATCTGGGCAGCCCCGAACGCACCGTGTTTCAGGGCGCCTACCCTGCACGCTGTGGCGAACGCGTCTGGCCCGTGGCGTACGCAGACCCGGCAGGGTTTGCTGCGCGTGCCGTGGAGGGGATGTGGCGCGAGCTGGGTGGCAAGCTCACGGGGCGGGTACGCGATGGCCAGGTGCCTGCAGGCTTGCGCCCCGCATTCAGTGTCACGTCCACCAGCTTGGCCGAAGTGGTGCGGGATGTGAACAAATACAGCAATAACGTGATGGCACAGCATGTCTTTCTGACGCTGGCACTGCAGCAAAACGGCGTGGCCACCTTTGATGGCGCGCGCGACGTGCTGGGCCGGTGGTGGCAGGAACGCTGGGGAGATCCACCCGTGCTGGACAACGGCGCAGGCCTCAGCCGTGACGCCCGCACCAGTGCCCAGGCCCTGGGCCGCATGCTGCAGTCGGCCTGGGTGTCGCCCGTGATGCCCGAGCTCGTCGCGTCGCTCCCGATTGCGGGAGTCGATGGTACGCTGCGTCGCAGCAAAAGCCGGGCCGGTGCCGCCCACCTCAAGACGGGCAGCCTGCGCGACGTGATGGCCGTGGCCGGGTTTGTGCATGCTGCCAGCGGGCGCCGCTACGTGCTGGTGGCCATCATCAACCACCCCTCAGCGGCGGCAGCGCGGCCGGTGCTGGATGCGCTGATCGACTGGACCTCCCGTGATCAGTAGGACACAGCATTGCGGGCCATGCAGTTCACCGATCTGATCGGCTACCTTGCCGCCGCCTTGACCACCTTCAGTTTCGTGCCGCAGGCGCTGCACACCTTCCGCACGCGCGATGTTCGCGGCATTTCCCTGGGCATGTACGGCGCGTTCACCGTGGGCATTGCGCTGTGGCTGGTGTACGGCCTGGCGTTGGGTACCTGGCCCATAGTTGTGGCCAATGCCATCACTCTGGTGCTGGCCGGCAGCATTTTGTGGATGAAGTTGCGCTACGGCTGACGCGTGCGGTTGCCGGGCTGTCACTGAAGTGTCTGATTGCCGCACGCGCACGCGTTAACCCCAATGGTGAAGGCGGGTCGGGTAGAGGCACGATGGCCTTTTTCCGAACTGAAGGACCCATCCATGACGTTTTTCCGCTTTACCTGTGTTGCTGCCGCTGCGGCACTGCTTGTCGCCTGCGGGGGCTCCGACGACCCCGATCGTGGTGCGCTCAAGGAGGCGCCGGTTACCGTGATCACGCTGACGGCGGCGCAGATCGATGCCAGTACCGCCGCAGCCGGCCTGCAAGCCCTCAGCGGCAAGGCCAAGTGCGATGTGAAGGTGGTGGCGCTGAACTACATCACCGTGGGCGCGAACGGCAGCGACGAGACCAACGCCTCGGGCGTCATGCTGGTTCCGGGCGGTGCGGCGTGCTCCGCCCCCGCGCCGCTGGTGGCCTATGCCAAGGGCACCGATGTGCAAAAGCCGCGCACCCTGGCCAACCCGCAGGACAGTGAAACCTTCCTGCTGGCTGCCATGTACGCGGCCCAGGGCTATGCGGTGGTGGCCACCGACTACCTCGGGTTTGCCAAATCCACCTACGCCTATCACCCTTACCTGCATGCCGACTCGGAAGCCACCACGGTGATCGACTCGGTGCGCGCGGCCCGGGCGGCAGCGCCTTCGGTGGGCGCCAGCCTGTCGGGCAAGGTCATGTTCACAGGCTATTCGCAAGGGGGCCATGCCTCCATGGCGGCCCACCGGGCGGCCGAACGCGATCATCCGACCGAATTCAACGTGGTGGCCGGTGCCCACCTGGCCGGGCCGTACAACCTTTCGGGCTCGCTCAAGGTGCCCGATGCCATTGCCGGTGTGCAGTTCTTCGTTCCTTACCTCGTGACCTCGTGGCAAAAGGTGTATGGCACGGTGTATACGGATGTGAAGACGGCCTTCAAGGCGCCCTATTCCGACTACATCGAAAACCTGTTGCCCAACCCCACGCTGAACTACACCACGCTGGTCACCAGCGGCAAGCTGCCGGGTGGCCCCGGTGTCACGCCCAATCAGGCGCGCGATGCGGTGTTCCAGTCCGACTTCCTGCAGGGGGCGCAGACCAGCCCCACCCATCCCCTGTTCCTTGCCGCCAAAAAGAACGATCTGCTGGGGTGGAGTCCCAAGTCACGGTTGCTGCTGTGCGGCGGTGCAGGCGACCCCACGGTGCCACCGGGCATCCACCAGCAGGTCATGAAGGCCGACTTTGACAGCCGGGGCCTGACCAACGTGAGCTCGGTGGACGTGGACCCCATGATCCAGGCCACCTATGGCCCCGGCGGCCAGGCACCCACTGACCCCACCTCGGCAGCCTTTGCCACCTACTACGGCAGTTACCACGGCAGCTACGAGCCACCGTTCTGCCATGCGCAGGCCCGAGCCTTGTTTGACATGGTGAAGTGATCCAGCTCCCAGGGCCTGCCGGAAGCGGTGGGTTCCGGGTTGGAACGCAAAAAAGCCGACCTCAGGTCCAATGCCAGTCAGTTAAGCCAATGCGAAGCTGATCTGGTCTAAAAAGGGAATATGTTCAACATGTTCCCTTTTTGGTTTGAGCCTGCTGCAAACCACCCTGAACGAGACGTTGGAGGCATTGCCTGCCAACGGGATAACCGAGTTGAGCGCGCTGTTGGATCCGGCCTGGATCGAACAAGCGCTGGACGCCAC
>JANJVG010000016.1 GCA_024710165.1 Burkholderiaceae bacterium
GCCTTGTCCACCCAGGTCTGCAGGTGGTCCAGCAGGTCCTTGCGGCTGAACGAGCAGCTTTCCTCGGTGAACAGCGCGCTGGATTCCAGCCGGTCGATCAGGTTCAGCAGCACCTCGCCATAGCGCGGTGGCAGGGCGGCCAGGAGGGCCTGCTGGGCGCGCGCCGCCTCGCCCAGGGCGGCGGCGCGCCGCTCGCCCCGGCCGTGGGCCGCCAGGGCGGACTGCAGGGCGGCGAGCTGGGTGGCGGGGTGTTCTGTCATGTTGGGTCTCCTGGCGGGATTACAGCCTGGGCCGCCGTCTTGTGTGCAACTGCGGCAAAATCCCCCCATGAACGCGCTCAACGTGGCTGAAACCACGCACACCCTCGGTTTACAGGCAAAAACGGCCTCGGCCCTGATGGCGCGTGCGCCAGCAGCTATCAAAAACAAAGCGCTGCGGGCGCTGGCGCGGTTGCTGCGC
This sequence comes from Burkholderiaceae bacterium, assembly GCA_024710165.1. Taxonomy (GTDB): domain Bacteria; phylum Pseudomonadota; class Gammaproteobacteria; order Burkholderiales; family Burkholderiaceae_C; genus Simplicispira. Next base: position 460 of record JANJVG010000016.1, read on the forward strand.
GAGCAGACCGGCGCGCTGCAGGTGGACAACGCGCGCGACCTGGAGCGCGCCCGCGCCGCCGGCCTGGCCGAGCCCCTGGTGGACCGGCTCAAGCTCAGCCCCCAGGTGCTGGAGACCTGTGCCCAGGGCTGCGAGCAGCTCGCCGCCATGCCCGACATCATTGGCGAGATCGTCGGCATGAAACAGCAGCCCAGCGGCATCCGCGTGGGCCAGATGCGTGTGCCCATCGGCGTGTTCGGCATGATCTTCGAGAGCCGCCCGAACGTGACCATCGAGGCCGCCAGCCTGTCGATCAAGAGCGGCAACGCCTGCATTCTGCGCGGCGGCTCCGAGGCCATCGACTCCAACAAGGCGCTGGCAAAGCTCGTACAGCAGGCCTTGGCCGAGGCTGGTTTGCCGCAAGATGCCGTGCAACTGCTGCAAACCACCGACCGCGCCGCCGTGGGCCACCTCATCGCCATGCCCGAGTTTGTGGACGTGATCATCCCGCGCGGCGGCAAGGGCCTGATCGAGCGCATCAGCCGCGAGGCCAAGGTGCCCGTCATCAAGCACCTGGACGGCAACTGCCACACCTACGTGGACGACCCCTGCGACCTGGAACTGGCGCTCAAGGTCACCGACAACGCCAAGACGCAGAAGTACAGCCCCTGCAACGCGACCGAGAGCCTGCTGGTGGCGCGGGGCGTGGCGGGCGCTTTCCTGCCGCGCATCGGGGCAGTGTTCGCCGAAAAAGGCGTGGAAATGCGAGTTTGCGCCGAAAGCAGGGCGTTGTTAGCTGCCGTTTCAGGAGCAAAACTGGTGGACGCCACGGAAGCCGACTGGTCCGAGGAGTACCTGGCGCCCATCATCAGCGTCAAGGTGGTGGCAGGGCTGGACGAGGCGATTGCCCACATCAACCGCTATTCCAGCCACCACACCGAGGCCATCCTCACCACCAACCATGTGCACGCCCAGCGCTTTCTGCGCGAGGTGGATTCAAGCAGCGTGATGGTGAACGCCAGCACGCGCTTTGCCGACGGCTTCGAGTACGGCCTGGGCGCCGAAATCGGCATCAGCACCGACAAGTTCCACGCGCGCGGCCCGGTGGGCATCGAGGGGCTCACCTCGCTCAAGTACGTGGTGCTGGGTGAGGGCGAAGTGCGCGGCTGAGCCTGATGGCCCGGCGCCACACTCGGCCCGGGGGGCATTGACGCGCTGCAGGCGCCCAACGATCATTTCACCGTGAAAATCATCATTCTTGGCGCAGGCCGCGTGGGCGAAAGTGTGGCGGACAGCCTGGTGTCCGAGCGCAACGACATCACCGTGATCGACACCAATGCGCAGCGCCTGCGCGATCTCGAGTCGCGCTTTGACCTGCGCGGCGTGGTGGGCAGCGGCATTGAGCCGGCGGTGCTGGCCGAGGCCGGCGCGCGCGACACCGATCTGCTCATTGCCTGCGCTGCGCAGGACGAAACCAATCTGGTCTGCTGCAAGGTGGCGCAGCGTCTGTTCAACATCCCCACGCGCATTGCGCGGGTGCGCTCCTCGGGCTTTCAGGATGAAGAGCTGCTGATGGGGGCGGACGGGTTTGCGGTCGACCGCATCATCTGCCCCGAAGAGTCCATCACGCGCTACATCACCAAGCTCGTCGAGTACCCCGAAGCGATGCAGGTGCGCCATTTTGCGGGCGGCCGTGCCTGCCTGGTGGCGGTGCGTGCACGGGCCGGCGCGCTGCTGGTCAACCATTCGATCAGCGAGCTGCGCGAACTCCTGCCCGATGTGGCCATGCGGGTGGTGGCGATCTACCGGCGTTTTCAGGACGAGCCCGACCGTTTTGTGGCCTGCGACGGTGCTACCCGCGTGGTGCCGGGGGACGAGGTGTTTGTGCTGGCCGCCAGCCAGCACATTGCCGAGGTGCTGTCGGCCCTGCACCGCCGGGGGGATCAGCCGGTGCGGCCGGTGCGCCGCATCATGATTGCCGGGGGCGGGCGCGTGGGATTGCGGCTGGCACGCCAGCTGGGCAAGGAGGCCGGACGCTTTCACATCAAGATCATCGAGGAAGACGCCGGGCGGTGCGTCGAGCTGGCTTCCAGCCTGCCCTCGGATGTGCTGGTGCTGCATGGCGACACCACCGATGAAGACCTGCTGACCGGCGAAAGCGTGGAGGAGGTCGACATCTTTCTGGCGCTGACCGATGACGACGAGGACAACATCATGTCCTGCCTGCTGGCCAAGCGCATGGGCGCGCGCCGCGTGCTGGCGCTGGTCAACCGGCGCAGCTATGCCGACCTGGTGCACGGCACGCAGATCGACATTGCGCTCTCGCCCGCGCAGGCCATGCTGGGCGAGCTGCTGGCCTATGTGCGCCGAGGCGATGTGCAGGCGGTGCACAGCCTGCGCCGGGGCGTGGCCGAGGCGCTGGAGATCGTGGCCCGGGGCGACCGCAAGAGCTCACGCGTGATCGGTCGCAAGGTCAGCGAGCTGCACTTGCCGCACGACGTGCACATGGGCCTGATCGTGCGCGGCCTGCCGTGCGAGGGCGAGGCCGCCCCCGAACCGCTGCGCGAGCCCGAGGTCATCATTCCTCGCAGCACCACGGTGATCGAGAGCAACGACCATGTCGTGTTCTTCCTGCCGAACAAGCGGCTGGTGCCCGATGTGGAAAAGCTCTTCCGTGTCAGTGCCACTTTCTTCTGATATGCCCCGCCGCGAGCACGCCCTGGTGGATGTGTTTCCCGTTCTGCGGGTGCTGGGCATCCTCGTGATGGTGTTCGCGCTGGCCATGGGGCTGCCGATGGGGGTGTCGTGGCTTGAGGACGATGGCGTGTGGCGCGTGTATCCGCTGGCCATGGGGGTCACCATGCTGGTGGGCGCGTCGTTCTGGTGGGGCCTGCGCCGCCACACCCGCGAATTGCAGCCGCGCCACGGCGTGATGCTGGTCACCATGGTGTGGCTGTTGCTGCCCTTGTTTGCGGCGTTTCCGCTGATGCTGGCCCTGCACCAGGTGGGCCGCCCGATATCGTTCACGCATGCCTACTTCGAGGCGGTTTCGGGGCTGACCACCACGGGCTCGACGGTGCTCAGCGGGCTCGATGCGCTGCCGGTGTCGGTGAATGTGTGGCGCACCTTCCTGCAGTGGGTGGGGGGCATGGGCATCCTGATCCTGGCGGTGGCCGTGCTGCCCATGCTGGGCGTGGGCGGCAGCCAGCTGTTCAAGGCCGAGGCAGCCGGGCCGGTGAAGGATGCCAAGCTCACCCCGCGCATGACCGGGACCGCCAAGGGTCTTTGGGGGGTGTATGCGCTGTTGTCGTCCGGGTGTGCGCTGGCCTACTGGCTGGGGGGAATGGCGCCACTGGATGCCGTCATGCACATGTTCACCACGGTCAGTCTGGGGGGGTTGTCGTCCCATGACGCCAGCTTCGGGTATTTTCAGTCGCCTTTGCTGGAAGCCGTTGCCGTGCTGGTCATGCTCATGGCGAGCTGCAACTTTGCGCTGTATTTCGTGGCGCTGCGCAAGGGCCAGTGGGGTGGATTCTGGCGCGACCCGGAGTCGCGCGCCACGCTGCTGGCGCTGGTGGGTGGTGGTCTGTTCGTCTCGCTGCTGCTGTGGTTCAAGGGGGTGTACGGGCCGCTGGAGGCCTTGCGCCACGGCATGTTCAACGTGGTCTCGGTGGCCACCACCACGGGGTTTTCCACCGTGGACTACCTCGGCTGGCCGGTGTTTGCGCCGCTGTTCATGCTGCTGCTGTCCGGGGTGGCCACCAGCGCCGGGTCCACGGGCTGCGGCATCAAGATGGTGCGCATGCTGATACTGATCAAGCAGGCCCGCCGCGAAATGACGCGGCTGGTGCATCCGCATGCGGTGCAGCCGGTGCGTCTGGGCGATGCCGTGGTGGACAACCGCGTGATCTTCTCCGTGCTGGCCTTCATGCTGGTGTATGGCGGCACGGTCATCGGGCTGAGCATGGTGCTGCTGCTGACCGACCTCGACCCCGTGACGGCGTTCTCGGCCGTGCTGGCCAGCGTCAATTGCACGGGGCCTGGGCTGGGTCAGGTGGGGCCGGTGTCCAACTATGCGGTGCTGACAGATTTTCAAATCTGGGTGTGCACGCTGGCCATGTTGCTGGGGCGGCTGGAGATGCTGAGCTTCATGGCCCTGCTCACCCCGGCATTCTGGCGGCGCTGAAATGTCACCGGGGCGGCTCTGCAAGTCCCTACAATTGCCCGGACCCGACACTCAAGGCAGCCATGGTTCCGCACCTCATCACGGCCCTCACCGGGCCCATCAACGAGCTTGAACAGCGCATCATCGACTCCATGCCGGCCACCGAGCGGTGGTTCCGGCTGGAATGGATGGAGCACACGCCGCCGTTCTACACCTCGGTGGACATCCGCAACGCGGGCTTCAAGCTTGCGCCGGTCGATACCAACCTGTTTCCTGGCGGCTGGAACAACCTCACGCCCGAGATGCTGCCGCTGGCGGTGCAGGCCGCCATGGCCGCCATCGAAAAGATCTGCCCCGAGGCGCGCAACCTGCTCATCATTCCCGAAAACCACACGCGCAACAGCCACTACCTGAGCAACTTGGTGCAGCTTCAGCGCATCTTCAACATGGCCGGGCTGAACGTGCGCGTGGGCTCCGTCAGCCCCGATGTGAAGAAGAACACCGTGGTCGAGCTGCCGGGTGGCGACGCCATCACGCTGGAGCCGGTGGTGCGTACGCGGGGGCGCATCGGTCTGAAAAACTTCGATCCCTGCACCATCCTGCTGAATAACGATCTCTCGGCCGGCGCGCCCGGCATTCTGGAAGATCTGCACGAACAATACCTGCTGCCGCCGCTGCACGCGGGCTGGACGGTGCGCCGCAAGAGCAACCATTTCCGCAGCTACGAAGAGGTGTCCAAGCGCTTTGGCAAGTTGCTGGGCATCGATCCCTGGCTCATCCATCCGATGTTCGGAAAATGCGGGGCAGTCGATTTTTCGCAGGCCAGCGGGCTGGAGTGCGTGCAGACCCAGGTCGATGCACTGCTGGCCAAGGTCCGTCGCAAGTACAAGGAGTACGGCATCCAGGAAAAGCCGTTTGTCGTTGTCAAGGCCGACAACGGTACCGACGGCATGGGCATCATGACGGTGCACGACGCCAAGGACCTGCAAGCACTCAACAGCAAGGCCCGCAGCAAAATGGCCGTCGCCAAGGACGGCCAGCCCGTGCACGATCTCATTGTCCAGGAGGGCGTGCTGACCCAGGAACGCATGAACGACGCGGTGGCAGAACCCGTGGTCTACATGATGGACCGCTACGTGGTGGGCGGGTTCTATCGCATCCATGCCGACCGCGGCGTGGATGAGAACCTGAACGCGCCGGGGGCCGATTTTGTGCCGCTGGCGTTTGAGCAAAGCCACCACCTGCCCCAGCTTGGGGCGCGCCCCGGGGCCAGTGCGCCCAACCGCTTCTATATGTACGGGGTGATTGCGCGCCTGGCCATGCTGGCGGCCAGCTATGAGCTAGAAGCTACCAACCCCGACGCTGAGATCTACGACTGACCGCCACGGGCGGTCGCAAGTTGCTGCAATGCAACAGGCCGCGAATTCTCCCGTTCCGGGGCGGCTCTGCCCGCTGCAGCGGGCGCAGAATACGGCCTCCCAGGACTACGGAATCCTGCCGGACAGGCCCGCCCTGCCCGCCAGGGGCTTGCTGTGCACTCCACAAAATCATCTTCGGCCGCGCTGACTCTGGCGGCTATCGGTGTCGTCTACGGTGATATCGGCACCAGCGTGCTGTATGCCCTCAAGGAGGTGTTCGGCTCGGGCCATGTCCCATTCACGCAGGCCAACGTCTACGGCATCCTGTCCATCCTGTTCTGGACGCTCACGGTCATCGTCTCGCTCAAGTACGTGGTGCTGGTGCTGCGGGCCGACAACAACGGCGAAGGCGGCCTGGTCGCCATGCTGGCCCTGGCCTCGGAGGCGGTCAAGGACAAGCCCCGCCTGCGCAATGCGCTGCTGGCCATGGGGATCTTTGGCACTTCGTTGTTTTATGGCGATGGCGTCATCACGCCCGCCATTTCGGTGCTCTCGGCCGTGGAGGGGCTGGTGGTGGTATCGCCGCATTTCCAGCAAGGCGTCATTCCGCTGACTCTGCTGGTGCTGTTTTGCCTGTTTGTGGTGCAAAAGCGCGGCACTGCGGGCATTGGCCGGTTTTTCGGGCCGATCACCCTGGTCTGGATGCTGTCGATTGCTGTGCTCGGGGCGTCGCACATCGTGGGCCACCCGGAAATCCTGTGGGCCCTGAGCCCGCACCACGCGCTGGGGTTCATGCTGCACCAGCCTGGCACGAGCTTCATTATCCTGGGCGCCGTGGTGCTGTGCGTGACCGGGGCCGAGGCCTTGTATGCCGACCTGGGACACTTTGGCAAGCGGCCCATCCGTGTGGCATGGTTTGCCGTGGTCATGCCGGCGCTGGTGCTCAACTACTTTGGTCAGGGCGCGCTCTTGCTGGCCGACCCGGACGCTGTCAAAAACCCCTTTTACATGATGGCGCCGGCGTGGGCGCTGCTGCCCCTGGTGGGGTTGGCGACCCTGGCCACGGTGATTGCCTCGCAGGCCTTGATCACCGGTGCCTTCAGCGTGACCAAGCAGGTCATCCAGCTCGGCTACCTGCCGCGCCTGGCCATTCAGCACACCAGCGCGCGCGATGCCGGACAGATCTACATCCCCTTCGTCAACTGGGGGCTGTTTGTGGCCATCGTGCTGGCGGTGGTCATGTTCCGCTCCTCCGGCAATCTGGCAGCCGCCTATGGCATCGCGGTCACGCTCGACATGCTCATCACCACGGTGTTGACCTTTTTTGTGCTGCGGTACGGCTGGCGGTATCCGCTGGTGCTATGTCTGGCCGCAACGGGTTGGTTCTTTGCGATTGATCTGGCGTTTTTCAGCTCCAACCTGCTCAAGTTGCTGCAGGGCGGGTGGTTTCCGTTGTTGATTGGCGCAGCGGTTTTCACGCTGATGATGACCTGGAAGCGCGGGCGCGCACTGCTCAACGACAAGCTGCGAGCCGATGCTATCGATCTGGGGTCGTTTCTGGAGGCTGTCTTCATCAACCCACCGACGCGGGTGGACGGGACAGCCGTGTTCCTGAGTGCCGAGACCGGCGTCGTGCCCAATGCCCTGCTGCACAACCTCAAGCACAACAAGGTGCTGCATGCCCAGAACCTGTTCGTGACCGTACACAACCATGCAGTGCCCTGGATCGGGCTGGACCGCCGCCTGCAGGTGGAGCCGCTGGGTCACGACTGCTGGCTGGTAGCGATCCATTACGGCTTCAAGAACGACCCCGACGTGCCGCGCGCCCTGCAGTCGCTGCGTGGACATGGTTGCGATCTTGAGCCCATGACCACCAGCTACTTCCTGTCGCGCGACACCGTCATCCCCTCCATGGGCGGTGGCATGGCGCCCTGGCGTGAGAAGCTGTTCGCCCAGATGCACCGCAACGCCAGTGCAGCCGCCGATTTTCTGCACCTGCCCAACAATGCGGTGGTGGAGCTGGGCTCGAAGATCGAGTTGTAGGTGCTGGGCGGCCATTTCTCAGACTTCAAGTTTTTTTGGCCTCTGGCGCTTTGTGGATAAGCGCAAGCAGCTATTCTTACGATAGCAACTGCGCCACTGCACCCGGGGCCGCCGGTTCGCTGTGCGCCAGTGCCAGAATCTGACCATGCCGTTTTTCAAAGACCTGAGCCTTTCGGCTTTCACCGCTGGCTTCGTCGCCGTGCTGGTGGGCTTCACCAGTTCCGTGGCCATCGTGTTCCAGGCGGCGCAGGCCTTCCAGGCCACGCCGGCGCAGATCACGTCCTGGATGTGGGCGCTGGGCCTGGGCATGGGGCTGTGCTCGATGCTGCCCTCGCTGTGGCTGCGCAAGCCGGTCATGGTGGCGTGGTCCACGCCGGGTGCGGCCGTGCTGGCCACGGCCGGGCTGGCCGGGGGCTTCAGCATGGCCGAGGCCGTGGGCGCCTTCATGGTCTGCGCGGCGCTCATCACCCTGGCCGGTGTCACGGGCTGGTTCGAGCGCATCATGGGCCGCATTCCCATGGAAATTGCCTCGGCCCTGCTGGCCGGCGTGCTGGCGCGCTTCGGCCTGCAGGCGTTCGCTGCCGCGCAGACGGCGTTGCCGCTGGTGCTGCTGATGCTCGGCAGTTATCTGCTGGCGCGCCGCTTTCTGCCGCGCTATGCCGTGGTGTGCACGCTGGCCGTGGCCATTCTGTATGTGGCGATCCGTGGCCAGATGGCCTGGTCGGCCGTGGCCTTTGAGCTGGCGACGCCGCAGTTCACCATGCCGCAATTCACCTGGAGTGCCCTGGTGAGCCTGGCGCTGCCGCTGTTTGTCGTCACCATGGCCTCACAGAATCTGCCCGGCGTGGCGGTGATGCGCGCCACGGGGTACCAGATGCCGGTGTCCGGACTCATCACGCTCACGGGCCTGGCCACACTGGTGCTGGCGCCGTTCGGGGCCTTTGCGCTCAATTTCAGCGCCATCACGGCCGCCATCTGCATGGGGCCGGAAGCCCATGAGAATCCGGAGCGCCGCTACACGGCGGCGGTATCGTGCGGCGCGATCTACGTCGTCATCGGCATCTTCGGCGCCGTGGTCACGGGCCTGCTCACAGCCTTCCCCAAGGAGTTGGTGGTGGCCATCGCCGGGCTGGCACTGCTGGGCACCATCGGCAACGGCCTGTCGGTGGCGCTGCGTGACGAAGGCCACCGCGAGGCGGCCTTGATCACCTTCCTCGTCACGCTCAGCGGCGTGGTGATTGCCGGCGTGGGCTCGGCCTTCTGGGGTGTGGTGGCCGGCAGCCTGGCGCTGTTTGTGCAACAGTACGCCAGACGCCCCGCTGCCCGGCGCCACTGATTCGACCCCCGGTTCCCTCTTTATCTGAGCTCACACCATGCAACTGCTGTTCATCGCCGACCCGCTGGAATCTTTCAAGACCACCAAGGACACCACCTTTTCCATGATGCGCGAGGCGCAGCGGCGCGGCCACACGATCGCCGCGTGCGAGCCCCAGGACGTGATGTGGGAGCGTGGCGGCCCGGTGATGGCGCATGTGCGCGACATCGTGCTGACCGGCCGCGCCGACGGCTGGTTCAGCGTGCGCCAGGAGCGCGCCGTGGCGTTGGCCGGTTTCGACGCCGTGCTCATGCGCAAGGACCCGCCGTTCGACAGCGAGTACTTCTATGCCACGCACCTGCTGGAGCAGGCCGAGCGCGATGGTGCCCGGGTCTTCAACAAGCCCCGTGCCCTGCGAGACCACCCGGAAAAGCTCGCCATCATGGAATTCCCGCAGTTCATCGGCCCCACGCTCGTCACGCGCGATGCGCGCGACATCCAGCGCTTCCATGCCGAGCACCGCGACATCATTCTCAAACCGCTCGACGGCATGGGCGGCATGGGCATCTTTCGTGTCGGTCCTGACGGCCTGAATCTGGGCAGCATCACCGAAACCCTGAACCGGGGCGGCGCCCAGAGCCTGATGGTGCAGAAGTTTCTGCCGGAAATCGCCGAGGGCGACAAGCGCGTTCTCATCATCGGTGGCAAGCCCGTGCCTTTCTGCCTGGCGCGCATCCCGCAAGGCAGTGAAGTGCGGGGCAACCTGGCAGCGGGCGGCAAAGGCGTGGCCCGGCCCCTTTCGGAGCGCGACTTTGAAATTGCCCACGCGCTCGGCCCCATCCTGCAAAGCCGGGGCCTGCTGCTGGCCGGGGTGGATGTCATCGGTGACTGCGTCACCGAGATCAATGTCACCAGCCCTACCTGCTTCCAGGAAATCCAGCAGCAGACGGGCTGCGATGTACCGGCTCTGTTCATCGATGCCCTTGAATCCGCAGTGAATGCGTCAGTCGGTTGAGCAATGTTGCTGACCTCTCAAAACCTGTGCTATAGTCGAGGGCTTCGCTGCACAGAGGTTCTTTCGGAATGTTTGTGCCAAGCTTGGTTGGGGGTTGAAGAGCCTGGCCGGGTGGGTTGAGAAAAGCGAAGTAA
>JANJVG010000182.1 GCA_024710165.1 Burkholderiaceae bacterium
GCGAAGTCCACGCCGCCGGCTGTGATGGTTTGGGTGGGGACGTTCTTCCAGGTGACTTCGGGCTTTTGTCCGATGGACTGCTGGCTTGGGTCCGGGGGGGGGGGGGGGGGGGGAGGACCGCCCACCCCCCCACCGAGCAGAGGCGAGGGGAGGGAGGAGGGCACCCCGCGGTGGGGGGTGGTGGGGGTCTTTGCTTGCCCCACCCCCCGCGGACCCAAGCCAGCAGTCCATCGGACAAAAGCCCGAAGTCACCTGGAAGAACGTCCCCACCCAAACCATCACAGCCGGCGGCGTGGACTTCGCGTACCGCGAGCTGGGCCAGCACCACGGCGGCGCGCCCGTGGTGATGCTGACCCACCTGGCCGCCGTGCTGGACAACTGGGATCCGCGCATCATCGACGGCCTCGCGGCAAAACACCACGTCATCGCCTTTGACAATCGTGGCATCGGCGCCTCCAGTGGATCGCCGTCGAGTTCGATGGAAGAGATGGCTGACGACGCCATCGCCTTCATCCAGGCCAAAGGCTTTCAGAAGGTGGATCTGCTGGGTTTCTCGCTGGGCGGCATGGTCGCCCAGGAAATCGTGCTGAAGGAGCCGCAACGCGTGCGCAAGATGGTGCTCGCGGGCACCGGCCCGGCGGGAGGCGAAGGTATCAGCACCGTGGCGGGAGTGACCTTCTACGACATGCTCCGGGGTTTCTTCACGGGCCAGGACGCCAAGCAGTTCCTGTTCTTCACACGAACCCCCGGTGGCATTGAAACCGGCAAGGCCTTCCTGGCGCGCCTGGAGGAACGCACCGAGAACCGCGACACCGAGATCTCGGTGAGCGCGTTCCTCGCGCAGCTGGAGGCGCTGCGCGTGTGGGGCGCCAAGGCGCCCGCCGACCTGTCGGTGGTCACGCAACCCATGCTGGTGGTCAACGGTGACAACGACCGCATGGTTCCGACGATCAACTCGCACGATCTGGCACGGCGGCTGCCCAGCAGCCAACTGATCATCTACCCCGATGCCGGACATGGCGGTGCCTTCCAGTTCCATGCCGAATTCGTGCGCAGCACGCTCGACTTCCTGGCCCGCTAAGAGCGGCTAACAAAACTCAGCGAAGCGGCCCTGGCTAGGCGTTTCGCCGCAGGCAGTACAAGTAGTACGACAAGGCGAGACAACGACGCCAGGGGAGTTTTGTTAGCCGCTCTAAGCCCACAGAACTGGAGCACCATGCCCGACAGCCACCCCGCTTGTGCCCACCGCATCCATGGATAAGCGCGGGTGTTTCAGATCCAGAACCCCATCCAGCGGATCAGAGCAATCGGCAGTCCAGCGCATCCAACTGGTGCCAGGCCTGTCGCCGCCCACCCGTCGATTAACTCCTAATTTCATAGCTTCAAGCGCAATAACCATAAGCCTTTTAGACCAATTTGAATTGAAATTCACGCCATCTGCGCAATCGCCCGCCGAAAGCGCCGCAGTGACAGGGCAAACAGCACGGCGCCGATGAGCGCCAGCGCCACCAGCGAGGGCCAGACCACCGCCAGGCCTGCGCCACGGTAGAGGACGGCCTGGCTCAGTTCGGTGAAGTGGGTGGTGGGGGCCAACGACATGGCCCATTGCACCCAGGTGGGCATGCTCTCGCGCGGGGTCATGCCGCCCGAGAGCATTTGCAGCGGCATCATCACCAGCATGACCAGCAGGCCGAACTGCGGCATGTTGCGCGCCAGCGTGGCCATGAAGATGCCCATGGATGTGGTGGCAAACAGGTGCAGCGCGGCGCCGCCAAAGAACAGCCAGAGCGAGCCGTCCACCGGCACCCGCAGCGCGCCCAGGATGATGCCGCGCATGGACAGCACTGCCGCCAGCAGCACCACCAGCCCCATGGCGCCGACCTTGGCGAGCATGATTTCGGTGGGCGTGACGGGCATGACCAGCAGGTGCTCGACGGTGCCGTGCTCGCGCTCGCGGATGAGCGCGGCGCCGGTGAGGATGATGGAGACCATGGTGATCTGGCCCACCAGTTCCATGAGCGAGCCGAACCACACGTTGGACAGCGTGGGGTTGAAGCGCATGCGCGGTACCAGTTCCACGGGCTGGGCCTGCACGGCGCGGTGGCGTTGGGCGAACTCGGCCACCTCGCCCGCCACGATCTGCTGCACCAGGCCGCTGCCGGCAAAGGCCTGGCTCATGCGCGTGGCGTCCACGTTGAGCTGCAGCGTGGGCTGGCGCCCGGCCAGCACGTCGCGCTGCAGGCCCGGCGGGATGACCAGCACCAGGGTGTAGTGCCCGGCGTCGAGCAGCGCATCCACCTCAGCGTGGGTGATGCGCACGGGCGGCAAAAAGGCCGGGGGGTAGAACGCGCCGGTGATGCGCGCCGAGAGCGCGGAGTCGTCCTCGTCCACGATGGCGATGGGGGTCTGGCTGAGCGTTTCGGGCATGGCTGTGCCCGAGGTGTACACCGCCACCGTGAAGGTGTAGAGGATGAGGAACAGCATGACCGGGTCGCGCCACAGGCTCCACAGCTCCTTGACGCCCAGGCGCCGGATGTTGGCCAGGTGCATGCGCAGGCGGTGCAACCCCATGGTCAAGGACATGTTCTAACGCTCCTGTTTGCGCAGCAGCGCAATGGCCAGGCCCAGGATGACCACGGGCGCCAGCAGCAGCGGCCCGAACGAGGCACCGAGGTCGGCAAAGCCCAGCGCCTTGTTGAACACGCCGCGGCTGATGGTGAACATGTGGCTGGCAGGGTAGATCTCGCCGATCCAGCGCCCTGCCCCTTCGAGCGAGGACACGGGGTTGATCAGCCCGCCGAACTGGATGGCCGGCAGCATGGTGCCGATCATGGTGAAGAACATGGCCGCGAGCTGGCTGCGCACCAGGGCCGAGGCCATGAGCCCCAGGCCCGTGGCGCTGAGCGAGAACAGCACCATGGCGACCGTGAGCGCGGCCAGGCTGCCGGTGAGCGGCACGCCGAACACGGTTACGGCCAGCAGCAGCATCATGGCGAAGTTGAGCAGCGACAGCAGCAGGTAAGGAAGCTGCTTGCCGAGCATGAACTCGGTGCGCGTGGTGGGCGTGACGTAGAAGTTGATGATGGAGCCCAGCTCCTTCTCGCGCACCACGGCCAGCGCCGTCAGCATGGCGGGCAGCATGAGCAGCAGCATGGGGATGACGGCGGGCACCATGGCGGGTAGGCTCTTGATGTCGGGGTTATAGCGAAAGCGTGTTTCCACGTTGGCCAGGCCTGCGGGCGCGGCGCCGGTGGCCTCGGTGATCTTCTGCACCAGCCAGTACTGGTGCATGCCCTGCACGTAGCCCGCCACGGTTTCGGCGCGCTGGGGCATGGCGCCGTCGATGAAGGCGCCGATCTCGGCGTGCTCGCCGCGCTGCACGCTGCGCGCAAAGCCGGGCGGGATTTCCAGCGCCAGCGTGATGTCGCCGCTGCGCAGGCGCCGGTCCATGTCGGCGTCGTCGCGCAGCGGGGGCTGCTCCTGAAAGTAGCGCGAGCCTGCCAGTTGCAGCGCGTAGTCGCGGCTCAGGCTGGTCTGGTCGTGGTCGAGCACGGCAAAGCGCAGGTCTTCCACGTCCATGCTGATGCCGTAGCCCATCACGAACATGAGCAGCAGCGAGCCCAGCAGCGCCAGCGCGCCGCGCACGGGGTCGCGCTGCAGCTCCAGCGCCTCGCGCCAGGCGTAGCTGTACAGGCGCCGCAGGCTGCGGCGCCAGCGGCCATCGCGCGGGGGCTTTGGCGCAGGCGCAGGGGGCTCGGCGCCGGGCTCGGCGGCGGGCTGCGCGGGCGTGGCCGATGCCGCCGCGCCACCGGCCTGCACCAGGCAGTCGATGAAGGCCTGCTCCAGCGTCTGCGTGCCGTGGGCCTGGACGATGGCCTCGGGCGTGTCGCTGGCCAGCACCTTGCCCGCGTGCATGAGCGAGATGCGGTCGCAGCGCTCGGCCTCGTTCATGAAGTGGGTGGAGATGAAGATGGTCACGCCGTCGCGGCGCGAGAGTTCGATCATCAGGCGCCAGAAGCTGTCGCGCGCGATCGGGTCCACGCCCGAGGTCGGCTCGTCCAGGATCAGCAGTTCGGGCTGGTGCACCATGGCCACGGCCAGCGACAAGCGCTGGCGTATGCCCAGCGGCAGCTTGTCGGGCAGCGCGTCCATCACGTCCTGCAGGCCAAAGCGCTGCGCCATCTGGGCCACGCGCTCGGGCACCTGGGCCTCGGGCACGTGGAACAGGCGCGCGTGCAGCACTAGGTTCTGGCGCACGCTCAGCTCGGTGTAGAGCGAGAAGCCCTGCGACATGTAGCCCACGCGCTTGCGCGTGTCCATGTCGCGCGGGTCCACGGCGTGGCCGAACAGCAGCGCCTGGCCAGCGCTGGCGGGCAGCAGGCCGGTGAGCATCTTCATGGTGGTGGTCTTGCCGCAGCCGTTGGAGCCGAGGAAGCCAAAGATCTCGCCCCGGCGGATGCGCAGGCTCACGCCATCGACAGCGGTGAAGTCGCCAAAGCGCATGGTCAGGCCGTGCGCCTCGATGGCCACGGCGTGCTCGGCGCCGTAGGCCAGCGGCGTGCGCTGCACGGGCTGGTGGCCGCGGCGGCGCTCCTCGGGCAGCAGGGCGATGAAGGCAGCCTCCAGGTCCTGGGCCCCGGTGCGCTGCAGCAGCGCGGCGGGCGTGCCTTCGGCCAGCACGCGCCCGCCGTCCATGGCCACCAGCCAGTCAAAGCGCTGGGCTTCGTCCATGTAGGCGGTGGCCACCACCACGCTCATGCCGGGGCGTTGGCTGCGGATGTGGGCGATCAGCTCCCAGAACTGGGCGCGCGCCAGCGGGTCCACGCCGGTGGTGGGCTCGTCGAGGATGAGCAGGTCGGGGTCGTGGATGAGCGCGCAGCACAGGCCGAGCTTTTGCTTCATGCCGCCCGAGAGCTTGCCCGCAGGCCGCGCCAGGAAGGGGTACAGCCCGGTGGCGCGGGTGAGCGCATCGATGCGCGTGCGCCGCTCGGCCGCGCCGTGGCCGAACAGGCGGGCGAAGAACTGCAGGTTTTCTTCGACCGAGAGCGTGGGGTACAGGTTCTTGCCCAGGCCCTGGGGCATGTAGGCAATGCGCGGGCACACGGTTTTGCGGTGCCCGGCACGGGCCATGTCGCCGTCCAGCACCTGCACGCTCCCCACCTGCACGGCGCGCGCGCCGGACAGCAGCGCCAGCAGGCTGGATTTGCCCACACCGTCGGGCCCGATCACGCCCACCATGCACCCGGCGGGCAGGTCGAGGGTGATGCCCTCCAGCGCGCTGACCGCGCCATAGCGCAGGCCCACGCCGCGCAGTTGGGCGACGGGGCGGGCGGGCGGCTGCGGTGCGCTCACGGCTGGCGCGGCAGGGCCAGGCGCTCCGGCCAGGGAGCCTGCGGGTCGATGCGCACCCAGGCCACGCCGGGCAGGCCGGTCTTGACCTGCTCGATGTGGCGCTGCAGCAGTTCGCGGTCGATCTGCGCGCGCACGCGGAACATGAGCTTCTGGCGCTCGCTGGCGGTTTCCACCGTCTTGGGCGTGAACTGCGCGGTACTGGCCACAAACGACACGCGCGCCGGAATGACGTACTGCGGCGCGGCGTCGAGCACGATGCGCACCTCGCTGCCCAGTGCCACGCGGCCCGCCACCGTCTCGGGCAGGAAGAAGGTCATGTACACGTCGGCCAGGTCGATGAGCTGCAGCACGCGGCCACCGGGTGCGACGATTTCACCGGGGTGGGCAATGAGGAACTGCACGCGCCCGTCGCGCGGGGCCTTGAGCTCGCTGTCGGCCAGCTCCACGGCAATGCGCTGCAGCGTGGCCTCCATGGCCTGCACGTTGGCCTGCGCGGCAGGCACCTGGGTGCGCGCTGCGGCCACGCCCGCCTCGGCGGCGCGGGCCTGGGCGCGGGCGGCGGCCAGCGCGGCCTCCAGGTTGCGCAGCTTGGCGTGTTCGTCCTCCAGCACCTGGTCGGACAGGAAGCCGTCGCGCGCCAGTTGCTCGGTGCGCGGCAGGCGGCGGCGGGCCGATTGCAGGTCGGTCTCGCGCTGCACCACCTGCGCCAGCGCAGCCTGGTGGTTGCCCTGGGCCTGCGCCACCTGCACCTGGGCCGTGGCCACGGCCTGGTGGGCTTGCTGCAAGCGGGCGCGGGCCTCGTCGTGCTGGGCCGCAGGCCTTCCACCTGCAGGCGCGCCAGCACCTGCCCGGCCTGCACGAAGTCGCCCTCGCGCACACGCACCTCCTGCAGGCGCCCGGCGAGCTTGCCCGCCACGGCGATTTCGGTCGCCTCGATGCGGCCGTTGCCGCTGACCAGGCCCTCGGGCGGGCCATTGGAGCGCCAGGGCGCCCACAGTGTCAGCACCAGCGCGGCACCAGCCACCACAGCAGCGGTGCTGGCCCAGTTTTTCCATTGGATGGCCATGGAGCGAGAGTCCCAACGATGGGGAAATAAGGAGATGCCCTGATTGTGCCTGCCCTCGGTACAAGGCCGACAGGCACGCAAACGCTACTGATTCGATAGCTACTCGCGCTTTACTGGAAAGGGCTTTTGGTCATTTTGACCCCTATTTTGCTGCATGCAGGCGCTGCCCCGCAGCGCGGCTCAACCACCGTCGGGGGTAATCGGCATAGGGGGGCTCCATTGTAGGAGGCACCCCCACCCCACCACCCGGCGTGCGGTTCCGCACCGGGCGGTTCGAGAGTTTGAGGTCAGGACAGGCGTGGCACTCCCAGCCCATCAAAGTACGCAATAGTCAGCACCCGTTTTATGACTCCGTCACTGTTGCGCCACCAACGGTGAC
>JANJVG010000013.1 GCA_024710165.1 Burkholderiaceae bacterium
GAGGTGCGGTGCATAATGGACACAGTTTAAAAATTTGGGGTTCGATTATGCTTGACCGGGACGGCTTTCGGCCGAACGTCGGCATCATCCTGCTCAACCAGAAGAACCAGGTGTTCTGGGGCAAGCGCATACGCACCCACAGCTGGCAGTTTCCGCAAGGCGGCATAGACCGCGGCGAATCGCCCGAACAGGCGATGTTCCGGGAACTCCACGAAGAAGTAGGCTTGCACCCCAACCACGTCCGCGTGGTTGCCCGCACCCGGGACTGGTTGCGCTATGAGGTGCCTGACCGGTACATCCGCCGCGATGCGCGTGGACACTACAAGGGCCAGAAACAAATCTGGTATCTGCTGCAACTGCTGGGACACGACTGGGACTTGAACCTGCGTGCCACCAACCACCCGGAGTTCGACGCCTGGCGCTGGAACGATTACTGGGTGCCACTAGATGTCGTGGTGGAGTTCAAACGCGGCGTCTATGAAATGGCGCTGACCGAGTTGGCACGTTTTCTGCCGCGCCATGAACAACGCAACCGCTATCTGCGCAGCGGCATGCGTGCGCGCGATCATGATCAGCCACACTCGGGCGGTGGAGGAATGCACCACCGTGTCGGCCAGTTGCTGCTGCATCCCGGTGTCGAATTGCCCCCCGGCGCCAGCTTTGATCCCGATCCCCAATCGAGCTTGGCGACCGCTCCCGAGCCGGGCGAAGTGCCTTCAAGCACCCATCCGACCCATCCGGCATAGTCGGGCGAAGCCCGTTTCACGCAGCGCTGCTGCCATTCTTCTGCGCCGCACGCACCCCCCAAAGGGTTGCGTGCCTCAGGGTGGTTCGCTGATCAGTGGCTCGTCAACACCAGGTTGTCACGGTGCACCATTTCCGCCTCAGCGGTATAGCCGAGCAAACGCTCAAACTCCGAGGATGGTTTGCGGCACAACAACCGGGCTTCTGCACTGGCGTAGTTGGCCAGCCCACGGGCGATTTCTGTTCCGGAGGGATCGCGCACAGCGATCACGTCGCCCCGCGAAAAATCACCTTCCACGGCAGTCATGCCGATGGGCAACAGGCTCTTGCCCTCCGTTCGCAATTTTTGGGCTGCCCCGCCATCCACGGTGACCGCGCCACGCAGTTGCAGATGATCGGCCATCCACTGTTTGCGAGCCTGGGTTTTGCCCGTCTGGGCAACCAGCAAGGTTCCAATGGCCTCGCCCTGTGAAAGGCGCAGCAGCACATCAGGCTCGCGCCCCCAGGCAATGGCGGTGGAGGCCCCTGAGCCGGCAGCACGTTTGGCCGCCAGGATCTTGGTCAGCATGCCGCCCCGTCCAATGCTGGAGCCCGCGCCGCCCGCCATGGCTTCCAGGGCCAGGTCTCCAGCCCTCGCTTCATGCACGAACTGGGCGGCAGGATCGCGGCGGGGATCGGCGGTGTACAAGCCCTTCTGGTCTGTCAGGATGATGAGCGCATCGGCATCCACCAGATTGGCCACCAGGGCTCCGAGGGTATCGTTGTCACCAAACTTGATTTCGTCGTTGACGACCGTATCGTTCTCGTTGATCACCGGCACAACGCCAAGCGTCAGCAGGGTCAATAGCGTGGAGCGTGCATTCAGGTAGCGTTCTCGATCGGCCAGATCGGCGTGGGTGAGCAGCACCTGCGCACTGCCCACACCGTTCTCCCGCAGCTTGGTCTCGTACATCTGGGCCAGGCCCATCTGCCCCACGGCAGCGGCCGCCTGGAGTTCGTGAATTTCACGAGGGCGCACTGTCCACCCCAGACGCTTCATGCCTTCGGCCACCGCACCGCTGGAGACCATGATGACCTCCCGACGGATTCCACCCTCGCCACGCACCAGCGCTGCCAATTGCCGGCTCCACTCTCCGATGGCACCCTCGTCCAGACCACGGCCTTCATTCGTCACCAGGCTGGAACCCACCTTGATGACGATCCTGCGGGCATCACGCAGCACGCCTGAATTGAATTTTTCGTTCATTTTTGCATCTGGCGCTTATCTATCAAGCGCCAATAGCTCTACTTTTTATAGCAAAAACGCCTCAACCCGCTGCATCGCCGATAAATCGGGGATCGACCTCGGCCACCGGCGTCTGCTCGGCCACCTGCTGGGCTTGCACATGCCGGAAGATCGCGTGGATCAGGGACTCGCAGCCCTCACGGGTCAGCGCAGAAATCTCGAAAACCGGCCCCTTCCACTTGAACCGCTTCACGAAATCCGCCACACGCGCCGGACGTTCGTCCGCAGGCACCATGTCGAGTTTGTTCAAGACCAGCCAACGCGGCTTGTGATAGAGCCCGGCATCGTACTTCTTGAGCTCGCCCACGATGGCCTTGGCCTGGGCCACAGGGTCCACACTGTCATCGAACGGTGCCATGTCCACAATGTGCAGCAGCAAGCGTGTGCGCTGCAAATGGCGCAAAAACTGGTGGCCCAGGCCAGCCCCTTCGGAGGCGCCTTCGATCAAGCCAGGGATGTCTGCAATGACGAAACTTTGCTCCGGCCCGACGCGCACCACCCCCAGATTCGGGTGCAGCGTGGTGAACGGATAGTCGGCAATTTTCGGCCGGGCGTTCGACACCGCGGCAATGAAGGTGGACTTGCCCGCATTGGGCATGCCCAGAAGGCCCACGTCGGCCAGCACCTTGAGTTCCAGTTTGAGGTTCTTGCGCTCGCCGGGCCAGCCGGGGGTTTTTTGCCGGGGTGCACGGTTGATGGCACTTTTGAACCGCATGTTGCCAAAACCGCCATCGCCGCCCTTCGCAATGGTGATGACCTCGCCCGGATGGAGCAGCTCGTAGAGCACTTCGCCAGTCTCGGCATCGCTGATGATCGTCCCCACGGGCATCTTCAGCGTGATGTCGCTGCCCGCCGCGCCAAACATGTCCGACCCCATGCCGTGCTCGCCCCGCTTGGCTTCGTGACGGCGAGAATACCGGAAGTCCACCAGCGTATTCAGGTTGGGATCAGCCACCGCGAACACATGCCCGCCCCGCCCTCCATCCCCGCCGTTGGGCCCACCGAATTCCTTGTACTTTTCATGCCGGAACGACACGCAACCATTGCCACCATCACCGGCAGCAATGTCTATGTAGGCTTCGTCGACGAACTTCATGGGGCATCCAGTTTACAAAACAGCGGGGCTGGGCAGTGTGGCCCAGACCCCATAAAAGCACAAAGCCCCGATAGTACGGGGCTGAGCGCGCATCTGCACGGAGAAAGCCCCCGTCAGATCTCCCACTCCCCACCGCATGGGAGAGAGACGAAAAAAACGAAGCCCCGACGTGGCGGGGCTTCGTGGTGCGAACGAAACAAGAGCGCCTCAGGCGGCCGATGTCACGTTGACCGTGTGCTTGGACATTGCGCCCTTGACAGCAAACGACACATGGCCGTCCACGAGTGCGTACAACGTGTGGTCCTTGCCCACGCCGACATTCACGCCGGGATGGAACTTGGTGCCGCGCTGACGCACGATGATGGAACCAGCGCTGATCAGCTCACCGCCGAATGCCTTCACGCCGAGCATCTTGGGCTTGGAATCGCGCCCGTTTCGCGTAGAGCCGCCGCCTTTTTTCTGTGCCATGACTCAACTCCTTCTTAAGCAGCAATCACACCGATTTGCAGCTCGGTGAACTGCTGGCGATGGCCTTGGCGCTTCTGGTAGTGCTTGCGACGGCGCAGCTTGAAGATGCGCACTTTGTCGTGCTTGCCGTGTGCCACAACCGTGGCTTTCACAGTGGCGCCGGACACCAGGGGCGTACCCACCTTCAGTTCAGCGCCGTTGCCGACAGCCAGAACCTGGTCGATGACGATTTCCTGGCCTACGTCCGCAGCAATCTGTTCTACTTTAATTTTTTCGCCGGAAGCAACGCGATATTGCTTGCCGCCGGTTTTTATGACCGCGTACATGTTGACCTCTTTGTACTCTTGGTACCGTTCGTACTTTGAATAAGTTCCACGGAAGGATTCCCGCAGAGCCAAAGATTGTAGCACCCCATAGGCATCGTAGAAACAGCCCCAGGTGAACGTCCTCAGTGCGGGGACTGCAAAGTGCTTTCTATAATCAATGCCACCGCCTGCGACCACAATCTTGACCACCCCTGCCCCCACGCCCCCCACCTCCGTCTCACCTCTTGCACTCATCGCCGGCGACATGCAGGCCGTGGACAGGGTGATCGCGCTTCGACTCGATTCTGGCGTACCGCTCGTCGGTCAGATCTCGCAGTACATCATTGCCGCAGGCGGCAAACGCCTTCGCCCTGCACTGTTGTTACTGGTGTGCGGCGCACTCGGCTATCAGGACGAGCAGCGCTTCAACCTGGCTGCAGTGGTCGAGTTCATTCACACAGCCACCCTGCTTCACGATGATGTGGTCGACGCCTCGACGCTGCGTCGCGGCCGCGCCACAGCGAATGAAACTTTTGGCAACCCCGCCAGCGTTCTGGTGGGCGACTTTTTGTATTCGCGCGCCTTCCAGATCATGGTCGAAGCGGGAGAGATGCGCATCATGCAGA
Source organism: Burkholderiaceae bacterium (assembly GCA_024710165.1). Lineage (GTDB taxonomy): Bacteria > Pseudomonadota > Gammaproteobacteria > Burkholderiales > Burkholderiaceae_C > Simplicispira. Next base: position 4,525 of record JANJVG010000013.1, read on the forward strand.
TCCTTGCCGACGCCACGAACGTCATAGCCGAAGGCGAAGTCATGCAACTGATGAACATGCACGACGCATCCCTGGACGAGGGCGCCTACCTGCAAGTCATTCGTTCCAAGACCGCAAAGCTGTTCGAGGCCAGCGCTCGCCTGGCCGCCGTGCTTGCAGGCTGTGATGCTGCCACCGAAGAAGCCTGCGCCACCTACGGCCAGGCACTGGGCACCGCCTTTCAGATCATCGATGACGTGCTGGACTACGACGGCGACGCCCTGGAAATGGGCAAAAATTTGGGCGACGACCTTCGCGAAGGCAAGGCCACTCTGCCGCTGATTGCCGCCATGCAGCGCGCCTCGGCCGCCGACGCCCAGACGGTCCGCAGCGCCATTGAAAAGGGCAGCACAGATCAGCTGGAAGCGATCATGCGCATTGTTCGCAGCACTGGTGCGCTGGAGATTGCACGACGTGCGGCCCACGCCGAAGCAGAGCGCGCCATTTCCGCAGTGAAGCAACTACCAGCCAACGCATACACTACGAGTTTGCTACAATTGGCGGCTCAGCTATTGGAGCGCCGCACCTGACACAGGAGGCCGGTCATCCAAGCCATCGGGGTGTAGCTTAGCCTGGTAGAGCGCTACGTTCGGGACGTAGAGGCCGGAGGTTCGAATCCTCTCACCCCGACCACACTTTCCCCAGTCCTGTCCGAGCGGTTCGGTATTTGCTGCAATTTACAGGCCCGTGACGATCAGCGATGATAGGATGGTTGTTTTACTACCAACCTATCCACCGGTTCCATGGCTGCTGTCGACTCCGCTCAGAAAGATCTCGCATCGGTGGCGCTTCCGGGATTGGGGCGGGCCCTGATTTCTGCCGGGAAGCTGACGCAAAAAACAGCGGAAGACATCCTTCGCAAGTCACAACTCAGCCGCACCAGTTTCATTGCGGAGTTGACAGGCTCGGGCGCTGTATCGGCAGCTGATCTCGCACACACGGTGTCTGCGGTGTTCGGAGCGCCCTTGCTTGATTTGAACGCCATCGACCCGCAGCGTTTGCCGCGTGACTTGCTGGATACCAAAATCTGCCACGCTTACCGCGTGGTGGTGCTCAGCAAGCGCAACAACCGCCTGATCGTTGCCACAGCCGACCCGACCGACCAGGAAGCCGCGGAAAAAATCAAGTTCACAACGCAAATGGGCGTGGACTGGATCATTGCGGAGTACGACAAGCTCACCCATCTGGTCGAGGCCAACAGCAAGTCGGTGGGCGAGAGCCTGGAAACCTACTCCAGTGGCGGAGACTTTGACTTTGACGATCTTCCAGTCGAAGAAGCGAACGAGGAGGCCAACTCCGCTGCGGGTGATGTCGAGGACGCTCCCATCGTCAAGTTCCTGCACAAGATGCTGCTGGATGCCTTCAACATGCGCGCCTCGGACCTGCATTTCGAGCCGTATGAGCACCACTACCGCGTGCGCTTTCGCATCGACGGCGAACTACGGGAGATTGCTTCGCCCCCGATTGCCATCAAGGACAAGCTGGCCTCACGCATCAAGGTGATTTCGCGCCTCGATATCTCGGAGAAACGCATCCCCCAGGATGGCCGCATGAAGCTCAAGGTCGGCCCCAACCGCGTGATTGACTTCCGGGTAAGCACCCTGCCCACACTGTTTGGCGAAAAAATCGTGATCCGTATCCTGGATCCCAGCAGCGCACAGATGGGCATTGAGGCCCTGGGCTATGAACCCGAGGAAAAGGAGCGTCTGCTGCAGGCCATCGGGCGTCCCTACGGCATGATTCTGGTGACAGGGCCCACCGGTTCAGGCAAAACGGTGTCTCTCTACACCTGCCTGAATTTGCTCAACAAGCCCGGCGTGAACATTGCCACGGCCGAAGACCCCTCGGAAATCAATCTTCCGGGTGTCAACCAGGTCAACGTGAATGACAAGGCAGGCCTGACTTTTGCCGTTGCACTCAAATCCTTCCTGCGTCAGGACCCCGACATCATCATGGTGGGCGAAATCCGGGATCTGGAGACGGCAGATATCTCGATCAAGGCAGCACAGACCGGTCACCTGGTGCTCTCCACCCTGCACACCAACGATGCGCCCACCACGCTGACGCGGATGCGCAACATGGGGATTGCCCCATTCAACATCGCCTCCAGTGTGATTCTGATCACTGCGCAGCGTCTGGCCCGACGGCTGTGTGCGCAATGCAAGACCCCTGCCGACCTACCCCACGAGGCCCTGCTCGATGCCGGATATCCAGATCACGAAATCGATGGCTCCTGGGTTCCCTACAAACCCGTGGGCTGCCCTGCCTGCAACAACGGCTATAAGGGCCGCGTCGGCATCTACCAGGTCATGCCCATTTCTGAGGAAATTCAGCGCATCATCCTGCGCGATGGCAGCGCCCTCGAAATCGCCGAGCAGGCCAAACGGGAGGGGGTTCGCTCGCTGCGCGATGCAGGCCTGTACAAGGCCAAAATGGGACTCACCTCCATCGAAGAAGTGCTGGCCGTCACCAACCTATAAGATAAATCGATAAGGGGGATGCCATGGCGACTGCTGCATCACGGGACATCAAGGACTTTGTCTTCGAGTGGGAGGGCAAAGACCGCAATGGAAAAATCGTTCGCGGTGAAATCCGGGCCTCGGGTGAGAACCAGGTTCAGGCCACCTTGCGGCGGCAAGGCGTCCTCCCTACCAAGATCAAAAAGCGCCGGATGCGCTCGGGCAAGAAGATCAAGCCCAAGGACATCGCGCTCTTTACCCGCCAGATGGCCACCATGATGAAGGCGGGCGTGCCCCTGCTGCAGTCGTTTGACATCGTCGGACGCGGCAACACCAACCCGAGCGTAGGCAAGCTGCTGAACGACATTCGCGCCGATGTCGAAACCGGGACCTCGCTGAACGGGGCCTTCCGCAAATACCCCCTCTACTTCGACAGCCTGTACTGCAACCTGGTCGAGGCCGGGGAGGCAGCAGGTATCCTGGAGGCGCTGCTGGACCGGCTGGCCGTTTACATGGAGAAAACCGAGGCCATCAAGAGCAAGATCAAGTCGGCACTCATGTACCCGATTTCGGTGGTCATCGTTGCCTTTGTCGTGGTGACGGTGATCATGATTTTCGTCATTCCGGCCTTCAAGGAAGTATTTACCTCCTTTGGCGCCGACCTTCCAGCCCCAACCCTTTTTGTGATGGGCATCAGCGAGATCTTTGTGAAGTGGTGGTGGCTGATCTTCGGGGTGCTCGGTGGCGGGGTGTATTTTTTCATGCAGGCATGGCGACGCAGCGAGAAAGTGCAGATGTTCATGGACCGTCTCCTGCTGCGCATGCCGATTTTCGGTTCCCTGATCGAAAAATCCGCCGTCGCGCGCTGGACGCGCACGCTGTCCACCATGTTTGCTGCAGGAGTCCCCTTGGTGGAGGCCCTCGATTCGGTCGGGGGAGCGGCTGGCAATTCCGTCTACGCCATGGCCACCGACAAGATCCAGCAGGAAGTCTCCACCGGCACCAGCCTGACGGCGGCCATGACCAATGCCAACGTCTTCCCATCCATGGTGCTGCAAATGTGCGCGATTGGCGAGGAGTCCGGCTCCATCGACCACATGCTGGGCAAAGCGGCCGACTTCTACGAAGCCGAGGTCGATGAAATGGTGGCCGGGCTCTCGAGCCTGATGGAACCCATCATCATTGTCTTTTTGGGCACCATCATTGGCGGTATCGTGGTTTCAATGTACCTGCCTATCTTCAAGCTCGGTCAGGTCGTCTGATGATGCCCCTTCTCTGGTTTGACGCCATGCTGGCCGGTGCAGTCGGTCTGCTGGTCGGCAGTTTCCTCAACGTGGTGATCTACCGCCTGCCCAAAATGATGGAGCGCCAATGGGCAGCGGAATGTGCTGACTATGCAGGCATGTCCGGAGCCCCTTCGGCGCCGCTGCCAGAAGCCGACACTTTCAATCTGGCCCAGCCGCGCTCGCGCTGCCAGGCGTGTGGTCACCAGCTGCGCTGGCACGAAAACATTCCGGTTCTGAGCTACCTCTTCCTGGGCGGGCGCTGCTCTTCCTGCAAGGCCTCCATCAGCCTCCGCTACCCGCTGATCGAGCTGGCGACGGCGGCATTGTTTTATTTTTGCGTAGCGCACTGGGGCGCCACGCTGACCGCACTGGCCTGGTGCGGTTTCTCGGCAACCCTGCTAACCCTGGCCCTGATCGACTGGGACACTACCTTGCTGCCGGACGATCTGACCCTGCCTTTGCTGTGGGCCGGCCTGCTGGCGTCAGCCTTGCAATGGACTGAGGTGCCACTGTTCAGCTCCGTCATGGGTGCTGCGGCCGGGTACCTGTCGCTCTGGCTGGTGTACTGGGGCTTCAAGCTCGCCACTGGCAAGGAAGGCATGGGCTACGGTGATTTCAAGCTGTTTGCCGCATTGGGGGCATGGTTTGGCTGGCAGGCGCTGGTTCCGCTGATTCTCCTGGCCTCGGTGGTCGGTGCCACTGTCGGTATCAGCATGAAGTTTTCACACCACCTGCGCGAGGGCGGCTACGTTCCGTTTGGCCCGTTTCTCGTGGGAGCCGGCCTGCTGGCCATGGTGTTCGGCCCCCAAGTCCTGCTGCAGACCTTTCTGGAGACCCTGGGCCTGTGATCGACACCCCCCCCAAGGCCGTCTGGCGCGTCGGTTTGACGGGCGGCATCGGCAGCGGCAAGAGTACCGTGGGCCGGATGCTGGTCGAGCGTGGCGCCGCCCTGATCGATGCAGACCAGATTGCGCGCGAACTCACTGCGCCGGGCGGACTGGCCATGGCGGCGATCGCGCGCGAGTTCGGGTCCGATTTTGTGGAACCGCACGGCGCCCTGGACCGCTCTCGCATGCGCGAGCGGGCGTTTTCGCATCCTGAGTCCCGCAAACAGCTCGAAGCCATCATTCACCCGCTAGTGGGTCAGCAGACCGCTGCACAGGCCCGCACGGCTGAAGAAGCCGGCAAGCATCTGCTGGTCTTTGATATCCCGCTACTGGTTGAATCAGTCCAGTGGCCGCGCAGGCTCGACGCCGTGATCGTGGTGGATTGCCCGACAGAAACCCAGATTGCACGCGTCATGCAGCGCAATGCCCTGGACCGCACGGCCATTGAAGCCATCATCTCCTCACAGGCCACCCGGCAGCGGCGGCGCGCTGCGGCCGATATCGTGCTCTTCAACGACAAGCTCTCAATCGATGCCTTGAAATCCCAGGTCGATGCGCTGGCGCGGAGGTTCGGGCTATGATCGAATCGCGGACGGTTGCCATGGCGCTTTGCTGAAGGTCTGTCTCCGACAGCCACCGTGCACCCTTACCTGGAAACTGACAGTGTGATTCTTTACGAATACCCTTTCAATGAACGCATACGCACCTACCTGCGACTGGAACATCTGTTTCGGCGGCTGGGGGATTTGATTGCACGAACCGACGCGCTGGATCACCATTTTGCGCTGACCACCATCTTTGAAGTCATGGATGTGGCCGCCCGTGCCGACCTGAAGTCCGATGTACTCAAGGATATCGAGAAACAAAAACATGTCCTGGACGGGTACCGCGGCAATCCCGCCATCTCCGAGACGGCACTCGATGCCATCGTGGCCCAGTTGGACCGATGCTTTACCAACCTGAACGCCCAAATCGGAAAAACGGGCCAGGCACTCACCGAAAACGAGTGGCTGATGAGCATTCGCAGCCGCTCCGGGATCCCGGGCGGCACCTGTGGCTTCGACTTGCCCAGCTATTACGCCTGGCAGCACCGGCCCGCCACCGAGCGACAGCAGGCACTGGAGGGCTGGGCCTCCACACTGGCGCCTTTGGCAGAGTCCATCTACCTCCTGCTCAAGTTGCTGCGTGACGCCGGCGTACCCCAGAAAGTGGTGGCCGAACGAGGCCAGTTGCAACAAAACCTGCCCCAGGGTCGCACTTTCCAGTTGCTGCGCCTTCGCATCGACCCGGCTCTGCAGCTGGTCCCTGAAATCAGTGGCAACCGGCTGATGGTGTCGGTGCGCCTCATGCACCAGCTGCCCGATGGCCCGCTACAGGCCAGCACTGATGACGCGGTGTTTGAACTGACCCTGTGTGCCTGAGGGACGCCGCACCCATGCGTGAATCCACCCCGCCATCAGCACCCGCGCGGCAGGTCACCTGCCCTGCATGCCGTGGCCCCAGCCTTTACAGCTCGCACAACCCCTGGCGCCCCTTTTGCTGCGAGCGGTGCAAGCAGATGGACCTGGGTGCATGGGCCAGCGAGGGCTTCCGCGTTCCCGCCGAAGCGCCGCCAGAGGATGCACCTTTTGGCGATCCCCGCACAAAAATTGAGTAAAAATAGCCTCTAGCCCTTACGTCGCAAGCGCAAGCAGCTATTAACCGAGATTGTCCATTAGAGATTTGACGGTGTAGGCATCAGCCTCACGGGCTCGCCCGCATTGGCCCACAAGCCCTGAAACCAGTGTCGTCGCTTGCGGGCCACCGCCAGTCGAAACGTCTGCTTGGTGTTCTTGGTGTT
>JANJVG010000108.1 GCA_024710165.1 Burkholderiaceae bacterium
ACCTGCGAGCGCCTGCGCGAGAAGGAGGACATCAAGGAGTTCTACCTCGGCATGAAGGAAACCGGCGTGCGTGGCGAGCGGCGCTGGAAAAAGAAAAAGACATGGCGGTGAAGCAATGAGCAACTTGTGGGACTTGAGCCAACTCCAGCCCGGGCGCGCTGATGTCGTTCCCGGCGAGACCATTCCCGCCATGTTCTGGAACGCCGTGGCACTGCGCGGCGACCAGGTCTGGATGCGGCAGAAAAAACTGGGCATCTGGAAAAGCTGGAGCTGGCGCCAGACCGGCGAGGCCGTGCGCGAACTGGCCGCCGGCCTGCAGGCACTGGGTCTGGAGCCGGGCCAGACCGCATCCATCCTGGCCAACACCGTGGTCGAATGGGTGCTGGCCGACGTGGCAGTGCTGAGCTGCGGCGCGGTATCCAACGGCATCTACCCCACCGACGCGGCTTCGCAGGTGCACTACCTGTGCGAAGACTCGGCCACACGCGTGCTGTTTGTGGAAGACGACGAACAGCTCGACAAGGCGCTGGAGGTGCGCGAGCAATTGCCCCTGCTGCGCAAGATCGTCGTTTTCGACATGAAAGGCCTGCGCGACCTGGACGACCCCGATGTGATGTCGCTCGACGCCCTGCGCGACCTGGGCCGGCAACGGCTCGCCCAGCACCCCGACTGTGTGGAGCAAAGCAGCGCCGCCTGCCAGCCCGAGGACCTGGCCATTCTCGTCTACACCTCGGGCACCACCGGCAAGCCCAAGGGCGCCATGCACAGCCACCGGGGCCTGGTGTACACCACGCGCGGCTTCAACACGCTGGTGGCGCAGGACGAACGCGACGAGCGCATGTGCTTTTTGCCGCTGTGCCACATTGCCGAGCGCATGGGGGGCGAATATTTCGCGCTCTACACCGGCTCCAAGCTCAACTTTGTCGAGAACCCCGAGACCATTCCCGAAAACGTGCGCGAGATCGCGCCCACGGTGTTCACCGCTGTGCCCCGGGTGTGGGAGAAGTTCTATTCCGGCGTGATGATCGCGCTCAAGGAGTCGAGCACGCTGCAGCGTGCCGCCTATGCCTGGAGCATTGGCGTGGGCATGCGCATCGCCGAAAAGGTGATGGCGGGCGAAGCCGTGGGCACCGGGCTCAAGCTGCGCTTCACGCTGGCGCGCTGGCTGGCGCTGAACAACGCGCGCAAGCTCATCGGCATTCACCGCGCGCGCTTTTGCATCACCGGAGCCGCGCCCATCTCGCCCGACCTGATCAAGTGGTACATGGCGCTGGGCGTGCCCATGCTGGAGGTGTGGGGCATGACGGAGACCTGCGGCGCCTCCACGGGCGTGCCGGCCACGCGCATGAAGCCGGGCAGCATTGGCCCGGCAGCAGCGTTCAACGAAGTGCGGCTCGACCCGGTCACAGGCGAAATTCTGGTGCGCGGGCCCAATGTGTTCATGGGCTATCTGAACCAGCCCGAGAAAACCGCCGAGACCATCGACCAGGACGGCTGGCTGCACACCGGCGACGTGGGCGTGGTGGACGACGAGGGGTTCTTCCGCATCACCGACCGCATGAAGGACATCATCATCACGGCGGGCGGCAAGAACATCACGCCGAGCGAGCTGGAGAACGAACTGAAGTTCTCGCCCTACGTGACCGACGCTGTGGTGATTGGCGACAAGCGGGCCTACCTCACGGTGATCATCATGATCGACCAGGACAACGTGGAGAAGTTTGCCCAGGATGCGGACATACCCTTCAGTAATTACGCCAGTTTGACGCGCGCCCCCGAGGTGCAAGAATTGATCCAGAAGGAGATCGATCGGGTGAACCAGAAGTTTGCCCGCGTGGAGCAGATCAAGAAGTTCTTCCTGCTCGATACCCAGCTCACGGCCGAAGACGAAGAACTCACTCCGACCATGAAGCTCAAGCGCAAGCTGGTGGAAAAGAAATACGCGGCGCAAATCGAGGCCATGTATTGACCTACTGATACCTAGAAGGAGACAAAGCATGAAACGCAAAACGACCGCCGTCCTGTCGGCTCTGGCATGCGCCACCGCATTCACCACCCCTGCGCTGCACGCGCAGGAAAGCCAGGGGGTGAGCAAGACAGAAATCACCCTGGGTTCCATCCAGGATCTTTCGGGCCCGCTGGCGGGCTTTGGCAAGCAGTTGCGCAACGGCATGATGCTGCGCGTGAACGAGGCCAATGAACAGGGCGGCATCCACGGCCGCAAGATCAACCTGCTGGTCGAGGACTCGGGCTACGACCCCAAGAAAGCCGTGCTGGCCGCGCAAAAGCTGGTCAACCAGAACAAGATTTTCATGATGGTGGGCCACCTGGGCACGGCCCAGAACCTTGCCGCCATGCCGGTGCAGTTCGAGAAGAACGTCATCAACTTCTACCCGGTGACGGCAGCTCGGGAAATGTACGAGCCCTTCCACAAGCTCAAGTACGCCTTCGCCGCCACCTACTACGACCAGATGAAGGCTGCCACGCCCAAGCTGGTCAAAGAGAAAGGCGCCAAGAAGGTCTGCTCGATGTACCAGGACGACGAGTTTGGCCTGGAAGTGCAGCGCGGCGCCGAAGACGGCCTCAAGGCCATTGGCGTGACCATGGCCGAAAAGACCACCTTCAAGCGCGGCGCCACCGACTTCTCCTCGCAGATGGCCAAGCTCAAAGCTGCCGAGTGCGACATGGTGGTGCTCGGCACCATCATCCGCGAAACGATCGGCGGTATCGGCACCGCCCGCAAGCTGGGCTACAACCCGGTGTTCCTGGCGTCGAGCGCGGCCTACACCGACCTGATCCACAAGCTCGGCGGCAAGGCGATGGACGGACTCTATGCCGCCATGACGGTGCAGAACCCCTACCTGGACGATGCCTCGCAACCCATCCGCTTCTGGGCCAACAAGTACAAAACCGCCTTCAACGAAGACCCGGCCGTGTTCTCTGTGTATGGCTACCTGGTGATCGATGGCTTCATCCGCGCAGCGCAGAAGGCCGGCCCCACCCTGAGCACCGACACCTTCATCAAGGCCATGGACACCATGGAAAGCCCTCGCGACATGTTTGGCAGCGCACCGCAAAAATTTGGCCCGCAAAAACGCCTGGGCAGCAACCTGTCGCGCCTGTCGCAGTTGCATGATGGCCGCTGGACCATCGTGTCCAACTACATCACCGAGTAAGCTCCCGTGCCGCCTTGCGCGGGATTCCCCTAAAAAAACCGCCCGGCATGCCGGGCGGTTTTTGCTATGGTGAACGCGCGATCACTGAGCGTACCAGATGATCTTTTTGCCAGACGTTTCCCAGCGCTCGTAGTTGGCTGCGTAGATGTCCTCTATGCGGTTGCGCTTGACCTTGAAGGTGGGCGTGATGAGGTCGTTTTCCACTGTCCAGGGCGTCGTCACCACCACGATGCATTGCAGCTGCTCATGCGGGTCCAGCGAGGTGTTGACGGTCTTGAGGTGCTGCGTCAGCGAGGCTTCCAGCTGCGCACGCTGCCCGGCGTTGGCAGCCTGCTCCACGGCCTCTGCATTGAGCATCACGATGCCCAGCGGCTGCCCCAGGTTGGCACCGGTCACCACGCAGGCTTCCACTGCCTCGTGCGTGCCCAGCCTGTCCTCGATGGGTGCGGGGGCCACATACTTGCCCTTGCCGGTCTTGAACAGGTCCTTGACCCGGCCGGTGATGTGCAGGTTGCCCTGGGCATCGATATGGCCCTTGTCGCCGGTGCGCAGCCAGCCATCGGCTGTGAAGGCCTCGCGGCTTTGCTCGGGCTCTTTGTAGTAGCCCAGCATGAGCGCGGGGCTGCGCATCTGGATTTCGCCGCTCTGCGGATCAATGCGGTGCTCCACCCCCTCATAGGTAGGGCCCACGGTGCCCTGCTGGTTCTTGCCGGGCACAGTGATGTGGGAGACGGCCAGGTTTTCCGTCATGCCATAGCCTTCATTGATGTCAATGCCCAGTTTGCTGTACCACTGCAGCAGGGCCAGCGGCATGGGCGCAGCACCCCCTGCCGCCATCCGGCACTGGTCCAAGCCCAGGGCCTTTTGCACTTTGCGCCGCACCAGGCCGCCAATCAGGGGAATCGACAGCAGGCGGTTGAGCTTGGCCTCGGGCATCTTGTGGTGGATGCCCTGCTGGAACTTGACCCACAGGCGCGGCACCGAGAAGAAGATGGTGGGCCGCGCACGCTGCAGGTCGGCCGCGAAGGTGTCGAGCGATTCGGCAAAGAACAGGTGCATGCCCGTGCGCAGCCAGCCGTGCTCGACCAGCACCCGCTCGACCACATGGGCCAGCGGGAGATACGACAGCATGCGATCGGTCTGGTGCATGGGGATTCGGCGGATGCCCGCACCCAGCGCCCAGGCAAAGTTGCCAAAGGTGTGCATGACCCCCTTGGGCTTGCCGGTGGTGCCCGAGGTGTAGATGAGTGTGGCCAGCTCGTCGGCCGCACGGGTGGGCTGCCCCTGCAAGGGCTGCGTGCGTGCACAGATGGCGTCCCAGCCCTCGTAGTTGTGGACGGCGTCCTGCGGCGACAGCGCATAGCTGATGCAGGGCATGCCCACAGGCACCCCGGGCTTCATGCCCTCCCAGCCATCGAGCTTGCCGATGAAGCAGGCCTTGGCCTCGCTGTGCGTGAGGATCTGGTGGACGGTGTCGTGCGCCAGCGTGGGGTACAGGGGCACGGACACGTATCCAGCCATCCAGATCGCCAGGTCGCTCATGAGCCACCAGGCGCAGTTCTTCGACAGGATTGCCACCTTCGAACCTGGCTCCCAGCCCTGGGCCTGCAGGTGTGCGGCCATGCGCCGAACCTGGTCGGCCACCTGCCCCCAGGTGAAATCCTGCACGGCACCCAGGCCCATGGGCTGGGTCAATGCAATCTGGTTCGGTGCAGCCGCCTCCCAGTGGTAGAGGCGTTGCAGTGCCAGCGTGTCGGGTGCTACCGGGCTCATGACGAACTCCTGTCATCAAACTGTCGCGGAGGGTCAATCGCCCTCACAGTCCAGTATAGGATCCATTTCCAGCGCCTCAACCACCACCGCGTCACCCGACGCTAGCGATTTACCCGCAGGCCAGCCGCATCAAGCACAGTGCCCACACCGCAGATGCAGCCCGACAAAAACTATACATTTCATAGCTGCTAGCGGTTGTACAGCAATGGCTGGAAGCCATTTTTTCCTCAGAAAACATCCCTGATCTTCAACTGCTCGAGCTGCGCGCGCCCCCACAGCCCTTCAAGGCTGCGCGTGCGGCCCAGCAGCAAACGCTGCAACAGCGGCGCCAAGGGTGTGGTCTGCGGATCGGCCAGCAACACGTAGCGCGTTTCGGCCTGACGGGGAGAGGCTGCGTCTTCTTCCTGCAGGCGACCAACCCAGTCCAGCCCCACCAGGGCATCGAGCGCAGGTTCGAGCTGCAGCGCTCCCACGCGCAGGCGCTGGGCCAGTTCATCCCCCCCCAGCCCATGTGCATCGGACTGACGAGCCAGATACAGGTGCTGCAGCGCCTCCACGGCCAGCTCGAAATGCCAGCCCGGATGGTCCGGGCGCCGAGCCACACCCGCCAGCAGGCTGGGCAGGTAGGCAGCCACCACGGCGCCCAGCAGCACGATGACCCAGGCCACGTAGATCCACACCAGGAGGATGGGCAGCGTGGCGAAGGTGCCGTACACCGCCGAATAGGTGGGCACCTGGGCCACGTACAGCGCCAGCCCTTTCTTGGCGAGTTCCATGAACACCGCCACAAAAATTCCGCCCGCCCAGGCATGGCGCCAGTTGACCCGGGTGTTGGGCACGTAGTGGTACAAGCCCGTCATGCCGGCGGCAAGCACCAGAAATTCGATCGAATCGAGCAGCAGACGCACCCCGCCCGGCACCTGACCCACCAGCCCACCCGAGGCCGACAGCACGTAAGACGTCAGCGCCAGGCTGGCCCCCAGCACCAGGGGACCGAGCGTGAGGGCCGCCCAGTAGATGAGCACGCGCTGGCCCAGCGGGCGCAGCCGGCGCACGCGCCAGATGGTGTTGAGCGTGCGGTCGATGGTCAAAATCAAGGCCAGCGCCGTGGCCAGCAGCACGGAAAAGCCCAACAGCCCCAGCCGATTGGCCTTGGCGGCGAACTGCGTGAGGTAGCCCAGCACCTGGCGCGCAATGTTGTCGGGCACCAGACTATCGATCAGCCAGCGCTGCAGCACCTCCTGGAGCTTGCCGAACATCGGAAAAGCCGTAAACACGGCGAGCGCCACGGTCACAAACGGCACGAGCGCCAGCATGGTGGTGAAAGTCAGGCTGCTGGCCGTGAGGCCCAGGCGGTCCTCTCGGAAGCGCTCGCGCAAGGTGTAGGCGGTGTTTTTCCACGGAAAATGGGAGAGCTCGGCGCCCAGCAATTCGAGGCGCCGCACCGCAGTCTGTAGGGAAAAGGGCATGGTCGCTATGATGCCATCGCAATGAACCCCGCCCACCCGCCATCCCTTCCTGTTGCCGCCCCCTGGGTCAACGGCGCGCGCCGCGTGGCCGTCGCCAGCCTGCTGGCCCTGATCGCGCTGTGCCTGGCCTGGGAGCTGTTTCTGGCGCCGCTGCGCCCCGGCGGCTCGTGGCTGGCGCTCAAAGCCTTGCCGCTGTGCATTCCGCTGGCGGGTTTTCTGAAGAACCGCATGTACACCTACCGCTGGGTCAGCCTGCTGGTGTGGCTGTATTTCACCGAAGGCGTGGTGCGCGCCTGGAGCGATGCCCCCCCAGGCAACTGGCTGGCGCTGCTGGAAGTGCTGCTGTGCCTGGTGCTGTTCACCGCCTGCACCGTGCACATCCGCGCACGCCTGCGCAGCGCTCCGCCTTCCACCGCAGCATCCACACCCTGAATGAACCGGGCACCGCGCCCAGCACCTGCCGCCCTGGAGCCCTTTCCATGCAAAACCTGATCGAATCCCTGCGCCACATCGTCGGTGCCCCCCATGTACTGACCGAGGGCGACCTCAGCGCCTGGGAGCAGGACTGGCGCCGCCGCGTGCGCGGCAAGGCCCTGGCCGTCGTGCGCCCGGCCAGCACGCAAGAGGTGGCCGCCGTGGTCAAGGCCTGCGCCGCTGCCGGTGCGCCCATCGTGCCGCAAGGCGGCAACACCGGCCTGTCGGTCGGCTCCACGCCCGACACCTCGGGCCGCGAAGTGGTGCTGAGCCTCACGCGCATGAACGCGGTGCGCGCGCTGGACCCCGACAACCTCACCCTCACCGTCGAAGCCGGCTGCATCCTGCAGAACGTGCAAGAGGCCGCCGACAAGGCCGGTTTGCTGTTCCCGCTCTCGCTGGCGTCGGAAGGCAGTTGCACCATCGGCGGCAACCTGGCGGCCAACGCCGGGGGCACGCAGGTGGTGCGCTACGGCAACTCGCGCGAGCTGTGCCTGGGGCTGGAAGTGGTCAACGCGCAGGGCGAGGTCTGGAGCGGCCTGAGCGGCTTGCGCAAGGACAACACCGGCTACGACCTGCGCAACCTGCTCATCGGCAGCGAAGGCACGCTGGGCATCATCACCGCCGCCACGCTCAAGCTCTACCCGCGCCCCGCCGCACAGCTCACTGCCTGGGCCGCCGTGCCCAGCATGGAACAGGCCGTGCGCCTGCTGGCCCTGGCGCACCAGCACCTGGGCGCGGGGCTCACCGGCTTCGAGGTGATGGGGCGCTTTGCGCTGCAACTGGTGGACAAGCACATGCCGCAACTGCGCGTGCCCTTCATCGACCAGCCAGACATCCCCTGGGCCGTGTTGCTGGAAAACTCCGACAGCGAATCCGAACAGCACGCCCGCGAACGCTTTGAAGCCCTGCTGGAAACCGCCTTCGAGCAAGGCTGCGTGCAGGACGCCGTGGTGGCCGAGAGCATCACCCAGGCGCAGCAGCTCTGGCACATCCGCGAGAACATCCCCCTGGCCCAGGCCGAAGAGGGGCTGAACATCAAGCACGACATCTCGGTGCCCATTTCGCGCATTCCCGCCTTCGTGGAGCATGTCGACGCGCTGCTGCAGCGCGAAATCCCCGGCGTGCGCCTGGTCAACTTCGGCCACCTGGGCGATGGCAACCTGCACTACAACGTGCAGGCGCCCGAAGGCGGCGACGCCAAGGCTTTCCTGCGCGAGCAGGAGGACCACGTCAACCACCTGGTGTACGAGGCCGTGGCGCAGTTCGGCGGCTCGTTCTCGGCCGAGCACGGCGTGGGTGCGCTCAAGACCGACAAGCTGGAACGCTACCAATCGCCCGTGGCGCTGTCGATGATGCGCGCCATCAAGCAGGCGCTGGACCCGCAGAACCTGATGAACCCGGGGCGGGTGCTGGCCACTGATTGAGGGCGCATTACAATTACTCCAAATGCAAGGAGATTGCGCCATGCTCGAATCCACCATCACCGCCAAAGGCCAGACCACCGTACCGGCTGAAATCCGGCACCGGCTCGGGGTGCATGCGGGGTCGCAACTGGTCTGGCACCTGATGCCAGACGGTGGCTTGATCGTGCGCGCCAAGAACCAGTCGGTGCTGGCCCTGGCTGGCAGCCTGCAAGCCCCCAAGGGCTGCCATGTCGCCACCGAGGACATGAAAGCCTGGCGCTGATGCCTGCACTGGATACCAACGTGCTGGTGCGCTTTCTGGTGCAGGACGATGCGGCCCAACACCAAACGGCCCACCAGTTCATCGCCCGCTGCGTTGCGCAGGGGCAAGCACTGCATATTCCTGTCACCGTCGTGCTGGAACTGGAATGGGTGCTTCGATCACGGTACCGCTTTGCCAAGCCCTCCATCACGCAGGCACTTGCCGGGCTGCTGGCCAGCAAGGAACTGACGTTTGACGCCGAAGCCGCCCTTGAGTGGGCGCTGCACGACTACAGCCACACCAGCGCCGACTTTGCCGACTGCCTGCATACCGCACTGGCCGCCCACGCCGGGCATTCACCGCTGTGGACTTTCGACCAGGCCGCCGCCAAGCTCCAAGGCGCTTGTCTGCTGACATAGCGCGACCGTACCTCCCAGGATTTGCCCATGCCCTCCCGCCCCATCCGCTCGCAGTACGAAGACTTCATGCGCCACGTTTTTGAGAATGGCGTTGAAAAAGGCGACCGCACTGGCACGGGCACAAAAAGCGTTTTCGGCCACCAGATGCGCTTTGACCTGCGCGAGGGCTTCCCGCTGGTGACCACCAAAAAGGTGCACCTCAAGAGCATCATCCTGGAACTGCTGTGGTTCCTGCGCGGCGACAGCAACGTGCGCTGGCTGCAGGAGCGCGGCGTGACCATCTGGGACGAATGGGCGCGCGAAGACGGCGACCTCGGCCCCGTGTACGGCGTGCAGTGGCGCAACTGGCCCGCGCCCACCCCTGAAAACCCTCGCGGCCACATCGACCAGATCCAACAGGTGATCGACACGCTCAAGAGCAACCCCGACTCGCGCCGCATCATCGTGAGCGCCTGGAACGTGGCCGAGCTGGATCAGATGGCGCTCATGCCCTGCCACGCGTTCTTTCAGTTCTACGTGGCGCCTTCCACCACGCCCGGCGGCAAGGGACAGTTGTCCTGCCAGCTCTACCAGCGCAGCGCCGACATCTTCCTGGGCGTGCCCTTCAACATTGCGTCATACGCCCTGCTCACGCACATGGTGGCGCAGCAATGCGACCTGGAGGTGGGCGACTTCATCTGGACCGGCGGCGACTGCCACATCTACAGCAACCACCACGAACAGGTGCAAACGCAACTGGCTCGCGCGCCCTACCCCTACCCGGTGCTGAACATCAAGCGCCGCCCGGACAGCATCTTCGACTACGCATACGAAGACTTCGAGGTGCTGGACTACCAATGCCACCCGGCCATCAAGGCACCGGTGGCGGTGTAGGCATGCCCAGGCCATCGGAACGACCCGGCACACTGGCCAAAGTGTGCTTTGTACTGATCAGCCTGACCTTTGCTGCCCTGGGCGTGCTGGCCCTGGTCACGGAAGTGGTGCCCGAGCGCTCCACCCGCTTCGGCATGGCTCCGGCACTGTTCGGTACCGATGCACAAGGCATGGGCGTGGTCTCTCTGCTCCTCGCGGGCGTGCCGCTGCTGGCCTTGCTGCGCAACAAACGGCAGGCAGCGGTGGCCGGCACCGTACTCGTGCTGGCCCTGCTCACGTTCATCTTCACCTGGATCTTTGGCTGACCCCCTCACCTGCGCCGACACCATGCACATCGCCCTCATCTACGCACGCGCCGCCAATGGCGCCATCGGCAAGGACGGCACCATGCCCTGGCACCTGCCGGAGGACCTGGCGCACTTCAAGCAGCTCACGCAAGGCAGCCCCGTCATCATGGGGCGCAAGACCTGGGATTCACTCCCACCGCGCTTTCGCCCCTTGCCGGGCCGCACCAACATCGTCGTCACGCGCCAGGAAAATTGGAATGAAATGGGCGCCCAGCGCTCATCCAGCCTGCGCGAGGCGCTACAAATAGCAGAGCAATCGAAGCCCGCCACGGTGTGGGTGATTGGCGGCGCGCAGATCTACGCCCAGGCTTTGCCGCTGGCCCAGCGCGTGGAAGTGACCGAGATCGCGCAAGACTTTGACGGCGATGCCTTCGCCCCCGAACTCGGCCTCGAATGGGTGGAAACCGCGCGCGAGGCGCGCACCAGCGCGGGCGGCCTGCCGTTCAGCTTTGTGCGGTACGAGCGGCGCTGAGTACCGCCGCGCGGGCGGCGCATCATGCCGGGGCGCCGACGATCACGCTCGATGCCTTGAAGATCGCCGTGGCGCGTGCGCCCACCGTCAGGCCCAGGGCCTCGCTGCTGGCGTGCGTGATGATCGCTGCGATCGACACCCCATCGGCCACGTCGATCACCACCTCATCGTTCACCGCGCCCACCGCGATGCGCGCCACCGTGCCCTCCAGGCGGTTGCGCGCAGAAAAATGCGCGCCTTCGGCCTCGGTCACCACCACGATGGACGAGGCCTTGACCAGGGCGAACGCCTGCGCGCCCACGGCCAGGCCCAGGCCCTCGGCACTCTCGTGCGTGACGGTGGCGACGATGCACAGGCCCGGCCGCACTTCGATTTCGACCTCGTCGTTGACGGCGCCGTGCACCACGCGGGTGACGGTGCCCGCGAAATGGTTGCGCGCGCTGGTTTTCATGCTGATGTTCCGGATCAGGAGGTAGTCGTCGGCAATGCCCTGGGCCTGCTGGCCCAGCTGCGCGATGAAGCGCTGGTGCTCGGCCTCGATGCGGCGGAAGTTCTCCACCAACTGCTGGCCCCGGGGCGTGAGCCGCGTGCCGCCGCCGCCCTTGCCGCCCGCCACGCGCTCCACCAGCGGCTCGCCCGCCAGGTTGTTCATGGTGTCGATGGCGTCCCAGGCGGCCTTGTAGCTCATCTTCATGGCCTTGGCGGCGTGGGTGATGGAGCCCTGCTCGCCCACCAGCGCCAGCAGCTGCACGCGGCCCGAGCCGCCCAGGCTCTCGCCGCCCACGGTCATCCACAGGGAGCCGCCCAGTTCGATGCGTTTGTCTTGTTCAGGCATGGGCAATGTCCTCCATCATGTGGCCGCCATCCATGCGCAGCACCTGCTCGCCAAACACGCGCACGTCCTCGGGGTCGTGCGTGATGAGCACCATGGGCACGCGCAGGCGGCGCTGCAGCGCGTCCAGCTCGGCGCGCATGCTCGCGCGCAGGTCGGTGTCGAGCGCGGCGAAGGGCTCGTCGAGCAGCAGCGCGCGCGGCCGGGCCACCAGCGCGCGCGCCAGGGCCGTGCGCTGGCGCTGCCCGCCCGAGAGCTCGTGCGGGTGCTGGTGCGCCACCTCGCGCAGGCCGAAGGCATCGAGCCAGCGCTCCACCTCCGGGCTGGCATGCCCCGCCGCCGGGTTGCGCCAGCCGCGCAGTTCGCCAAAGGCGATGTTCTGGCGCACGTTGAGATGGGGGAACAGCGCGTAGTCCTGGAACAGGTAGGCCACGGCGCGCTCGCGCGGCGGCCGGTGGATGC
The DNA here is from genome assembly GCA_024710165.1 of Burkholderiaceae bacterium. Classification (GTDB taxonomy): domain Bacteria; phylum Pseudomonadota; class Gammaproteobacteria; order Burkholderiales; family Burkholderiaceae_C; genus Simplicispira. Next base: position 11,966 of record JANJVG010000108.1, read on the forward strand.
CCTGGGCGGCGTCAAACAGCGTCTCGCCATCCAGCCGCACATGGCCCGCGTCGGGCCGCAGCAGCCCGGCCAGCGCCTTGAGCAGCATGCTCTTGCCCGCGCCCGAGGGCCCCACCACCACCACGCGCTCGCCCTGCGCGCAAAAGCGCGCCCGCAGCTCGAAGGTGCGGTGGCCCGAGCGCAGCGTTTTGCGAATGTCCACATCAAGCCGCATGCAAACCTCTCTGTGTTTCGCTGCTTCGCAAACTGCAATCAGCCCACGATACAGGCGCGGCCCAAGCCAGCGGCCACCGCGCAAGGGCCGCCCCGCCGCGCGGGTGGCGTCCCCCTTCCCGCATCGCGCAGCGAGGCGAGAGAAGGGGGAAGGCGCGCAGCGCCACAGGGGGATGCCTCATTGCCTTGCCACGCGCCCCGGCGCCAGCTTGCCCACGGCCAGCAGCACCGCCACGCAGACCACCGAGGTGATGAGCACCAGCAGGTTGGCCACATCGTCCTGCCCGGCCTGCACGGCCTCGTACACGGCGATCGACAGCGTCTGCGTCCTGCCCGGAATGCTGCCCGCCACCATCAGCGTGGCGCCGAACTCGCCCAGCGCCCGTGCAAAGCCCAGCAGCACCCCGGCCAGGATGCCGCGCCAGGCCAGCGGCAGCGTGACGCGCCAGAACACGCCCGCCTCGGAAACACCGAGCACGCGCGCGGCGTCCTGCAACTGCGGGTCCACCGCCTCGAAGGCCGCGCGCGCGGGCTTGAACACCAGCGGGAACGCCACCACCGTGGCCGCGATCACCGCCCCGGTGAGCGTGAAGATCAGGTTGATGCCAAAGGTGGCATGCAGCCAGCCACCAACCCAGCCCTTGCGCCCCAGCAGCACCAGCAGGTAGTAGCCCAGCACCGTGGGCGGCATCACCATGGGCAGCGTGAGCAACGTGTCGAGCAGGTCGCGCCCCGGAAAGCGCCAGCGCGCCAGCGCATAGCCTACGCCCGTGCCCAGCACCAGGCACAGCAGCGTGGCCCAGGTAGCCACCTGCAGCGAGAGCCAGAGAGCGGGCCAGGCGCCGTCCATGCTCAAGGCTTCAAGAAACCGTAGCGCGCCAGGATGGCCTGGCCGGCCGGCGAACGCACATAGCCGATGAACGCCGCCGCTTCAGTGGCGTTGCTGCTGGCGGCGGTGCGTGCGATGGGGTAGAGGATGGCCAGGTCCAGCGGCACATCGAAGACTGTCTTCACCTTGTCCTTCATGAGCGCGGCATCGGTGGCATAGACAAAGCCCGCATCCACCTCGCCGCGCGCCACGTAGTCGAGCGACTGGCGCACGTTCGTCGTGTTCACCGCCTTGGCCTGCACCGCGCCCCACAGGCCCGCTGCCTCCAGCGCGTGCCTGGCGTAGCGCCCCACGGGCACGCTGGCGGGCAGCGCCAGCGCCACGCGCGCCACGCCGGGCGCGGCCAGGTCCTTCAGCGCGGCCGGCGGCGCCTTGGCGTCGATGGGCGCAATCACCACCAGGGCGTTGCGCACGAAATCCTGCCGGTCGGCCGCGCGCACCAGGCCCTGCTGCTGCGCGGCGTCCATGGTCTCCTGGTCGGCCGAGGCAAACACATCCACCGGCGCACCCTTGGCCATCTGCTGCAGCAAGGCGCCCGACGCGCCAAAGTTCAGCAGCACCTTGCTGCCGGGGTGCGCAGACTCGTAGCCCTGTGCAATGCCCTTGAAGGCATTGGTCAGGCTGGCGGCTGCGGATACCGTGATGTCGCCCGCCATGGCGGCGCTGGCAAGGCCTGCCAGAAGACAGGCGGCAAGGCTGCGTTTCAGGGGCGTGAGGGCCATGGGACGGGGCTCCGAAGCGATATAAGCGAGCGAAGTATACGCTTGGTTATAACGATGGTTTTACCCTGGGGAACCGCCTTTGATGCAGCGCAGTATTTCCACGCAGAACCGCCTGGGCCGCAGCAAGGATTGGAAGCAGCCCTCGCAAGAGGCCCAGAAAATATCAGTCAAATCGGCATCTAGCGCTTTATCCATAAGCGCTACAAGCTATATATTTGATAGCATTTTCAAGATGTCTGCTTCGGCGGACATCTTGAACACAGGCTCCGGGTAGGGAATCGGCCCAAGGATCGACTGGCTCCCGACGATGACAAACTCATACTGGTTGGTAATGGCGCCACTGGCCCGGATGAGGTGCTCCAGCTCGTCCCGATTCATGGCGCAAGTTCCTTGCCCAGCACAACCCCTTTCTTGAGGCTGCGAACCTCGCCAAGAATGCGCTCACGCACGTCAGGCGGCAACAGCGGCGTCAGCGGCGAGGCCTGGCGCAGCTCCTGCGCATGCCGTGTTCGGCCCAGCACCTTGCTCCACTTGCCTTCCTCCAGAATCGTCTGCCACTCCAGCCACAGACTGGCAGAGCGCTGGTTGCCAGCGGCCAGCCAGGTTTGCAGGGTGCCCAGCGCCTGCGCGAGCAGTGCAGGGTCGGCGCGCACGCGCCTCACCGCTTCCTCGTGCAGCACAAGGCTCTGCAAATCCTGGGCCTGGTGGCGGGCGGTATCGGTGGTCACCAGCACCTGCACCTGGGGCGCGCTGCGGCGCGACCGCGCCGCCGCAGAATCAGCCGGCGCGGGGTGCATCACATCACCTGCCAGCAGCGCCAAATCACCGCCGATACCCAACACCGCCATCACGCGCAAGTAGGTGCCAATGGAAGGCGCGGGGTCGCCCGCCTCCACGGCGGCCAGCGTCGTGCGCGAAATGCCCACGCGGCGGGCCATCTCCACCGTACCCAGCCGCTGCGCCTTACGCAGGCGGCGCAGCCTGTCGCCCAGCTGCAGCAGCAGTTGGCGTTGCAGGATGGCGGAGGTATCTGGGGAGTTCATTTGCCCGTAATACTAGACAAAATAAAGAGTTTTGTCTATTTTAATGAACATCAATAGCAACATTTGGACTGCTGCCAATGTGTCTATCGTTGAATGGAGGTGCTATTGGGCGCATCCTTCGCACTCACCTTGCGGGCGGCTCGATCAACGGATCAACGCAGGCCACCCCCAGTGGCTGAAAATGCCGGAGATTGCAGGTCAGCAGCAGCAATCCCGCATGCTGGGCCAATGCCGCAATCGCCACATCGGCAAAACCGGGGTGGCGGCCCTGAGCCATGGCGGCATCTGACATTTGCCCCGCCAGCCGTGCGGCCTGGGCGTCCAGGGGCAAGATACGGTCTGCATACGTGGCCAGCAAGCCATCCAACCAGGCATCCAGGCGGTCGGCCCGCTCTGCGCTTCCGGCCCGGCGCAGCTTGCCAATGCCTTGCGCCATTTCAGCAATGGCAATCGAAGGCAGAAACAGCGCTTGGTGGTGCGCCTGCAGCCATTGGCGCAAGGCGGCAGGCACGAAAGATTCCCGCCCTGGTGCCAGCGCGGACACCACGCTGGTGTCCAGCAAATACCCCTTATTCAAAATCGATTCCCCGCAGCGGCGTGGCGTCGCGCTCGGTCTCCAGCGGCTCAGGCAGCGCCAGCAGGTAGTTGGCCAGGTTGGGCATCTCCAGCGGATACAGGCGCGCACCATCGGCCACCGGAACAATCATGGCCGCTGGATGACCATGGCGGCTGACCAGCGTGGGGCGGCCATTTTCTGCAGCGGCCACCAGCGCAGAGAAGCTGGCTTTGGCTTCACGGATTTGTAGGGTTTCCATGATGAACCTCCTTGTGACTACATGAGGTCATTTTAAGCCGCATCAGAGCTGAAGTGCTCAAAAATGACGCATGCTGGGCTTGGAAAGGTGATCTGCCAAAGAAGTCAGCCTTCTTGGGCCGCAGGTGCTGGCCGCCCCCACAGGGACAAAGCTGCCTTCAAGAGTTTTTCTCCACGGCAAACGATTTGCTCCTCCTCCCAAGTGGTCATTGAGGGATTGAGAAAATACGCGTTCAACAGCAGCAAACTGCCACGAAAACCACTGCGCTTTCCTTCGACAGTCGCACCATTTCTTTCGTGATCCAGAAAGGGCCCGTTGCTGACCGAACTGTTCAGGGGCTGTGTCAGCAAGGTCAAGTTGCCAAACGTATGCACAAGTCGGTTACGCCGGATGCGAAGATCATCATTGGCACCTTCCAGAGGATAGTGCCCGCTGCCATCCCATGACTGCGGCATCACATGCTCCACCGTCAGCGTCTCCCGCACAGGCGCCCAAGTGGTCTCCTGATCTGGCGTACGGCAAGCCAATTCGAGCGCTCCAAGAATAGCCCCCACTTTCGCTGGTCGAAGCTCCTTGTAAACAGGTCGATCCATCCAAGCATCCGAGAACTCTTGATCCGTCGGCCAGGCTTGACTATGCCCACCCATCCTCAATAGATTCGCGCGCAGCACCTGCGCCGGATCGTCGGCCTCTGAAATTTCCAATAGGAGTTTCAAGAAAATCTTGTTGTAGTTTTTGGTGGTGTAGCCACAAACCGCGCGCCGAGTCACATAAGAAGCAAGATCCCCAAGTGCCTGCTGGAGGCGCGGATCGTTATCGTTGAGGCGCTCCCGCAAAGCAAGGTAAAGCGGTGCGAGTGTGCTGACATCCAGCGTCTTGACCAGCCGTGCGAACTCTGCAATGAAGCCATTGCCCTCAGGAGAAATGAGCTGCCTGAAAAAGACACTGGTTCGAACGATGCGGGCAAGCTCTGCATCGATGTCACGTGGTTCCCCCTGCCACCATTCCTTGAACGACAGAAACACATGGCTCACCATCGTTTCCTGCCGCCGCCGAAGAACGGTGTAATGGAAAAAGAACAAATCGATGCGAGGAGACGTGATGCGACCCTGCCGCTCTTTCTCCCGCCAGTAGCGGTTCGCTGTAACGATGTTGTTTTGATCCCGACATTCATCGAAACCCTGCCAGTGATTGGCATACAGCGCCTCCACTGATTGCCCTCGCCGTGCTGCTTCCAGGAAAACAAAATTCCTCACCAAATCAGACGCCAGCAGGGGCTCGCCACGGGCATTCAACGTTTCGAAAATCACCTGAGGATCGTCCTCAGTTTCCAACGTCAACGTCATGATCTGCACCAGCTCCTGGAGCGCCATGAAAAATGTCTCGGCGCGCTCAGGCTGCAGTGGCAGATGTGCCTGTATTGGAGCCAGGTTGTTTTCGTTACGAATGGAGTGCACCAGTGCATCCGCCCAAGTGCGCTCCGACTCCGCCGTCACAGGATCCTCCAAAGAAACGCCGCGCAAATACGCAAGGCATGCATGGTGAAGATACAAATAGGCTTGAACCATCAGCGGCCGCTCGACACGCTGTTTGCCATTTTTCCCTGCGCGAGCGGGATACGCCGCAAGAACAGATGCGCAATCGGCGGCTTGATCCAGAAATGCAATCTCTGCGCGGCCCGCCTTGGTGGGCCAGACCTTATGGTGGTCTTCAACGACTGTGTATGGCCCTGGGTTACGAACTACGCCGTCCAGCATCTGCGCAACGGGAGAACTGTCCAACATCTTTGCCGCGTGTCGGAATGCAAGCATCAGCAAGTGCAGCGTGGTTGTTCGCTGTTGCCCATCGATGACTTCATACGCCGTAACGCGCCCGAAGGAGCTGTGCATCGGCGTCAGAACCAATGATCCGAGAAAGTGCTTTTGCAGAGGTTTGAGTGATTGCACCCCCACCTGCTGGGCCATTTCAGTGCGCTCAATCAGCCGAAGAGCCCGATCTTCCAGATCAGCCCATAGTGGCACGACTTGCTTCTCAAGCGTCCACACGTACCCGCGCTGAAAAACAGGAATCAGGTATTGGGCTGGAGCATTAAAAAGACTGGTGACAGACGTCTTGCCTGGCTGCATTCAAATCTCCCTCTCACGATTTATATGTCGCCCGAACTTTCCTCGGACAAACAAGTTTAAGCGCAGCAATCCAATCCCCGATCACCATGGCCAACGACGCGACGACCTCACCACCCTACCCCTGACACCCCCACAACCCATCCGGCCGCGCGCGCCACAGCACCGGCCCGATGCGCCAGCACAGCAGCCCGAACGCCGCCACCCAGCACAGCCCCGCCAGGCCGAGCAGGGCTGAAGCCGCGTCCGGCACAAAGGCCGCACCGGCACGCAGCAAGGCCCCGGCCACGATGAGCACCGCACCCCGCGCCACCCAGGGCCGTTCGTCCGACGGATGGCCGCAGTGCGCGCGCCCGGCGATGCAGATCACGGCGTAGATCGACAGCCCGATGGCGCCCACGGTGAGCAGGTGGCGCCCGGCGCTGGCGCCCGGCCCGCCCGCGAGCAACGCCGTGCCGATGAGCGCGTAGCCCAGCGCCATGCAGGCGTACACGGCGTAGAGCATGAGCGGCAGGCGGCGCAGCAGCGGGCGGCCCACGTGCCAGTCGCCCATCAGGTTGCACAGCGCGGCGGCGGCGGCGCAGGCCAGCCAGCCGCTGGTTCGGCCGCCGGGCTGCACGAACTCGGCCAGGGTGAACAGCGCGATGCACAGAATGGCCAGGTTGCGCCGGGGCGGGCGGGCCAGATAGGGCTCGCGATCACCACCCACTGCGTCGATGGCGTTGTTGACGATGCGCATGGAGATGCGGCTCATGGCCACGATGATGAGCACCATCACCAGGCCCAGCAGGGCCAGCAGCCAGCGCATGGGGTAGGCACCGCGCAG